>DASSED010000027.1:0-9536 GCA_035695405.1 Gemmatimonadales bacterium
ACATCGACGCGTTGAAGCGATCCGGCAATGATGCCAACAAGCTCATGGTGGATCAGGCGCTCAAGCTGGCACTGCCGGCGACCTGCATCATCATTGCGCTCTTCGGCGCGCCGCTCGCAGTGACATCGCATCGGGCTGGTGCCGCCGTCGGGGTGGCAATCAGTCTGGGGACGACGGTGATCTTCCTGTTACTGGTTCAGATCACCAAAGCGGTCGGGTCCGGTGGGTTGATCAATCCGGTGGTGGCGGCCTGGTTTCCTAACGTCCTTTTCCTGTTTGCAGGCCTGGTGTTGCTCGCGCGGGTGCGGACTTAGCGGGGAAGCGGGGAAGCGGGGCAGACTAACTCCGACGATACCCAGTCAAGGTTTCCGAGCTGAAGAGGCAGCTCCAGATCTGCCACGAATCGAGCGGTACAGTCCCCAGGTCAATCGCCCGGCGTGATCCCGCATGGCCTCAATTTCTCCCCATTGTCCTGGATTCAGATAGCCCAGATCTCTGGCGAGTAGGAGGATATAGGACAGTTCTGATATCGACCCTAACGCGATATTCAGGAAGCGACAAAACTCTCGGTTTCCCCGTTTGGCAGAGCCCTCAGCGATATTGGCTGCAGTCGAATACGCTGCACGCCGAGCCTGGGCAATGAGACCGTATTCCTCCTTGCGAGGCCAAATTGAGGTGACTTGGTAGACCATCATCACGAGCTGATGACATGCAACCCACGATTTGAGGTGCTGGTATCGAGGCGGTATCGGAGGGTGATCCAAAGGGAGTGTCTCTGGCACGATGGCAAAGTAGAATAACAGTCCGCTGATCTAGGATCAGTTTTCCACGACCATAGCCCTTCCCCGCATCCCCGCATCCCTGCTGCCCCGCTGTCCCGCTTTATATTTGATCCATGCCCACTTCCCAACCTGTCATCGTAGGTACCGGTATCGCCGGGCTTTGGACGGCCTGGCGGTTGGCATCGGAGGGCATCCCGGTCGTCCTGGTCACCAAGGAGAGCCTGAGCGATAGCGCCAGCGCGTGGGCCCAGGGCGGGATCGCGGTGGCGCTGGGACCGGGAGACAGCCCGAGTCAGCACGCCGCCGACACGCTCGCCGCGAGCGACGGCCTGGCTGACCCTGAGGCGGTGCGAATTCTCACCAGTGAAGGTCCCGACCGGATCTACGAGCTGCTGGAGCTGGGGGCCAAGTTCGATCGCGGGCCCGATGGGAAGCTGGGTTTCGGCCTCGAGGCGGCGCACACTAAGCCCCGGATCATCCATTCGGGCGGCGATCGGACCGGAGCTGCGCTCATCGGGTGCCTGGCACAGCTGGTCCGGGATGACGAGCGGATCCAGTTGCTGGAGCACACCGAGGTTACCAGCCTGGTGACTGAGGGCGAGCAGGTCACCGGCGTCAGCCTGCTCCGCCAAGGCTCCGGCCGCTCGGTGCTCCAGGCGTCGGCCATCATCCTGGCGACTGGCGGCGTGGGTCAGCTCTATGCCGTCACCACTAACCCCAAAGTCGCCACGGCCGACGGCTGGGCCCTGGCGCATCGGGCTGGCGCCATTCTTCGCGACATCGAGTTTCTCCAGTTCCACCCTACGGCACTCAAGCTTCCCGGAGTGAACCCGGCGCCCTTGATCTCCGAGGCGGTGCGAGGCGCCGGTGCCGTGCTCCTCGATCGCGCGGGGAAGCGCTTTGCCCTGGATCATGATCCCCGAGGTGAGCTGGCCCCCCGTGACGTCGTAGCCCGGGCAGTGGCGGCCGCTGATGCAGCCGGCGGAGCCTGGCTCGATGCGCGGGCGCTGACCGATTTCCCGTCCCGATTCCCCGGCATCACCGCGATGCTTTCGCGCTTCGGTCTCGATCCCAGCCACGATCTGCTGCCGGTGGCTCCGGCACTTCATTATGCCATGGGCGGCATCGAGACCGACCTGGAAGGCAAGACGACCAAACCAGGGCTGTGGGCCGTGGGCGAGGTGGCCCGAACGGGGGTTCACGGCGCCAACCGGCTGGCCTCCAACTCCCTGCTCGAGGGACTGGTCTTCGCCGACCGCGCTGGCCGGTCGCTGGCCCAGAGCCTTCGTTCCGTCGACGTGGATCCCACCATCGGGCCCTCCGAACCAGGCCCGCCAGACGGCAACGCCGATTCCGGATGCGAACCGATCCGCCAGGAGATGCGCGAGGTGATGACCGCGGATGTCGGCCTCCAGCGGAGCGAGGCCTCGCTGCTCCATGCAGAGAAGGAGCTGGAGCGGCTGACCCGCGCCACTCCAACCGAAGCGTGGAGGACCCAGAATCAGCTGCTGGTAGCCGGCCTGATTACCCAGGCGGCACGGGGCAGACGCGAGAGCCGCGGTGGACACCGGCGAACCGACTATCCGCCGGCGTCGAAGAGGCGGGAAGCGGTATGAGTGCGCCCACGGTGACGGGCAACGGTTCCCGCCTGGAGCTTCCGATCATCGATCCCAGCCGGGAGTCTCCTGAGGAGGTGGACGCACTCCAATCGGAGATCCGGCGCCTGGCCGAGGCCCGTAACGCCGTGGTCCTGGCCCACAACTATCAACGCCCCGAAGTTCAGGATGTCGCCGACTACGTGGGCGACTCGCTGGGCCTCTCTCGACAGGCCGCAGCGACCTCCGCCGAAGTCATCATCTTTGCGGGGGTGCACTTCATGGCGGAGACCGCCGCCATCCTGTCGCCCAAGAAGCGGGTTCTCCTACCCGACCTCCGGGCCGGCTGTTCCCTGGCAGCGACCATCACCGCTGAAGACGTCCGCCGGTGGAAGGCACAGTTTCCCGGGTATATCACCGTGGGATATGTGAACACCACGGCTGAGGTGAAGGCCGAGCTGGATTATGCCTGCACCAGTGGGAACGTGCTGGACGTGATCGACGCGATTCCGGCCGACAAGGGAATCCTGTTTCTCCCCGACTTCTTCCTGGGCAGTCATGTCCGGCGCATGCGCCCTGATCGCCGGATCGAGGTATGGATGGGTGAGTGCCACGTGCACAAGGGTATCCGGCCGGAGGTGCTGAACCAGGCACGAGCGGATTATCCCGACGCAGAGGTCTTGGTGCATCCGGAATGTGGCTGCGCCGGCCAACTGATCTACAGCATGGGAATGGGCGACATCGACCCCGAGGGACTCCACATTGCATCCACCGAGGGGATGATCCGAAAAGTGACCGAGCGGCCGGCCCAGCGGTTCATCGTGGCCACCGAGACCGGAATCATGCACCGGATGAAACAGCTCGCCCCTCAGAAGCAGTTCATTCCGGCCGACCCCGAAGCGGTGTGCGCCTTCATGAAAACCATCACGCTCACCGGGGTCCGGGATTCACTGGTGCTGGATCAGTATCACATCACCGTCCCGCCGGATATCGCCGCTCGTGCCCGGCGAGCGATCGATCGCATGGTAGCACTCGGCTAGCTGCTCCTTGCCTCGCCAGTCCGAAGCAGACCGCATCGCCGCCGCCGCGCTCGCCGAGGATGGCGAGACCGACATCACCACAGCCGTCACCGTCCCGAGGGGTACCCAAGCTCAGGGCCAGATCGAGTATCGCGATGGTGGCGTGCTGGCGGGGACCGCGTTCGCCGATGCCGTCGCGGCTGCCTGCCGCTGCTCCATAGAATGGAAGCTCAAGGAGACGGCGGTGGTTCCTCCGGGTAGCCGGATCGGTGTGATCACTGGCGAACTGGCCCAGATCCTTCGTGCGGAGCGCCCCATGCTCAATCTTCTCCAGCGCGCGTCGGGCATCGCGACCGTCACCCGGGCGTACGTGGACGCGGTACGGGGAACCGGTTGCCGAATCCTTCACACCCGGAAGACGGCGCCAGGACTTCGGGCTCTCGATGTGGCGGCGGTGTTGGCCGGAGGCGGTCAGCGTCACCGGACCGACCTGGCCCACGAAGTCATGGTCAAGGACAACCATTGGCGGATGCTGGGGGGAACTGGCCTGGGGAAGGCGCTCCGCGAAGCCAAAGCTAAAGGTGCGACCGCGTTATACGTGGAAGTCGAATCGGTGGACCAGCTCGAGCTTGCCATCGAGGCCGGCGCGAGCCGGCTTTTGATAGACAATCAGTCGCCGGAGACCGTGGGAGAGTGGGCTGGCCGGGCGCGGGCCTTGTCGCCGGACATCGAGATCGAGGCGACCGGGGGGATCTCCATGGCCAACGTGCGAGACTACGCGGAGGCCGGCGCCGATTTCGTATCTATCGGCGCGCTCACGCACAGCGTTCGGGCCGCGGACTTGGCGATCGAAATCACCTCATAGCGGTCATCAAATCGTGATTGGCGGGCCGACCTCTCGCGCTCGCGGCGAAACCTCAATCCCCTTCACCGGCTACCGTCATCTTGCGTTCCCGTACCGCTGCCCGCTCCGACCAAACCCCCCAGGCATAATAGGCCGGCACGCCCGCCAGGATGATCCCAAAGGTGATCCCGGTGTCCTTGGGCTCGGTCACCAGCGCGTTGACCACCATTGCCAGTGACGCGAGTAGGAACAAAAGCGGGACAGCTGGATAGCCCCACGTCCGGTAGGGCCGTTCCAGATCGGCCCGAGTCCGCCGCAGCACGAAGACCGCACCGACAGCGAGGGCGTAGAACGGCCAGATCCCCAGGATGAACTTGTCGGCCAGTTGCTGGAAATCGTTCAGTAACACGTAGACCACACCCAGCCCGGTTGCCAGCCAGATCGCCACGGAAGGACTCTGGAACCGGGGTGATACGCGGGCGATGGTCTGGAAAAACAGCCCCCGGTCGGCCATGGCGAAGAAGATCCGGGGCCCGGTCATCATCGAGCCGATCAGGGTGCTGAAGCAGGAGACCATGACCACGGCGGCAATGACCTGCCCGGCAAACCGGCCCATCAGCGGGATTCGCTCGGCAGCGGTGGCGGCAATTAGGGGAGAGTGGGCCATATCGGGCAGGGGCACCAGATACACGTAGGCGACGTTCAGCAGCAGATAGATCAGCAGTATCCCCGCCGTGCCGATGATCAGCGCCATCGGGAGGGTCCGGCCAGGATTCTTGACCTCACCGCCCATAAAGGAGAGATCGGCCCACCCATCATAGGTCCACATGATGGCAATGAGCGCCGTCGCAATGAGCGACAGATTCACCCCGGGCCCCCACGCCGGGGTGAAATGGGAGAAGCTCCCGTCCCCCATGGTAAACGCCAGCAGCACCAGGGCCGCGAGTGCGCCGTACTTCGCGACGGTCGACAGATTCATCAGCACCGCCGCTCGATTCACACCGAGATAGTTGAGCAGTCCCACCGACACCACGGCCAGGGCCGCGACGTACCGCACTCCCATCGGACTCAACGCGATAAACCGTCCCAAGTACTCGGCAAAGATGGTTGAGATGGCGCCGAGCGCCGAGGCACGAATGACGGTGAGCTCGGACCAGCCGAAGAGGAAGGCGGGGAGGGGGCCGAACGCCTCGAGAATATAGGCGAAGACGCCACCCGAGCGGGGAAGCGCGCCGGCCAGCTCGGCCAAGGTAAGCGCCCCGAAGAGGGCCACCAGCCCACCGATGACCCAGGCGAGAAAGACCGGCCCCGGATAATGGAGCCGTTCAGCCACTCCTGCGGGGACCCGGAAGATGCCACTCCCGATGGTGGACCCGATGAGAACCGCCACGGCACTCCAGAGACCCAGGTGCCGCGGGAGCCGTTCCCCCCAGGCATCGCGTTCGGGAAGCATGGCGAAATATATTGGCAGCATGGAAGAAACCCATCGAGAAGGTTCCGAGCTGCTGCGTCGGCTGGCGTGGACCGGCGCGAGCCTGGCCACCGGCCTGATCGTGCTGGGTGGGGTGGTCCGGATCACTGGGTCCGGGCTGGGCTGCGGGGAGCATTGGCCTCGATGCAACGGCCATTGGTTTCCACCGCTTGACCTGCCCACCATGATCGAGATTGGGCATCGCTGGGTGGCCGCGCTGGTGAGCCTGCTGGTGGCGGCTCTGGCGATCGTGGCCTGGATCCGGCATCGGTGGGAGCCGAGGCTCCGAAACCCGGCGACGCTCGCGCTGGTGCTTCTAGTGGTTCAGGTTCTCCTGGGTGCGGTGACGGTCAAGCTGTCACTTCCGCCATCGGTGGTGATCGTCCACCTGGCCAACGCCATGATCCTGTTGGCGACGCTCATCATCACGGCGCTCCGGGCCGGCGACTCGCGTGAGGCGCTCTCCAGCCGAAGCCACCCCTCAACCCATCCGGATCACCCCTGGGTGCTCGCGACCGCGGCGCTGGGGTTCATAGTGATCCTGTTCGGAGCCAATGTCGCTAACCTCAATGCCGGTCTCCTCTGCCTCGGTTTTCCCCTGTGCAGTGGCCGACTGATGCCTCCGGCCGCCCCATTGGCGTTTCTGCCCTGGGTCCACCGCTTCCTGGCGTTCGTCTTCCTTGGCCTGGCGCTGGCGCTCACCATCCGGCTCCGCGCCCGCCGGGACCCCGCTGGCCAACACCTGGTACGCTCCGCTACGCTGGTCCTTCTAATCACAGTCGCCCAGATCGGAGTCGGCGCCTCGATGGTACTGGCCCTTCTGCCGCCGGCACTCCGGGCCACGCATCTCCTGATCGGGACTTTGCTCTGGGCCGCACTTGTGGTGCTGGTGTTCCGGTCGAATCGCACACCGGCTGGTCAGCCCGACAGTGATAGTTCCAGAATCAGAGAGCCATCGCCGATGGCCGATCTGGTCACGCTCACCAAGCCTCGCATCATCTCCTTGCTTCTGGTGACAACCGTCGCGCCGATGTTCATCACTCCAGCCGGACTTCCCTCCCCTGCGTTGGTGTTCTGGGTGATCGTGGGCGGCTATCTGATGGCGGGCGGGGCCAACGCCATCAACATGTGGTTCGACCGGGACATCGATCAGAAGATGAGCCGCACCAGACTGCGGCCGATCCCGGCCGGGCGCATCCGTCCCCCGGCCGGTTTGGCGTTCGGGATCGGCCTCGGTGTGGTGGCGTTCCTGGTTCTCTGGCTTCGGGTGAATCTGCTCAGCGCCATTCTCGCACTGAGCGGGCTCCTCTTTTACGTTTTCGTCTACACCGTATGGCTCAAGCGATCGAGTCCGCAGAATATCGTGATCGGCGGGGCCGCCGGGGCCTTTCCGCCGCTGGTAGGGTGGACCGCAATGACCGGGCACCTGGATCTGGCGGCACTCTATCTCTTCGCCATCATCTTCTACTGGACGCCGCCCCACTTCTGGGCCCTGGCCCTGATCAAGCGGGCGGAGTATGCCCGGGCGGGGGTGCCGATGCTGCCGGTGGTCAAAGGAGAGCAGAGAACCAAATTCGAGATGCTGACCTACACCCTCATTCTTATCCCCCTGACGGTGATCCCGATCCTCTTTGGGGCCTTGGGAGCCTTCTACGGCCTTGCGGCTGGGCTCCTTGGTGCACGATTGCTCTGGTACTGCGTGCGGCTGTTGCGAGAGCGGTCCACCACGCCTGTGGCCTGGGGGATGTACCGCTACTCACTGCTTTACCTCGCACTCCTGTTCGTGGCGATGGGGATCGACCGGGCGCTCCCGTTCGGTCACTGGCTCGACCGCCAACCGGTGCTGATTCTGGATCAACCCGACCGGGAGCTGGCAACCCCCGCCGGCGTCCATCTCCATCGCTGACCCTCCTTCCCGGAGAGCGCCGCTCCCCATGACCGAACCGGTCGCTCGCAAACGACGGGTTCCTCCACCGGGGCGACTGGTTCGCCTCTGGCCTCGGGTGCGCCGCTACCGGGGTATGTTGGCTCTGGCGACGCTCACGCTGGTCTTCAGCGCGGTCATCGGCCTCGCGTTCCCCATGGTGGTCAGATACCTGCTGGATGCGGCGTTCATTGCCCGGAACCGGGCCGTGCTCGACCGGATCGCCATTGGGCTGGTCGTGCTGTTCACCATGCAGGCCGGCCTCAACTACGCCCAGACGTATCTCTTGAGCGCGGTCGGGGAGCGGGTAGTGGCGGGACTCCGGCGCGAGCTGTTCGCCAAGCTGCTGGACATGTCGCCCGGATTCTTCGCGGAGCGTCGCACCGGCGAGCTGACCAGCCGGCTGACCACCGATATCGGATTGCTCCAGGGTGTGCTGAGCCATCAGATCGCGGAGTTCTCCCGCCAGATGTTGGCGCTGGTGGGTGGCGTGGTGCTGTTGACCTTGATGCAGCCGCGTCTCACGCTCACCGCGCTGGCGGTGGTTCCCCTGGTGGTGGGATCGGCGCTCTACTTCGGCCGGCGGCTCCGGCGCATGACGGTAAGCGTGCAGGACCGGGTGGCCGAAGCGACCGCGGTGGCAGAGGAAGCGTTCAGCCAGATTCGAACGGTGCAGAGCTTCGTGCAGGAGCCGGCCGAGCGCTACCGGTACGGGGAGCGGGTGGGCGAGAGTGTCCGGTCGGCGCTGGTCCGGGCCAGGATTCGCGGGGTGTTCTTCGGGGTGCTGACCTTCTCAACCTTCGTGGGAATCGTGTTCGTGCTCTGGCAAGGCGGACTGTTGGTGCTGGAAGGGCGGCTCACGCCAGGCGAGCTGGTTCAGTTCCTTCTGTATACCATCACCATCGCGGCGGCGATCGGTGCGTTGGCATCGTTCTTCAGCAGCTATCAGGAGGCGGTGGGAGCGGCGGAGCGGGTGTTCGAGATTCTGGAGATGAAACCCACCATTGCCGATCCGGAATCGCCCCGGCCCTTGCCCCCGCCGACCCGGGGAAGCGTGACCTATGAGGGGGTTTTCTTCCGCTACCAGCGGGACGCCTCCCTGCCCTGGACCCTGGCCGAGATCAATCTGAACTGCGCCCCGGGGGAGGTCGTCGCTCTGGTCGGGCCGTCGGGTGGTGGTAAGACCACCCTGGTGTCCCTGCTGCCGCGCTTCTGGGACGTGGACCGGGGCCGGGTATCGCTCGATGGGATCGATGTGCGCACCCTCAAGCTGGCGGAGCTGCGGGGAGCGATCGGCATCGTTCCCCAGGATCCGGCGCTCTTCAGCGGCACCATCCGGGAGAACATCGCCTACGCCCGTCCGGGAGCCTCCAGCTCGGAGATCGAGGCGGCCGCGAGAGCAGCCCACGCCCACGAGTTCATCGAGCGTTTAGCCGAGGGCTATGAGTCGGTAGTGGGCGAGCGCGGGATCAAGCTGTCCGGAGGTCAGCGGCAGCGGGTGGCGATCGCCCGGGCAATCCTCAAGAACCCAGCGGTGCTGATCCTGGATGAGGCCACCAGCAACCTGGACACTGAGAGCGAGCGGCTGATCGAGGATGCGCTGGGCAAGCTGCTGGTGGGGCGCACGACGCTTATCATCGCGCACCGCTTGAGCACGGTTCGGCGGGCTGACCGGCTGGTGGTGCTGGACCACGGCCGGATCGTGGAGGAGGGTACTCACGCGGAGCTGCTGCGACTGGATGGTCTGTATGCTCGACTCTACCAGCGTCAGTTTAGGGATGACTCGGAAGACCGTCGGTCGCAGCTCGAGGGACAGACAGCCGCCAGCTCTATTTGAGTCAGGTGCTTGGAAGTCGAAAGGGCCTCCACCTTTCGATGGAGGCCCTTTCGCTGCACTCCTA
>DASSED010000028.1:0-7069 GCA_035695405.1 Gemmatimonadales bacterium
GTGACCGGTAAACTTCCCCGCCGATACCCCAAATAGGCGAAGCAGGGCTGAAGGTGAAGCGCCAGGGGGTAGTAGACTGCATGGCCGATGCCACGCGTCTTCAGATGAGCCTGTAGCTCATCACGCTGGGGCACCTGGATCGTATACTGATGAAAGATGTGATCATTAGCCGGATCCACCCGAGGTGGACAGATCGCCGGGTGACCGGCGAATGCCGCGGTGTAGCGGGCGGCATTGTGGCGCCGAGCCTCATTCCAGGCCTCCAGGTGAGGCAACTTGGCCAAAAGGACGGCCGCCTGCAGGCTATCGAGGCGGCTATTGGTGCCAACTTCTTCATGGAAATACTGCCGGGAACCGCCGTGCAATCGGAGTCGGCGCAGCCGTTCGGCAAGCTGCTCGTCCTGGGTGACCATCATGCCGGCGTCGCCCCAGGCCCCCAGATTCTTGGTGGGAAAGAACGACAGGGTACCGACGGTCCCAAGCTCACCGGAGAGACGCCAGGCCCCCTGGACCTTTCGCCGGGCGCCGATCGATTGAGCCCCGTCCTCGATCAGGGGGAGGCGGTGCCGGGCTGCAATCGGGCCGAGCGCTTCCATAGCCGCCATCTGTCCGAAGAGGTGTACCACGACGATGGCCCGGGTCCGGGGCGTGATTGCCGCTTCGACCGCTTCAGGGCGGATGTTGAAGGTGACGGGATCAATGTCGGCGAAGACCGGGGTGCCGCCGGCGTTATGAACCGTACCGGCGGTGGCGAAAAACGTAAAAGCTGTGGTGATAACCTCATCGCCCGGCTTCAAATCGAGGGCTTTGAGCGGAAGCAGCAAGGCATCGGTACCGCTGGCGCACGCGATGCCAAACTTGGCATGGGATAGCCGCGCAATCTCGTTTTCCAGCCGGGATACCTCTGGACCCATGATGAAGCCCTGGCGCTCGATGACTCGCATCAGGGCCGCGAGGACGTCGTCCTTGATGGTGTGATACTGCGCAACCAGATCCAGCAGCGGTACGTTCACCGGAAATCCTGAGCTGAGTTCCCCCCCGTCATGCGGGAGCACAGTGAAAGCGCCCGCGCTCGGCCGGATGGGGCCGAGTGCGGGCGCGCTGTTACGCGGAACCATCGGCAGCAGTAGAAGTTAGCCGAGCGTTCGGGGTGGGTCAATCTGACGGAGCAGCCCCTCGGCTTCACGGTAGGTTGCGCCGCACGCGGAGCAGCTTGCCCTTCCGTCACGCAGCTGGAGCCGGACTCCACACTGGCACATCCAGCCTACTCGACGGGCCGGAACTCCCACCATGAGAGCGAACGCCGGTACGTCGCTCCGGACCACCGCCCCTGCCCCAATGAAGCTGAAGTCGCCCAGGGTTATGCCACACAGAATTGTGGCATTGGCACCAATCGATGTGCCGCGTCCCACCAGGGTCCGGCGGTACTCTGATTTGCGAGGCACATGGCTCCGAGGATTCACCACGTTGGTGAAGACGCAGCTCGGGCCACAGAAGACGTCATCCTCGAGAACGACGCCCTCGTAGATGGACACGTTGTTCTGCACCTTTACGTTGTTGCCCAGACGGGTACCCGGCATGACCACCACGTTTTGCCCCAGGTTGCATCGCTCTCCGATCACGGCCCCCGGCATCACATGGCAAAAGTGCCAGATCTTGGTGCCGGCTCCGATGACGGCACCATCGTCGATGTAGGAAGACTCGTGGGCGAAGTAGTCCGCTTTACCCGTCACCTCTCACCTCGTTCAGGTACTCGCCTCTCGACCCGATCAACTTCACCTCCGGCTCCAACCGGATCCCGAACTGTTGCTGCACCGTTTGCTGTACGTGCTCGATCAGCTTTCTCACATCGGCGGCCGTAGCGGTTCCGGTATTTACGAAGTAGTTCGCGTGCATCGGCGAGACCTGGGCACCCCCGATGGCAAATCCCTTGAGGCCGACGCTCTCGATCAGCTGCCCGGCGGTTTTGGGCGCATTCTCGCGTTTCCAGCTGGGACCAGCCGGATTCTTGAAGACACTGCCACAGCACGGCTGATTGAACGGCGTCCCCCGTTGACGCCACTCGAACATTTCGGCGACGGCTTCGTCGAGACGATGCTGCTCTTCCGGTCGAAGTCGCACGGTCGTCTCCAGTACAATCCGGCCATCCAATCCGCTCCTACGGTAGGTGAAGGGGATCTCCGAACGCGCCAGCACCGTGTCCCGGCCAGTCCGGTCAACCACGGTCACTCGCTCCACCACTTCGGACCAGTCACCTCCGTGGCAGCCTGCGTTCATGTACACGCCGCCACCGACCGTCCCGGGCACGCCAACGAAGATGTGGAGCCCGCCATATCCCGCCTCAGCCGTTCGACGGGCCGCCAATGGAGCCGGAAGCCCAGCTCCGATGGTCCATCGTTCACCCTCCCGCTGAACCCCATCCAGACCCTTGCCCAGACGCACCACCAGTGCGTCGAGTCCTTCATCCGGCAGCAGGATATTGGACCCCAGTCCCAGGGCGAACCACGGCACGCCGGCCTCATGGGCGAGCGTGAGCGCCTTCGCGACGTCCTCGGCAACCGCCGGCAGCAGCACGGTTGCGGGGCCACCGATTCGATACGTTGAGTACCGCGCGACCGGCTCGGCCTCCCGCACCGTTCCGCGAACCCGCTCCCGCAATGCTTGCACGAACGATGTACGTCTGGCGGTCACCCCGTCCACTCCGGCAGCACCTCTCGCGCGAGCGCGTGCCACTCCTGGAGCGGTCGAACTTCACCGGTCCGGCTGCGGAGAGCGATGATGGCGTCGCATGCAGCCGACGCCGCCGACAAGGTGGTGGTATATGGCACGCCATGCTGCAGGGCCGCGCGGCGCAACAGGTAGTCGTCCTGCTGGGTCAGCTTGCCGAGCGGCGTGTTGATGAGAAGTTGGGTCTTGCCGGACACCAGCAGGTCGATCGCGTTGGGTCTTCCCTCGTAGACCTTGAGCACCCGCTCGGCCGGAATCCCCCGGGCTCGCAGATAGCGGGCAGTCCCTTCGGTCGCCAGGATTCGGAATCCGAGGCCGTGAAAGCGCCGAGCTATCGGCACCACGTTACCCTTATCGTGGTCGTTGACGGTGACGAATACCGCCCCCTCGAGCGGCAACGCCCCTTCCGCCGAGATCTGAGCTTTGGCGAACGCCATGCCGAAGGAATCAGCGATCCCCATCACTTCACCGGTGGACCGCATCTCCGGCCCCAAGATGAGATCCACGCCCTGAAGCTTGTTGAAGGGGAACACGGCCTCCTTTACGGTGACGTAGGGCTGCACCACGTCGTCATGGAGTCCCAACTCCTCCAGCGTCTTGCCGGCCATGACCGCAGCCGCCAGACTGGCCAGGGGCACCCCAGTGGTCTTCGATACGAACGGCACCGTTCGCGAAGCACGAGGATTCACTTCCAGGACATAGACGGTACCATGCTTGATAGCAAACTGGACGTTCAGGAGACCCACCACGCCGAGTCGCTCGGCGAAGGCGCGGGTATGGCGCCGCATCTCCTCCACCTGGGCGTCGGTGATGAGGTACGGCGGCAGCACGCACGCGGAGTCTCCCGAATGAATGCCTGCGTCCTCGATGTGCTGCATGACGCCGCCGATCACACAGCGATGGCCGTCGGCGATAGCGTCAACATCGGCCTCGAAGGCATCCTCCAGAAAGCTGTCGATGAGTACCGGGTGCTCGGGTGCCACTCGCACCGCGCGATCGAAATAGCTTCGAAGCGCGCCGTCGTCATAGACGATTTCCATGGCGCGGCCCCCGAGCACATAGGAGGGCCGCAGCAACACCGGATAGCCCACCCGAGCCGCGACCTTCAGGGCCTCGCCGACCGAGAACGCGATGCCGCTCGCAGGCTGCGCTACGCCCAGCTCTCGAGTGATCGCCTCGAACTTCCCCCGATCTTCCGCCAGGTCGATGGCATCCGGCGACGTGCCCAGAATGGGAACGCCCTCCCGCTCCAGCGCTCGTGCCAGCCGCAGCGGGGTCTGTCCCCCCAGCTGCACCACCACGCCGATCGGCTGCTCCAGCGCAACGATCTCGAGTACGTCCTCCAGCGTGAGCGGCTCGAAGTAGAGTGCATCGGAGGTGTCGAAATCGGTGGATACCGTCTCCGGGTTCGAGTTCACCATGACTGTGCGATAGCCCAACTCTCGAAAGCCCATGACCGCCCGCACACAGCAATAGTCGAACTCGACCCCCTGCCCGATGCGATTGGGACCACTTCCCAGGATGATGACGGTCTGCTGACCGCTGGGCTCAGCCTCATTTTCCTCATCGTACGAGGAGTAGAGATAGGGCGTGGCTGAAGGGAACTCGCCGGCGCAGGTGTCCACGGTCTTGTAGGCGGGACGAATACCCATCCGGTGCCGCTTGGTCCGGATCAACGCTTCGGTCGTCCCTGCTAAATCGGCCAGCTGGCGATCGGAGAACCCATAGCGCTTCATCTTCAGCAGCAAGCCGCGAGATCCGCCATCCCGCCGCCCCACTTCCCTGCTGGCTATCCATTCCTGTTCGGCTAGCAGAAGCTCCTCGAGCTGATAGAGGAACCAGGGATCGATCCCGGTTCGGTCAGCGATGTCAGACACCGGGATTCCCAGCTGAAGCGCGTATTTAATTTGATAGATGCGCTCGGGTGTTGGGGTCCGAAGTGCGGCCAGCACCGCTTCCGAACTGGTATCCTGGAGCCGGTCATCCGCTGGTGTGGCCCCGACCACCCAGCCGGAGCGCTCAGCCTCGAGACCCCGGAGCCCTTTCTGGAAGGCCTCCTTGAATGTCCGGCCGATCGCCATGACCTCTCCCACCGCCTTCATCTGAGTGGTGAGCCTCGGATCGGCGGTAGGAAACTTCTCAAAGGCAAATCGCGGAATCTTGACCACGACGTAATCGAGCACCGGCTCAAAGGACGCCGGAGTAGTCCTAGTGATATCGTTAGGGAGCTCATCGAGTCGGTATCCAACAGCCACTTTGGTCCCGATGCGAGCGATGGGAAATCCCGTGGCCTTGGACGCCAGAGCCGAGGAACGGGAGACCCGGGGATTCATCTCGATCACGAGCTGTTCGCCGGTCGTCGGACTCACCGCGAACTGGATGTTGCAGCCGCCCGCAGCCACTCCAATCTCCCGGATGATCCGGATGGCGGCGTCGCGCATCGTCTGATACTCGCGGTCGGTCAACGTCATGGCCGGCGCGACGGTGATGGAATCGCCGGTGTGCACGCCCATGGGATCCAGGTTCTCGATGGAGCAGACGATCACTACATTGTCCGCCCCATCACGCATGACCTCGAGCTCGAATTCCTTCCATCCGATCACACTGCGCTCGACCAGCACCGATCCGACCGGGGAAAGCTCCAAGCCCCGCTGAATGAGGTCCTCGAACTCATCCACGTTGTAGGCGATGCCGCCCCCGGTGCCACCCAGGGTGAACGAAGGCCGTAGGATGGCGGGATACCCGGTCTGCTCTACCGCCTCCAGGGCTTCCTCCACGCTCCGCACCGTTCGCCCCTGCGGGGTCGCGAGGCCGATGCGTTGCATGGCGCGGGCGAACTCTTCCCGATCCTCGGCCAGCCGAATAGCTCGCTCGTTGGCACCGATCAACTCCACCCCGAAGCGCGCCAGAGTCCCGTCCCGGTGCAGCGCCATCGCCACGTTCAGCGCGGTTTGGCCCCCCATCGTCGGCAGGAGTGCGTCCGGACGCTCCCGTTCGATCACCTTGGTCACCCATTCCGGCGTGACCGGCTCGATATAGGTCCGGTCAGCCAGCTCGGGATCGGTCATGATCGTCGCTGGATTGGAGTTCACCAGAACCACCCGATAACCCTCTTCCTTCAGGGCCTTCACCGCCTGCGTCCCGGAGTAGTCGAACTCGGCGCCCTGACCGATGACGATGGGACCCGAACCGATGAGCAGAATGGTCGAGAGGTCAGTGCGTTTCGGCATCCACCACGTCCCGCAAGGTTTGATCGAGCGTTATTGTGGGCGACCAGCCGGTGGTCTTCCGAAGCTTGCTGGAATCCCCCACCAGGTGGTTGATGTCATTCCCGCGAACCAAGGATGGATCGGGCGTCGGTTCGGCCTGCACACCGATGATCTCGGCCAGCCGCCGGAACATCTCGTTGAGGCTCAGTCCTTCTCCTCGAGAGACGTTGTAGATCTCGCCGGCCCGGCCGTGCGCCAGGAGCGCGATGTAGGCTTCCACTACATCCCGGACGTGCAACATGTCCCGAACCGGATCGAGATTTCCCGTAGCCACGCTTGAGGCACCCGAACGCTTGGCATCCCGCAGTCGCTGAGCGAACGCAGGGAGCACATAGTGAGCCGGCTGTCCCGCGCCGGTATGGGGGAATGGTCGGGCGATCAGCACCCGGATTCCGGTGTGGCGCCAAGCCGCCAGTGCCGCGAGCTCACCTCCGGCCTTGCTCGCGGCGTATGGCGAGCAGGGTGAGACCGGATCCCGCTCAGTCCGAGGTCGTCCCTGACCTGCACCATACACCTCGGCAGTGGATACGATGACGACCGTGGGATCGACGGTACCCTCGTGCCGGAGCGCGGCGAGGGCGTCCACGATGCGTGCGGTGCCGGTCGCATTCACTTCCCAGGCACCCGCGGGATCCTGGCGCGCTTCACTCCCCGAGGCCATGGCGGCAAGATGGACCACAGCGTCGTACGGGGCGCTCAAACCGTTCCGAACCGACGTTGGATCAGTCAGCTCGAGGGCAACCACGTTCACCGCGTCACGCCAGCGGGCGCCCAACCAGCGCTCCAGCGGTTCCCCTCCGGGGCGGCAGCCTGCGACAACCTCATGCCCCGTTTCGACCAGTCGAGCGACCAGATGCCGACCCACGAACCCGTCGGCTCCGGTCACCAGTACCTTCACGACCGCGAATCCTTCACCGGCGCTCCCGAAGCCGCCCGAGATCCGCGTCGACCATCATACCGACCAGTTGCTCGAAGCCGATCTTGGGACTCCAGCCTAGCTCACCACACGCCTTGGACGGATCTGCCTGAAGCAGGTCGACCTCCGCCGGCCTCATGTATTTCGGATCGGTGAC
>DASSED010000029.1:0-11743 GCA_035695405.1 Gemmatimonadales bacterium
CGCAGATGTATACCAGCGGCTTCTCCGACGGAGACCAGGCGATGTCGCGCACCAGCGCCTCATCGATCCGCCGACGGTGACCCTGCCAGCTGTCCGGCCACTCCCGGGTCAGTGTATGGAAAATCTCGACCCGGCCGGGCGAGGCGAGCCGGTTGAGCTCATCACGAAAGATGATGTCGCCGAATGATCGGGAGGAGTACAACAGACGAGCCGCAACCGCACTTCCCCTGGCCTTATGGTGCCGAAGCATGGCCCGAAACGGCACGATGCCTGAGCCACCGGCGAGGAGGAGGAGCGGCCCGCCCAGCGTGTCCTGCCAGACGAAGTAGCCGCCGATCGGACCTCGCAGCTCCAGCCGGTCTCCGGCCCGGAGCACGTCGGCCAAATAAGGCGAGACCTCGCCGTCGTCCAGCCGCTCCACTGTGAGGACCAGGTACTCGTCTTCCGGCGCCGAGGCTATCGAGTAGCTCCGCTGGGCCTGATAGCCGTCCTCTGCGGTAAGCCGAACGTCTACATGCTGCCCCGCGAGGTGGCCCGGCCAGCCGGCGCACCGAAGCACCAGGCTCCGAACCCGCGGCGTCTCGTCCACGATCTGAACCACGTCCGCGAGCTGCCAGTTCAGTCGCCCGAGTAGCGCTGCTCCCGCCACGGGTCACCGTAGATGTGGTAGCCGTTTTGTTCCCAGAAGCCGGGCCGATCCTGTTGGTGTAGCTCGAGGCCGCGCACCCACTTTGCACTTTTCCAGAAATACAGGTGGGGCACCAACAGCCGTGCGGGGCCTCCATGCTCCAGATCGAGGGGTTTCCCGTCGTAGCCCAATGCAATCCAGGCTTTGTGCCCAATGAGGTCGGCCACCGGCACGTTGGTGGTGTAGCCGCCATCGCTCCACGCCGTGGCGTAACTGCCGGTGGCACCTACCTGCTCCAGTAGGGCGTCGAGCGAGACTCCGGACCACATGGTGTCGAGCTTGGACCACTTGGTGACGCAGTGGATGTCCACGGTGAAGCTCTCGCTGGGAAGCGTGAGAAACTCCTGCCAGCTCCACCGGGTCGGCCGGCTCACCTGACCCTTGACCTCGAAGCTCCACTGGTCCAGCGGGGTGCGTGGGGTGGGCCCAGCCGACAGCACAGGAAAATCCGAGGTGAGGTACTGCCCCGGCGGAATCCGAGAGGAATCGACCGTTGGACGCCGCCGGCCACTGAATCCACGCGAAACCGGCGACATCAATGCTGCGACGAGGGCATGCCGGCCACCTTCGCGCCGTTTCCTCTGGACTCGAGCACGGGGGTCCGCGCTCGCCGTTCGGCTTCGCGCCGCACCAGCTTGACCGTTTCCCGGCGGATCAGCAGGATGCCGGGCGAGACCACTGACCAGTAGCGCCGGAAGCGGGCGCGCGCGTCCGCATCCGTGGTGGCCACCCGGGTTTCGGTAACGAAGATCGAGTGCTTCGGCCCGAGCGGCTCGGCCACTATGCTCCAGGCGATCTTGGCGTAACCAGGCTCGCGAAAGGCGGTGAATTCCTCAGGCGACAGCCCCCGGAAATGAACGTTGGCCAACCAGGGCTGAGTCACCGCTCCCAGCACCAGTTCGCGGCCGGGCTCTTCCGCCAGAACCCGCCAGCCCAAGTCGAGAACTTCGGAGAGAAAATTCGTCTGTGGCCGCCGGTTTGGGGCCTGTACTCGCATCAACAGCTCCCGCCCCCGGAAAATGGCCCGTACGATACCGGATCGCTGGAGATCGAGGGCGCGAGCCACCGCAAAGGTCACGTCGGCCGGGGCCTCGACCTCAGTCTGGTGAATTTCCCGGACTTCGAACTCGGGAATGACGCCATCGAGCAACGGATCCCGGTGACCGTCTCGTCGAACCCTACCATAGCGCAGCCAGTTGAGACCGACGTAGCTCAACCCCAGGAGGGCTGCAGCTCCGACGCCGGCCCCAAGCACCCGGCCGGTGCGACTCAACACTTCTCCAGCGGAACGCGCGCGTCTCATGGGCGCACCTCACGGGTCGAGTGAAAGAACCAAACCGGCACGGCTCCGATGACCAAACGTGACTAGAATCAAGATATCCAGCGTTCCGCCAGGTTGCGATGCCGGTGCAACCCGACACCCCGGATTCGGGGGAGGAGAGGGCCGAAGGCAAGTCCACGCGAGGACGATTCGCATTGGGTAGCCGGAAGCATAGTTTCAGGGATGGCCATCGGCGTAGCTCCCAAGTCACTGGTCGCCCCGCAGCCGTTCCGGCGCGTGGGACTGGTTTCGCTTCTGGCCGCAACCGCGGTGTTTCGACCGGCGGCGGCACAGAAGACCGAAGGTGCGGTCCAGGTGCAGATGCGGCACACCGACTTTCATATCGATTCTGCCATCGTGCTCCGGATTGGTTTCCTCCGGGGCGAGCTCCGCCCCAGCGAGGCCGGGCACGCCCCATACTTCGACGACAAACACTCATTCCTCCTGAGCATCGATTCCGCCCGGATCGCGATCGCGCCGGCATCGATGGGAGACCTGCTCAATCGCTACACTTTCGCGTATCCCGGATCCCCGCTTCGCCACCTCAGGCTCAGCGTCGAGAAGGGCCAGGTCAAACAGCAGGGGACCATGCGAGGGATCTCGTTCACCATCGTGGGAGATCTGACGCTGACTCCCAAGGGAGAGCTTCATCTGCACCCGAACTCCATTAAGGCTGCCGGTATCGGTGTGGGCGGTCTGATGAAGCTCTTCGGCCTGAATCTCGCCAAGCTGGTGAAGCTACGAGGCGTTCGGGGAGTGCGGATCGAGAAGAACGAGTTTTATCTGACTCCGGCCGAGCTGCTTCCGCCGCCGCTGGTGCAAGGCCGCGTGGAAGCGGTCCAGGTGACCGACACCGCGTTGGCGCTCACGTTCCGGCCGCTGGACAGCGCCGCGGTCAAGGAGCTCACCGTCCCCGACTCCAAGGCGACCAATTACATGTTCTTCCGGGGAGGAGTGCTCCGCTTTGGCAAGCTGACGATGAACGATGCCGATCTGATGATCGTGGATACTCACCCCGAGGACCCGTTCGACTTCTTTCTGGAACAGTACAACGCGCAGCTGGTAGCGGGCTATGAGAAGAATACGCCGGACCACGGTCTGATCGTGTTCATGCCGGATTTTCGGCGAACTCCCGCGTTGCCCAAGAAGCCGGCCGAGCCCAAGTCCAAGGGCTGAGTGGCACGGCTAAAGCGGATAGGTGACGCCGACACGCGAGGTGCATCTGGGCGTCAGCCCCAGCCTCCGGCACGGGGTAGACTTCCTGATCAACCGGGAGCAGCACCACCGCGATCGGCGGGTGAAAGTGGGCGAGCTACACGATCATGGACCACCCCTTCCATCTCCACGGCTTCTTGTTCCCAGTCCTGGAGGTGAATGGCAAGCCGCCGGCTTTCCGTTCCTGGGAGGACACCGTCAACATCTCGCCCAAGGGCCGGGGCGCATCGCGTGGGTCCCGGAAGAGCGTCCAGGGGAGTGAAATGCACCACTGCCACATCGCGCACCGCGCGGCCAGGATGATGGCTCACGTGGAATGGTGCGCTGACCCCGAGGAGCTTGGCTCGAGGTGTAATACTTCGGCCGGTCGTGCGTTAGCAGGTATAGGACGACAATGGTGGCTGGCTGACCCCATACTGGAGAGAGCACATGAGTTATGTAAGCGAGATGGCTGACGAGTGTCCCTGCGGCTGTGCCTGTAGCTGCGGCGCTGACTGCCCCTGCGACGAGGGCGGCTGCACCTGTGGGTGTGGATGCGAGTAGCGCGGAGTGGTTCCCCCGGCTCCGTCGCACCTGACGGGGCCGAGCGCGACCCAGGAGCGGCCGATGTGCTTCGTGTGCTGCTGGAGAACCATGCCCGGTTCTTATCCTTTTTAGTGCGCCGGGTCGGCTCCCGCGACGATGCCGAGGACATCCTGCAGGAGGCTTTCGTTCGCAGTCTGGAGCATACTGCCTCGCTCCCGAGCTCCACGTCCGCGATCACCTGGTTCTATCGAGTGCTCCGGAATGCCATGACTGATCATTACCGGAGGAAGGAGAGCCGGGGTCGTGCGCTCGAACAACTGGCAGCCGAGAGCGACCCAAGCGACCCGGCAGATAGCGAGCTTGAGGCTGTGGTCTGTGCCTGCGTTCTGAGCCTGTTCGACACCCTCAAGCCCGAGTATGCAGCCGCGATCCGCCAGGTGGACCTCGACGGGGCCAGTGTCCGCGCCTATTCAGAGGAGGCCGGTATCACCCCAAGCAATGGTGGGGTCCGGCTGCATCGGGCGCGGGAAGCGCTCCGCCGGCAGCTGGCCCGGTGCTGCGGAACGTGTCTCACCCATGGATGTCTCGATTGCCAGTGTCAGTCAGGTGGATTGCAGGGACAGGCGTGATGTCGGCATGGCGCAGGAGTGGTAGGATTTTTCTTTTGCTCACCGCGGTATTGAGCGCCGCCGGGTTGCCGTCGAGTATGCGTTCCCATTGTGCCGCACACGCGGGCTCGGCAATGCACCTGCTTGAGCCGGGTGCCGGACACGATGGGCATCACGCTTCCAGCTCAGCCTGGTCCGCGCCGACGCATGCCCACTGCCCTCATTGTCCCGCCAGGCAATGTGCCGCAGTCGCCCCCTGTTCCGTATCATCGAGCTCCGCGGCCGTCAGTCTTCCAGCCTTCCTTTCCTTTACACCGAGTCATCGGGTAGGCCTCATCCGGCTTCAGCTCGCCGGCTGGTCCCACAGTCAGCAACCTCCGACACCACCTCCTCAATCGATCGCCTAGTCACTCGTTGTTGTTTGTTTCCCGACTAGGAGTTCAACTGTGTCGATTTATAGAACCGCCCTCGCGGCGACCGCTGTATTCATCCCTCTGTTGCCGGTCCAGGCTCAGGAGCCTCATGCCGGCCACCATCCGCCGGCTCGGGACACGATGGCTGTGACCGACACCATGTCTACCGATTCGCTGCCCACGGACTCCATGGGAGCGATGATGCCAGAACGGCCGTTCGGCATCCCGATGACCCGTATGGGCTCGGGCACCGCCTGGCTCCCGGACGCTTCGGCGATGCGCGCCTGGCACTTCACGGCAGGCGGCTGGATGCTGATGGTCCATGGCGACGCCTTCCTGCAGTACGATCATCAGGGCGGCCCCCGCGGCGCCGACCAGGCGGGAAGCATCAACTGGGGCATGCTGATGGCCATGCGCCAGGTATCTGGTGGCACGCTTCATCTGCACGGGATGATGAGCGCCGAGCCGCTAACGATCGGAGAGGGCGGCTATCCACTGCTGCTACAGAGCGGGGAGACCTACCGGGGTGCGCCGCTCCACGACCGGCAGCACCCGCACGATCTGTTCATGGAGTTGTCGGCGCTTTACGAGCGGGCGATCAGCCGGCGGGTCGGAGTAATGCTGTATGTGGCCCCCGTGGGCGAACCGGGCATCGGCCCGGTGGCCTACATGCACCGGCCATCCGCTCTCAACGACCCCTTCGCGCCCCTGGGCCACCACTGGACCGACGCTACTCACATTACTTATGGCGTGCTGACCGCCGGCGTGTCCACCAAGCGCTTCAAGCTGGAGGGCACACTATTCAACGGCCGCGAGCCGGACGAGGACCGCTATGACTTTGACTTTCACGCCCTCGAATCCTACGGTGCACGCCTGTCGGTTAACCCGACTCCGCACTTGGCAGTGAGCGCGAGCTACGGCTATCTCAAGCATCCCGAAGCGCTTCACCCGGAAGACAACCAGCACCGGTTGGGTGCGTCGGTCCTTCACACCGTGCGGCTCGGCCGTCAGGGTGAGTGGGCCTCGGCCCTGGTCTACGGCGCCAATAAACACGTCGAGTCAACCGGAGTGACCGGCCCCTGGGATCACAGCCTCATGGCGGAGTCAAACCTTCAGCTTGATGCGGCAAATACAGTTTTCGGTCGGGTGGAGTACGTGCGGAAGAGCGGGGAAGAGCTCGCGCTTCAGGGGCCTTTGGCAGCTGAGGAGTTCGACATCGGCAATCTGTCTCTGGGATATGTCCGCGAATTCGGCAGATATCGAGGGGCCACATTTGGGATTGGAGCTCGGGGTGCCATAAACCTAGTACCCGGATCACTCGAGCCAGTGTACGGTAGTCGCACGCCGGTGGGCCTGGTCGTCTTTCTCCGGGTCCGGCCAGCCCTGCTCGAAGGCGCCCACACGATGGATCCGGAAATACACCACGGGGGAGCAGAACAACACACGATGCACCGATTGGAGCGCTAATCCACCATGACCATGAGCCGCCTTAGCGCTCCAATCGGTGCATCGTGTCGCTTACCACCCACGTCACCTCGTCCGAAGGCTGGCTCGGCACCGCCGCCGCCTTCCAGGCGCTCGCCATTGCGGCGGTGAAAGCCAGCAAGCCGATGCAGTCCGAGGGTTCTACTTGGCGATAGAGCTGATCGGTTGGTATGTCATCCTGCCCTTCTGCGTCGCTTCGCTGGTGAGCGGGGTTGTCATGTCGCTGGGCACCCCTTGGGGCCTGTTCCGGCATTACTGGGTGCTGATGAGGTTCCTGATTACCATAGCTGCCGCCCTGATCCTGTTTGGCTTCACCCAGACGCTCAGTTCCCTGGGTCATCTGGCAACGCACCCGGCAGCGTCGATGGGGGACCTGGGTGACCTGAAACAGTCGCCAGTGCTTCACTCCGGAGGCGGGTTGGTGGCTCCTGCTCACCCCCTATGGACGCCGGAAGCAGCACCCGGGTGAGGACCTCGACTTGGCATCGAACGGCGACTTCCTGGAAGCAATACCTGCTGCTGGCAGGTATCGGGCTGGTACTCCTGTTTCTGGTCCTGCACCTCCTCGCTGGCGGGGCGCGGAGGCATTGAGGCTGACCTTCACACTGATCGCATGAGTACGACATGAATGACCATCACCACCACCATCACGGCCCTGCAACCACGCAACCGGAAGAACCGGGCTACCCGCAGCATCCTGAGCTGAAGGCAGCGCCCGCCGGCAGCGAGGCAGGTCATGACCATCGCCGGCATGGCGCCGAGATGCCGCATGTCGGACATGCCGATATGACGACGAGCGGTGCTCACACCGAGCACGACAAGCACGCGGGGCACAGCGTCGCGATGTTCCGCCACAAGTTCTGGATGTCGCTCGTGCTCACTGTCCCGACTCTGATTTGGGGTCACATGCTGCAGCGGGCGTTCGGATATACGCCGCCGCAATTGCCCGGCGCCCGCTGGATCCCGGCCCTTTTCGGGACGGCTGTCTTTTTCTACGGTGGCGCTCCGTTTATCCAAGGCGCCATGCGGGAGCTACGGGATCGATTACCAGGCATGATGACGCTCATCGCGCTGGCGATCAGCGTTGCCTTTGGCTTCAGCCTGGCCGTGACTCTGGGCTACCCGGGAATGCCACTATGGGAGGAGCTCGCCACTCTGGTCACTATCATGCTCCTGGGTCACTGGATAGAGATGCGGTCGATCACCCAGGCACAGGGCGCTCTTGCCGAGTTGGCCAAACTCCTGCCGGACACCGCGCTGAGAATGAATGAGGCGGGCAAGACGTCCGAGGTGCCGACCGGCGTCCTCCGGCCCGGGGATCTGATCCTGATTCGCCCGGGGGCCCGAATACCCGCAGATGGGAGTGTACGCGAGGGCCACAGCAGCGTGAACGAATCCATGATCACGGGTGAATCCCGGCCAGTGGAAAAGAATCCCGGTGACCGGGTCATCGCGGGGACGGTCAATCAGTCCGGGTCGATGCGGGTCGAGGTCACCGGCACCGGAGACCGCACCACGCTCGCCGGTATCATGCGTCTTGTCGAGCAGGCTCAGCAGTCAAAGAGTCGGGCTCAGGCCCTAGCCGACCGGGCGGCATTTTGGCTAACGATCATTGCGCTAGGGGCTGGTGCGGTGACCCTGGCATGGTGGCTAGCGGCCGGCGCGGAGACCGCTTTCGCCGTCGAGCGTCTGGTCACCGTGCTGGTGATCGCCTGCCCCCACGCGCTGGGTCTGGCGGTCCCGCTGGTCATCGCAATCTCCACCACGCTGGGTGCCCGGAGTGGGCTTCTGGTGCGGGACCGGCGGGGCCTGGAAGAGGCTCGCTTGTTGAACGCAGTGGTGTTCGACAAGACCGGCACTCTCACCTTGGGTGAGCACCGGGTGGTCGCCACTAGAACGGCGGATGGTCTACCGGAGGAAGAGGCCTTGCAGCTGGCCGCTGCGATCGAGCAGGATGCCGAGCATCCGGTAGCTCGCGCCGTTGTGACTAGCGCTCAGGAGCACGGGGTCACCATTCTCGGCGCGCGCGATTTCAAGGCTATCGCTGGCTACGGCGTTGAAGCGACCGTCGATGGGCGGCGCCTCGCCGTTGGCGGGCCGAATCTACTACGAAAGGCGAACCTCGCGCTGGCCGGCCAGCTGGCTGAGTTCACCGAAGCTGCCGCGGCCAAGGGCCAGGGGGTCATCTACCTTATCGAGGGCAAGCGGGTTCTGGCTGCGTTCAGCGTGGCCGACGCCATCCGCCCCGAGTCACGCGCAGCGGTAGACCGGCTCCATAGGCTGGGCATCGAAGTGGCCATGTTGACGGGCGATGCTCGACCGGTGGCCGAAGCAGTAGCTCGAGACCTCGGGATCGATACTGTCTTCGCCCAGGTACTCCCTGAAGAGAAAGCCGCCAAAATCCAGGAGCTTCAGCGTCAAGGCAAACGCGTCGCCATGGTTGGTGATGGAGTGAACGACGCGCCTGCATTAGTGACCGCAGATGTGGGCATCGCGATCGGGGCCGGTACAGACGTCGCGGTAGAGGCAGGCGACGTGGTGCTGATCCGGAGCGATCCGCGCGATGTCCCAAGAATAGTCGCACTTTCGCGGGTGAGTTACCGCAAGATGGTGCAGAACCTCTGGTGGGCTGCCGGCTACAACATTCTGGCCATTCCGCTGGCGGCGGGTATCCTGGCTCGCCAGGGCATTCTGCTGTCCCCAGCGGTAGCGGCGATCCTGATGTCGTTGAGTACGGTCATCGTTGCCATCAATGCCCAGTTGCTCCGGCGCGAAAACCTCAGCTAAGAGTCCCGATGGATACCGCGGTTGGCCTGGTTCAGTGTTATCTCAGTGTAAATGGATATTTCAGTGTCGTCGAAACGCCTGCTGGAAGCCTAGCGACTTCTAGGAGTTTAGGCGATCATCCCTCGGAATGACCTTTCGCTAACCCTTCACGATTTCTTCATCTCAGTAGACCCAGATTGAAGTCAGGATTTTGCGCTTGATGGTGAGCACATGCATTGGCATGACGGTTGGTTATGGACCCAGTTCTTCGGACTGCTTTTCTGGGTGATGTGGGCGGCGATAGTCTGGCTCGTACTGACTCGCGAGGCACTACTGCCAGGAACGGACCTGGACGATGGGCAACCTCGTCGCCGGTTTATCCATCCGCTGCCGGGTGAGAAGGGGAATACAGTAAAGAACTCTGGGAAGACATTGGTCATCGTGCTTGCGTGTTTGGCCGCCTTTGGGCTCGGCATCCTGGCTCTGGGGCACAGCAATCACCTTCTTCGTGCGCTGCCCTATCTGTTTCTCCTGGCCTGTCCCCTGATGCACCTGCTGCACCGGGGGCACGGGGAACATTCCGCCGACCAGCGGCGGGCCCCAAATCGTGAACCTGAAGTAGTAGGGAAAGGAGACGTCGTATGAGACTCGATGCGCGCGCCTTTGGGCTGGCTGGCGGAACCGTGGCCGCCATCCTGTACCTTATCTGCGGAGTTGCCGTCCTCCTGGCCCCGGAAGCGACCACGACACTGGCGAGCTACATAACTCACATGGATCTCTCGACCATGCCGCGAATCATGACGGCGAGCGGGTTCCTCATGGGCCTGGCTTTTTGGACCTTCGGAACTGCAGCAGTCTTCGCCGCGGTCGCCGGCGTGTATAACCAACTGGCTATTGGCTCGAGGGAAGAGCGGCTGCCGGTCGGTGGTCCTGCAACGGTATGAAGCTCGACCAAGGCTGGCGCGGTGCTGAGCCGGGCTCGGTACCGCGTCAGAGCCAGGATCCGGAGTATGTGTGGTGGCGCAAAGTCGCTGAACTGACGAGCGCGTTGGGAGCCGGTGTGCTTGGAGTGGGGATTGGATTGTTCTTCGCGAAGCCCTTGGCATCCTTCGCACTGGGCTTTGTCGTCGTTGGCTTGTTTACCCATGGCTGGGGCATGTACGAACGCCACCGGTTCGACTTGAGCGGGGCTCCGAGCACGCCAGAGTGGACCAAGTGGATCTATTGGATTTGCTGGCTGATGATGATAGGACTTGCAGTTTACATCACTGCGACTCTAGTACCTGAGTAAGTGCTGGAAGGGAAAGGACAAGCAAAATGAGCTACCGCATATTCGCCGTGAGTCTCGCCATATTCCTCGTGATCACCCAGGGAGTCGCAGCTCAGCAGCGGGAACGGCAGCCGTCCCGCGACAGCATGCCTTCTGGTATGATGGGTAAGAGGATGCAGCAGATGGACTCGATGAACGCCCGCCTGGACACGCTCGTAGGCAGAATGAACAGGGCAAGCGGGAACGCAAAGGTTTCCGCTATGGCTCAGGTCATCAACGAACTAGTCGCCCAGCGCCGGGCGATGCAGAGTCACATGTGGAAAATGATGGAGAACCATGGGAGAATGATGGGTGGAGGAATGATGATGGGAGATTCGGCATCCACTCCGAAAAGGCCTGCACCGGCTGGTCAGACCCCTCCTGCAGACACCTCCGGGCACGCTGAGCATCATCCAGAGAAGCCCTAAGCCTGATCGTCGAATCGTGGAATGGACCTTCGTGATTCAACCGACGATGAGTTTAGAGCTGAGGTCCGACGCCGGGGATTCGAGCTCCACAGCATTGGGTTAGCCAGGCAGCTCAGAATGCTCTGCGGGAGCTCGTAGGGGTGGGGCGCCGGATCGACGATCTGCGTGATCTAAACGCAGGGGGTCGCGACGCTGGCGACTTTGCGAGAAGGCGCAGGAAACTCAGGGCGGAAGCTGTTTGGGCACAATCTTGGGCACAATGGCGCTCAGATGGTGTCTGAGGTTGCCGCGGGATGAATGGCCCAGGATATTTCGACATCAGTACTTTAGTCGCAGTCTCGGGGGCGTAGCTCAGTTGGTAGAGCAAGGGACTTTTAATCCCTAGGTCGTGGGTTCGAGTCCCACCGCCCTCATTCCGCTCATCGTCTTTGTCTTCAGCAGCTTGCCTCGACCCCTCCGAGTGGCCAGAAGCAGCCCCATACGACGAATGTGCGCAGTAGGGTGCAGGGTGGTATGGGTGGCAGTACCCAGGCCCGGGGCGCCGGGGCTTCTGACCCGCTCCGGAATTTCGAGACAGGGCGCACTGGCGGAACCTTTCGTCCTCGCTTGACATTCTAGCCTCCACAGCGATGAACATCACTGAGGCCAAAGCCGGGAGGCACAGTGGGATCAGAAGCCGAGCGGCTGGCTGAAGATGCCAGCCGGACCAAGAACTGGAAGCGCTGGGGCCCCTACCTCGCCGAGCGACAGTGGGGCACCGTCCGGGAAGACTACTCCGAGCACGGCAATGTTTGGGAGTATTTCTCCCACGACCACGCCCGGAGTCGCACCTACCGCTGGGGGGAGGATGGTCTCCTCGGCATCTGCGACCGGCAGGGTCGGCTCTGCTTCGCATTGGCCCTTTGGAACGGGCGTGATCCCATACTAAAGGAAAGACTCTTCGGTCTGACCGGGCCCGAAGGCAACCACGGCGAGGACGTCAAGG
>DASSED010000030.1:0-14390 GCA_035695405.1 Gemmatimonadales bacterium
GTCCCAGGGCTGCTGCGGGGCTCTCCGACAAGGCTCGTTCCCGGTTGCGCAGCATGGAATGGAACGCTTCCGGCCCCATGGTCCGTTGGAAAGCCCTCAGCCGCGGCGACGGCAGACCCTGCGTGGTGGCCGCCATAGGGACCGCGCCCTCGATGTCATACGGTGCCGTTACCCCGTTGGGGCGTACCCTACCCGAGGTGGCGAGGGGCACATAGAGGTATTCGGCGCCGTCGGCGGGAGCCGCCGGGAGCCGGACACAGGCACCATCCTGGCTGGCGTCAATGATCTGGTGTTCGCCGACTGCTAACGCCCGAATATTCGCGTCGGAGCATTCCACCGAGGGTCCGGTCCCTTCGCTGCAGCTCGCCAAGAGCAGGAGGCCGGATGAGACAGCGAGTACCGAGCGTAGCCAAGGCACCGTGTGAGAACTCCGCGAAGCTATGGTGGGGGATACACGCACCGGAAGAAATCACCGCGGACTCAGCAAGATAAAGCCCCACAACGGCTTTTGACAATCGGATCGGCTGCCGGTACTTTCACTCGGTGCCCGAAGACATTCGGCTATCGGCGGTCAAGTTCGGTGCTGACGGACTGGTGCCGGTCGTGACCCAGGAGAGCCGTTCCGGCGACGTCCTGATGGTCGCCTATGCCAACCGTGAAGCGCTGGACCGCACTCTCTCCACCGGCCTGGCCCACTACTTCAGCCGTTCTCGGGGCACCCTGTGGCAGAAGGGTGAGAGATCGACGCATGTCCAGCATGTGACCGAGGTGCGGGTGGACTGCGACCGGGATGCGGTCCTGTACCGGGTCGAACAGACTGGTCCCGCCTGCCATACCGGTGCGCGGACCTGCTTCTCAGAGGTTCTCAGCGAAGCGGCGGGCGAGGGGAGCAAAATAAGTTCCCAGGAGGATCCTGGCGGGCATGTGCTCAGTCGCCTGGCCACGACCATCCGGCAGCGCGTCGGGGCCAGTCCGAGTCAGTCGTACACGGCTCGTCTATTGAGCAGCGGGATCAACCAGATCTCGCAAAAGGTCGGTGAAGAAGCCGTCGAAGTGGTGGTCGCAGCAAACTCGGAGGATGATGAGCGGCTGGTGTCCGAAGCCGCCGATCTACTCTATCACTTATTGGTGCTCCTGCAGGCCCGCGCGATCCCACTGGACGACGTGTGGCGGGAGCTCGAACAGAGGAAGAAATAGTCCAGAGTCGCCAGTCACGAGTCTAACGTTCTGGGGTTGACTCGCCGACTTTCGCCTCTCGACTCTCGACTTACATGTCTTTCGTTCATCTCCACACCCACAGCGAATACTCCTTGCTCGACGGGGCCAATCGGATCCCTGAGCTGGTAGCTCATGTCAAGAAGCTCGGTATGGAGAGTCTGGCCGTCACCGATCACGGCAATATGCACGCGGCCTGGAGCTTCTACGAACATGCCAAGGCCCAGCAGATCCGGCCTATCCTCGGCTTCGAGGCCTACCTTGCATTTGGTCCCCGCACTGCCCGGGAAAAGCCGGCTTGGGCTCCCGCACCGTACAGTCATCTGGTGCTGCTCGCCCGGAACCGCACCGGATACCGAAACCTGGTGCGGCTGAGCTCGATCGGCTTCATCGAAGGATTCTATCGCCGACCCAGGATCGATCGGGAGGTACTGGCGCAGCATTCCGAAGGGATCGTCTGTCTGGCCGCCTGTTTGTCGGGCGAGATCGCACTCTATCTCCGGCAAGGAAAATACGGCGAGGCCCGCAAGAGTGCCGAATGGTTCAGCCGGACCTTCGGCAGTGACGGGTTCTGGCTCGAAATTCAGCAGCACGGCATTCCTGAAGAACGGGGCGTGACGGAAGGAATGCTCCGGCTGGGAAACGAGCTCGGCCTTGGGATCGTCGCCACCAATGATGCGCATTACCTGCGGCGGGAGGATGCCGAGTCTCACGATGTCCTGCTGGCCATCGGCACCGGCAGCGACTTGGATGATCCGAAGCGATTCCGCTTCATCGGCCAGGAATCGTACGTCAAGTCTGAGGCCGAGATGCGATCTCTGTTTTCCGAGCATCTCGACACGCTGGAGAACACCGCCCGGGTGGCGGAACTGTGTGAGTTCGATTTCGAGAAGCGCTACTTCCTGCCCAGCTTTCCCCGCCCGGCGGAATACTCCTCGGATGAGGCCCTCCTGGATCATCTCGCCACGACTGGGGCGGAGCACCGCTATGGCACTCCCCTGCCACAGCACGTGCGAGACCGGCTGGAGTATGAGCTGGATGTGATCGAAAAGGCGGGATACGCCGGCTATTTCCTCATCGTTCACGACTTCATCGCGGCGGCCCGGGAACGGGGTATTCCCGTGGGCCCGGGACGCGGTTCGGTGGCCGGATCCCTGGTGGCCTATGCCCTGGGGATCACGGACGTGTGCCCTCTGCAGTTCGATCTCCTCTTCGAGCGATTCCTCAACCCCGAGCGGGTATCCATGCCGGACATCGACGTGGATTTCTGCTTCGAGCGCCGGGGGGAGGTCATCGACTACGTGCGCGAGCGATATGGCCGGACCAGCGTTGGTCAGATTGTGACCTTTGGCACGATGAAGGCCCGGGCCGCCGTGAAGGACGTCGCTCGGGTGCTGCGGATCCCTCCCACCGAGGCCGATCGCATCACCAAGCTGATCCCGTCCGGGCCGGCCTACAGCCTTCCCATCCGGGAAGCCGCCACCCGGGTGGACGAGCTGCGAGAGCTGGTCCGGGGGAATCCTTCATACCAGCGCCTGGTCGCTCTCAGCGAGCGCATCGAGGGGATTTCCCGGCACATGTCCGTGCATGCCGCCGGCGTGGTGATCGCGCCGGGTCCGCTGTCCGATTACGTGCCGGTGTGCACCGCGCCGACCAAGGGCGCGGGTGCGGCCCCCGAAGGTGAAGACGCCATCATCACGCAATACGAGATGGGAGCGCTGGAGAAGGTCGGCATGCTCAAGATGGACCTGCTCGGCCTCAAGACGCTCACCGTGATTCACGATGCCCTTGGGATGATCCGTGAGCGACATGGCTCAGCCCCGGACATCGAGCATCTCGGGCTGGATGATCCCCAGGTGTACGAGCTGCTGAGTCACGGGAGAACAGCCGGCATCTTTCAGTTCGAGTCTCCCCTGGCCACCGATATGCTTCGGGCCATGCGGTGCGACCGGTTCGATGACCTGGTGGCCTCCAACGCGTTGATGCGTCCGGGGCCTCTGGACGCCGGCATGCACACGGTGTTCATCCGGCGGAAGCTAGGGCAGGAAAAGGTCACTTATCCGCATCCTTCGCTGCGGGAAATCCTGGAACCCACCTACGGGGTCATCACCTATCAGGAGCAGGTGATGCGGATCGCGAACGTGCTCGCCGGCTTTAGCCTGGCAGAGGCGGACGTGCTCCGAAAGGCCGTGGGCAAGAAGGATGCGGAGCTGATCAGGAAAGAGCTGGGCAAGTTTTGTCAGCGGGCCATCGCCCTGGGGCACCCGAAGAAGCTGGTCGACGACCTCGCCGCGCAAATCGAGACCTTCGGCCGGTACGGGTTCAACAAATCGCACTCCGTCGCCTACTCGATCCTGTCATATCGAACCGCGTGGCTCAAGACCTACTATCCCGCAGAGTTCATGGCGGCCCTGCTCTCCTCGGAAATCGGCAACACCGACAAAGTGGTGCAGTATATCAACGAGGCGCGGGAGCTTGGTCTCGACATCCTGCCGCCCGATGTGAACGAGTCGGGGTTCAAGTTCACCGTGATCGGCAACCAGCGGATCCGGTTCGGCCTCGGAGCGGTCCGGAACGTGGGCGAGGGCGCCATCGAATCGATCATCGCCGGACGCCGGACGGCACCGTACCATTCCATTACCGAACTAGTGGGGCGCATCGATCTGAGGCTGTGCAACAAGCGGGTCCTCGAATCGCTAGTGGCAGCCGGCGCTCTCGACTCACTCGGTGGTCATCGAAAGCAGTTCAGCGAGGCTCTCGAGCGGGCGCTGGCCGAGGCGCAGTTGCTCCAACAGGAGCGCGAGGCTGGTCAGGGATCGCTGTTCGAGGTCGGGACCCCCGGGCAGGGTGGGAAAGACGCGAGCGACATCGCGCGTGCCCACCTTCCCGACCCTTCCGTCCTCCCCGACGTACCGCCCTGGAGTGAGGCCGAGCGGCTGGCCAGGGAAAAGGACGTGCTTGGCTTCTTCATCTCCGGTCACCCACTGGAACGATTCCGTGACGAGGTCGAGCTCTTCGGCACTCGAACCACAGCCACCCTCGGCGAATGGGGTGAGCACCAGGTGAGCGTCGCCGCGGTAATCACGGCCGTCAAGCGGCAGATCTCGAAGAAGACGGGAAAGGAGTACGCTCGATTGGTGCTGGAAGATTTTCACGGCACCGCGGAGGCGATCGTGTTTCCGGACACATGGGCCAAGCTCAACCAAATCATTTTGCAGGACTCCGCACTGCTGTTGACCGGGGGATATAGCGATCGGGACCGAGGCGAGGATCAGGCTCCGTTTATCGTCGAGAGTGCTCAGCGGTTGGATGAGCTCAAGGCGTCAGGCGCGCTGGCGCTGAGCCTGACCTGGCGGGCTCCGACCGCTCCCGAGCCGACCGCGCTACGCGAGGCGATGGCCATCTGCTCGGCACATCCGGGGCCGACGCCGATCTTCGTCGAGTGGAGCGACGGCAACGGCGAAGCTGTCCGCCTGCGCTCCCGCCGGGTTCGGGTTTCTGCCGAGGAGGAGTTAGTGCGCGCGTTGCGGAATCTGCTCGGCTCCGACGCTGTCCATTACGTAAAGGTCGGCTGAGCCGTGGCCACCACCTATACGCTGGATTTCGAAAAGCCCCTGCAGGAGTTGGAACGCCAGATTGACGACCTGAAGAAGATCGGGACCGAACGCCAGATCGACATCGACGGAGAGCTGGAGGGGCTGCAGAACAAGCTGGAGTCATTGAGAACCGAAATCTACCGCCATCTGACGCCGCTCCAGCGGGTGATGGTGGCGCGGCATCCCAGGCGGCCCTACACGCTCGATTACCTGAGTACCATCTTTACCGACTTCATCGAGCTGCACGGCGACCGGCTGTACATGGATGACCCTGCCATCGTCGGGGGGTGGGCTCGGCTCGCCGGAATATCGGTGATGGTCATCGGGCACCAGAAAGGCCGCGACACCAAGGACAATCTCAAGCGGAACTTCGGCATGCCTCACCCGGAGGGGTATCGGAAGGCGCTTCGCCTGATGAAGCTGGCAGCGAAGTTCGGAGCCCCCGTGATCACCCTGATCGACACCCCGGGGGCCTACCCCGGCCTGGGCGCCGAGGAACGGGGCCAATCGGAGGCGCTGGCGCGGAATATCCTCGAGATGTCGTCACTCCCCACCCCGATCATCGCGGTTGTCATTGGCGAGGGAGGGTCCGGCGGAGCGCTCGCTCTCGGCGTGGCCGACCGGGTGCTGATGTTGGAGAATTCCGTATACTCGGTGATATCACCCGAAGGCTGCGCGGCCATTCTGTGGAAGGACGCCAGCCAGCGAGAGCGCGCCGCGGAAGCACTCAAGATCACGGCTGATGACTTGCTGCGACTCAAGGTGATCGATGAGATCGTGAAGGAGCCGGTCGGCGGAGCCCACGTGGACCCGGATGCAGCGGGGGAAGCCCTTCGGGAAGCGCTCATCCGCCATATCACCGAGCTTCGCAAGGTCCGGCCCGAAAAACTGGTCCGGCGCCGCGCCGAGAAGTATGGCGCCATGGGCGCCTTCACGGACGTGTGATGTCTCACACGGTAGAAGTCCGGTTCAAGGGGACCCGGAAGGCCTATTTCCTCTGGTCTGACGATTCGGATCCGCTCCGGGTGCAGGACCAGGTCATCGTGGAAGTGGAACGCGGCCGCGATCTGGGTCGGGTAACCGCCGTAGGAGATTTGGCCGCGAAGAAATGCAGTGGAGGCTGCACCGGGTGTGCGGTAGGGGAAGGAGCCGAGGAGCCTGCCCCTCTCAAGGCTGTCCTTCGTCGGGCCACCCCGGAAGACTTGAAGGTGCACCAGGAGATTCGCCTTTCCGAGGAGGATGTTCGCCAGAAGGTGATCCAGCGGGTGCGAGCCCACGAGCTGCTGATGAAGGTGAGTGACACCGAGTGGCAGTGGGATCGGAACAAACTCACGATCTATTTCACGGCGGACAAGCGGGTGGATTTCCGCTCCCTGGTCCGGGATCTCGCCTCACTCTTCCGCACTCGCATCGAGCTACGACAGATCGGCGTCAGGGACGAAGCCGCCAGACTGTCCGGCGTAGGGCGCTGCGGCCGGGAATATTGTTGTTCCACCTGGCTCAAGGAGCTGTCGCCCGTCAATCTCGGTTTGGCGAAGGACCAGCACCTTTCACTGAATCCTTCTCAAATTTCCGGAGGCTGCGGCCGGCTGCTCTGCTGTCTCAAGTACGAGCACGAGTTCTACGTCACGGCGCGGAAGCGCTTTCCCAAGGAGGGAAAGACGCTGCGCACTGCGGTGGGAGCAGAGAAGGTTATTGCAGTCGATATCTTCCGTGAGCGGGTATTTCTGAGACATGAGGAACAGGGTTCGCGGATCATCCCCCTCCTCCAGCTGCGCACGGAGATCGAGCAGCGGGGCGAGGTGATGCCCACCTGGGAGGAACGCGCGCGTCCGTCACATGCCGCCGACACCAGCCAAGCACCTCCTTCTCAGCCCAACCCTCATCGGCGTGCGCGACGATCCCGAGGGCAGCCCGGAAGCGATGACACGAACCTGAAAAACTGACCCACTTCTCGGTCCGGTTAAGTTTCCCTCCAGATCATTGTGCTCGAGAAACGCGCTGCCACCAGCGGGAGTTTGAACGCGTGCCCAAGTTTTTTCTGACTACTGCAATCGATTACTCCAACGGGGATCCCCACCTGGGCCATGCGTTGGAAAAAGTGGGCGCGGACGCCATCGCCCGGTACCGGCGGCTCCGGGGCGATCAGGTCCATTTCCTGATGGGGATGGATGAGCACAGCCAGTCGGTGCTGCAGGCAGCCGCCAAGGGAGGACTCTCGCCCCAGGCGTGGGTGGATCGGATGGCGGAGCGCTTCCGTGAGTTCTGGGAGCGGCTGGAGTGCAGTAACGATGACTGGATTCGTACCACCGAGCCACGTCACGCCCGCTCGGTGACAGAGCTACTGCGCCGGATCCAACGGTTCAGCCCCGACGACCTCTACGTGGCGGAGTACGAAGGACTCTACTGTACCGGCTGTGAGGAGTTCAAGCAGGAGAGCCAGATCGTGAACGGGCACTGCATCGAGCACCCCACCCTGGACCTCATCGCCACCCGTGAGCGCAACCATTTCTTCCGACTCAGCCGATATGGGGACGAGCTCCATCGGCTGATCACGGCCGGTGAGCTTCGGGTCGAGCCCACCATTCGACGCAACGAGGTCCTTCGTCTCCTGGAGGGCGGCTTGCAGGACATCTCGGTATCGCGCCTTCGGCAGCCCTGGGGAATCCCCTTCCCCGGCGATCCTGATCAGACCGTCTACGTGTGGTTCGATGCCCTCATCAACTACCTGTCGGCCACGGGGTTCCCCGACGTCGGATACGAGCGGCTCTGGCCCGCCGAGCTGCATGTGGTCGGAAAGGGAATCACCCGGTTCCACTGCGTGATCTGGCCGGCCATGCTCCTGGCCGCGCGGCTCGACCTGCCGCGCCAGGTATGGGCGCATGGTTACGTGCAGTGGGAGGGCACCAAGATGTCGAAGACCGCGGGAACTGCCGTGACCCTGGGGGACGCGATCGAGCGGCACGGCCCGGATGCGCTCCGGTACTTTCTGCTTCGCGAGGTGGGCTTCGAGGCGGACGGCAATTTCACCTGGGAGCGGTTCGATGAGCGCTATAGCGCGGACCTGGCGGATGGATTGGGAAACCTGGCTTCGAGGTCGTTGGCGATGCTGATCCGGTACCGGAACGGCAGCATTCCAGCCGACGGGTCGACCACGCCGCTGGATCGATCCGGGCACGAGGCGCTGGGCAGGTATTCGGCCGCCATGGATGCGCTGGACCTACGCGGCGGAGCCGAGTCTGCCTGGTCCCTGGTTTCGGCCGCCAATTTGTATGTGCAACAGACTGCACCATGGGCGCTGGCGAAGGCCGGGAAAGACACTGAGCTGGACGTAACGCTGGCGGCACTCGCGCGAGCGCTGGTCAGGCTCGCAATCATGACGCTTCCCTTTATTCCGGGGAAGGCACAGACACTCTGGACCTTGCTGGGAATGGAGGGAGAAGTGGGACAAGCAGGGTGGACGTTGGCGGAGCAACCAGTGGTCGCGGGGCACACCGTGAGACCACCTGAAGTGCTCTTCCCCAAGCCCGCTGCAGTCTAGCAGTTAGAGTTTTGTCTCACGGAAACTATTTGACAGTGAAAGAGTTATCACTCCATGAGACTCTTGACAACGGTCATCCTCGCGGGCCACCTTAACTTGACTGGGGTGACTGGCATCACCATTCGGCGTAGCCAGGGTGGTGACATTGTAGGGACTTTGGATCGAAGTGCGCTTAGAAACATTTGGTAGAGGTACATGAGCATGGCAAAACGCCGATGGACATTGGTTCTGGTTCCCCATGGATCGGAGCCGTCGCGCATCGTCGAGGTTTCCTACGGCGTGCTGCGACTCGCTGCGGCTGCCCTGGGAGGGATCGTTGTCGTCGGTCTAGTTGCCGGGTATGCCACGTTCTCCCACACCGCAGATTTATCCCGAACCGCGAAGCTCCAGCAGGAAAACGCATCGCTTGCCCGCGAGATCAACGAGCTGAATGGTCGAGTCGCGTCGCTGGGAGACACCTTGACCCGCATCTCACAGCGGGACGCCCGGATTCGGGTGCTTGCGAATCTGGAGCCGATCGACCCTCAGGTGCAGGCGGCCGGTATCGGCGGCCCCGGCTCACCGGAGCTCGACCTGGCTGGTCTCACCGGGGCCAGCAAGCGCACGGCGGAGATTCGGGTTGATCTCGGTGCCTTGATTCGGCGCGCCAACCTGCTGGCGTCCTCGTTCAAGGAAGCGGCGGACAGTTTGGCCCTTCATACCGCCCGCTTGGCCGCAACTCCTTCGATCATGCCGACACAGGGATGGCTCTCCAGTGCGTTCTCCGCCATGCGAACCCATCCCATTCTGCACCTGGCGCGGCCCCACGAAGGGATCGACGTGTCCGCTCCGATGGGAAGCCCGATCGAGGCCCCCGCCGCCGGCGTGGTCACCGACGCGGGTTGGGAGACAGGCTACGGGAACACGATCACCATCGACCATGGTTTCGGTATCGTGACCAAGTTTGCCCACGCCTCCAAGCTGCTGGTCCATACCGGTCAGCGAGTGTCGCGGGGACAGCGGATTGCCCTGGTCGGCAACTCGGGCCTCGCCACGGGTCCCCACCTTCATTATGAGGTGCACGTAAATGGGCGCCCCGTGGATCCGCTCAAGTATGTGCTGCCCGAGGGTGTGGTGACTGATTAGAACCGGAAGGTCGGAAGGAAAAGACGAAGCCCCGGGATCGGCTGATCACCGGGGCTTCGTCTTTCCCAGTCCCGCTAAAAAGTCACCTTGGGCGCTTCCTGGGCTCCAGCAGCCGCCTCAAAGTATTCCCGTGGCTTCCCCAAGCCGAAGACTTTCGCCGTGATGTTATAGGGAAATCTGCGGATATAGGCGTTGTATTGCCCCACTGCCGTGTTGTAATCCTGCCGGGCCACGGAAATCCGGTTTTCGGTCCCCTCGAGCTGATCCTGCAGCTGGCGGAAATTCTCACTCGATCTGAGCTGGGGATAGTTCTCCGAGATAGCAAGCAAGCGACCCAGCCCCTGGCTCAGCTGCTGATTGGCCGCAGACATCTCAGGAACATTGCCCGACTGCACGGCGCCGGAGAGGCGGGCCCGCGCGTTGGCGATCGAGATGAAGACCGTGTCCTCCTGCTTGGTTACACCCTTGACCGTGTTCACCAGATTGGGGATGAGATCGGAGCGGCGCTGAAGCTGGGTTTGAACCTGGCCCTGGGCCTGGTTCACCTTCTCGTCCATGGTCTGGATGGTGTTGTACCCGCATCCCGCAAGCAGCATGACGGCCATGACGAGCGGGTATCGAATCGCGGAGCGCTTCATTGCTGTTCTCCGAGCTGAAGTTGATCGAGGAACCGCGCCGTGTCCTCCACCGCCTGCATATAGTTCTCAAACTCCGGCGCACCACAGCGCCACTCCCGGTCCACCCGATGCCGCACCACATACAGGAGAGGCTCACCTTCAAATCCGATCGTAGCCGCGGCCTCCGCGGCGAGCTCCAGTGAGTCCTGGGGGACCTTCTTGCCCAGCAAGACCAGCACGCCCCGGAGCATCACCAGGATCGTCGCAGCGCTCTGCAGTGCGAGACTCCCCAGTGCACCAGGATCGGGCGCATGGGTGGCGTATCCCTGACGCAGGCGGAGGAGCTTCCCCCGGAACTCACGTTCCAGAGCTTTGCGCAGATCGGCGGGATCGACCCGAACTTCATGGAGCGGGTCTGGGCCCCGGAGCACCCGGTAAGCGGTGCGCATATCGGTGATCTCGATGGGAAAGGCGTCCGACGCCCGATCCCACTCCGCACGACTCAGCACGAGCGGGGGCTCCGGGGTCTTCTTGCGCCATCCGGTAAACGCCCGGCTCAGCGAACGAAGCGTGGCCGGATTCAATTGATCGAGCACCAGCATGAGATTGATATTCGACCGCCCGGGGACGAAGTCTCCCCGCGCCGCCGAGCCGTAGAGCACCGCGCTGTATGCCTGACCCGCCACAGCATCGGTCTCCGTTAAAAACGGCTCTACGATTCGAGCGACTGATTCGCGCATCAGAATCTTCCCCCGGCGCCACCACCGCTGAAGCCGCCCCCACCACCGAAGCCGCCGAACCCGCCCCCACCGCCACCACCAAAGCCACCTCCACTACCCCAACCTCCGCCGATCCATGGGCCTCCCCAATATATCCCTCTCCTGCGGCGTCGACCGCCGCCCATTGCACCCGAGACGAGCAGAATGAACAGGATGAAAAACAGCAGCGGCAGGAGGTTGTTGCCGATCGAAGGGGCGGCCCCGGGGTTCTCTTCCGGCGCATACGATGTGAGCGTCGTATCTGTCACCCCATAACCTCGCGCGATCATGCCGGCCAGCGCTTGGACTCCGGCGAGTATCCCAGGGCCGTACTGCCCTTGGGTCAGCTGCGGCCGCATGAGATCGCGAACTCGGCCGGCCGCGGCGTCAGTCACGATCCCTTCTAGACCCTGCCCTACTTCGACCCGGATTTGTCCCGAATTCGGATCCCCCGGTCGTCTCGGTACGAGAAGCAGCACCAGCCCGGCATTGCGACGTGCATCACCCACGTCAGCGCTGGCACCCACTTTCCATTTGCGACCGATGGCGAGCGCAATCTCGCTGGCTTCCCGGTCGCCGATCGATGGGAGCGTCACGACGGCGATTTCGGCCCCCGTGGCGGCGCGGAGCCGCTTGATGAGATCCTCCATCTGTGCCGCCGAGGCTGCGTCAAACGCTGCGGCAAAGTCGTTGACGTAGCCGACCGGCTGGGCCGGAATCAACGTGTCGATCCCGCGGTCCTGGGCCTGCAGGTTGCTGCCCCAGGTCAGCAGCACCATCGCTCCACTCAGTTGAAGCGCTGTGAGGAGCACGGTAGCTTTGCCTCGTGTCCGGCTCAATCGGTTCCCTGCCTCCCCGTCAACGTTCACAGTCCAGCTGCTTGGCCTTCGCGCAGGTCGGGCTCATGTTTCTGGGGTTCGCCGCGGTCCTGGATGGCTGCGGTGGAACCCGAGAGTTGCGGGTTCGGGTCTCCGTCCCGGGCCCCGACTCCCTCGAGGTGCCGGCGTCGGGGGTGGGAGTGATCGCGCTCCCCTATGACCGGGACAGTGTGCTGGCGAGCCTGGAGGCACATGCAACGCGTCCGAGGCCGCACATCGCGGAGTTGGAGTCATTGTTCGCCGGCTTCCGCGGCCCGTTCACCAGCTATACCAAGACAGTCTATGCCACCACTCGACTGCAAGACACCTTGGCCCATCTCCAGCGGCAGCTCGATACCACCAGGCGGGACTCGCCGGACTATCGCACCTTGAAGTCGCGGCTGGCGAGCGTATCGGCATCGCTCCATCACACCCAGGAAGAAAGCGATCGGGCCCGGGTGCTTCTCGACCGTGCCCGAGGCAGCTTTGTGAGCCGGAGCGAGAGCCTCCGGTCCGACGTTCGGCTCTGGGAAGATAGCACCTACCGGGGATACGACAGCATCGTGGAAAACCTGACGAAAGCCCGTGGTCTCGAGCCGCAAACTGACACGACGGACGCCACGGGATGGGCTCGGCTTCCGCTTCCTCGGGGACGCTGGTGGATCTACGCCCGCGCCTGGAACACCAATGATCCGAACGCGGAATGGTATTGGAATATCCCCGTGACCAGCGACACCGTCTTGCTCTCCAGCCGGACCGCGCGACGGCGACCGCGATATTAGGAGATGGAATGACCCTGAAACTGGTTGTGATTCTCTCACTATTCGCCGGCCGTGTCTCAGCCCAAGCTGCCACCGCGCCGCTCGAGCCCCGCAGCAAGGGATCGCCTACTGCGCCGGTCACCGTCTACGAGATGTCTGATTTTCAATGCCCCTACTGCCGCCGGTTTGCCCACGAGACTTTTCCCGCTCTCGAGCGAAGCTACATCACGCCAGGAAAAGTCCGCTGGGTGTTCATCAACTTTCCGCTGACAGACATCCATCCCCACGCCTCAGCGGCGGCCCAGCTCGCGCTCTGCGCCGCCAGGCAAAAGAGCTTCTGGCGCATGCACGACCTACTCTTCCAGTATCAGGAGACGTGGGCGCCCCTCAAGGAGGCGGGGCCCTTCTTCCTATCACTGGCCGACTCGGCTGGGCTCTCGAAGCCGGCGATGCTTGCCTGCCTGGAAGCGCCGGAGACACTCAAGGCAGTGCAGGCCGATGCGGAAGGAGCGTCGCGCTCGGGCGCAAACAGTACCCCGACATTCTATGTGGAAGGCGCCTTGCTCGAGGGAGCCTTGCCGCTCGCTGTCTTTCGTGAGGTCCTGGATTCGGTCTACAACGCCAAGACCGGAGGTAGGGGAACGACCGGAAGGTCGGGAACGAGCTGACGGCCAAGAGGGGTGCCCCGGGGACGCGAGGGTCGTTGCTATGAGCCCAATGCCAGCAAGACATCATACAGCGCATGGGTCCAAGCGGTGATCCCGAAGCCGCGCAGCACGTACAAACCGCTGAAGAGCAGACCGGCCACCGTGCGAAAGACGAATGATCTCGGCTCCAGCCGATCGCCGTAGGGGCCCAGGTAATGGAAAGCGGAGAAAATCAGCGCCGCCAGGCAGACCGCGAACACCGCCGACCGGGTCATACCCCAGCGAAACAGCCTCGTTCCGGCCCAGGCAAGGGCCGACACCAGAATGACCCGGAAGAGTAGCTCCTCGTAGATCCCTGCGCCCAATGAGATCATGAGCTGAGTCGTGAGACTCAGTCCGGCGGAAAGCCCCGATGTGAATGGCGCGACCCAAGCCAGCACGGAGAGTCGCGGCAGGAGGAGCACGGTCAGCGTCCCAGCCACGACTCCAAAGAGCATGGCGTAAACCAGGGATTCGACCAACATCCAGACGAAGTAGGTGGGATTGATTCCGCCGGCTCGGCGGCGATCCCGCCAGACCATGGCAGCACCGCCACCCACGATGAGCATCCCGAAGACGGCAAGTCCCTGACGCCCGCCGAGCATCACGCAGAGGCTCTTGAGCAATACGTCGGCCCCGCTGCGCACTCCGGTCAGCTCCCCGTGCGACAGGGTGAACGCGAGCAGCTCGTAGAGCACCAGCAGCGGAAAGGCGAAGCTCACACTGTATCGGGGCGCCCGGGCTTCACTCCAATAGCGCGAGAGGCTGAAGTACATGGACCGAAGAGTACATAAAAAAGGGGCCGCCTTGAGCGGCCCCCCCAGGTTCATAGTGTCGCCTGGGTCTTAGCTTGCAGCGCTGACTACCGGCCGCAGGCGACCCTTGACTCTGTAGACAATGGATCACCTCCTCGGTTGCGGGTGGAACATGACCTTCGCCGCGAAGTTTAGCACGGTTCCCGCGAGCGGAGCAAGGCTTCCCTTTGCATTCATCAGCGGCAACATTGCCGCGAGTGTCCACCACTTCCTTGGCGTACCGAGCCGCGATCCGGCTGGGGACCGCTGTGACTCCGGTCCTGGGGCTATTCAGCCCCAAAATCCGGGCTGGAGACGAGGGTCGCCGCAGCGGCGGAGCGCGACTCCTGGAATGGAGCAAGGCGCACCGTGACCCCCACCGACCGCTGATCTGGTTTCACGCCCCATCGGTGGGAGAGGGCCTCCAAGCTCAAAGCGTA
>DASSED010000031.1:0-11817 GCA_035695405.1 Gemmatimonadales bacterium
GCTGGTCATCGGCTTGATTCGGTTGCGGCGTTACCCCGAGGCTCACGAGGCAGCGGAGCGGGCGCTGGCAATCGACCCGCGGGACCCGGCCCTCCACCAGAATAAGGCCATGGTGTTCCTGGCCGAGGGAAATTTGCCGGAGGCGCGGGCGGTCGTCACCGCCGCGCAGCGGGAGGTTGAGCCCACGGCGCTGGTAGCATGGATGGCCACTTACTGGGACCTCTATTGGGTGCTCGACGACCAGCAGCAGCGGCTCCTGCTCCGCCTACGGCCGGGGCCGTTCGGTGATGACCGGCTCCTTTGGGGCTTGGCCTTGGCCGCGACCCACGCATTTAGAGGGGACACCGCGAGGGCGCGAGCCTACGCGGATTCGGCGCGCCTGGCCGGGGAGGCCGAGGTCCGCGAGGCTCCTGAGGACGGCCAGCGCCACGTGCTACTGGGCACCGCGCTGGCTTATCTGGGCCGTAAGGCCGAGGCGGTGCGCGAGGGCGAGCGGGCTGTGACGCTCCTACCAGTCAGTAGGGACGCCAATCTGGGTGCCTACGTCCAACACCAGCTCGTCCGGATCTATCTCCTGGACGGTGAGCCGGAGCGGGCGCTCGACCAGCTGGAGCCCTTGCTGAACATGCCCTATTACCTCTCGCCCGGTTGGCTCAAGATCGATCCTACCTTCGATCCACTTCGGGGCAACCCCCGGTTCCAGCGGCTGATCGCGGTAAGGTAAAGGTGGGGCCGAGCTCCAACGTGGAGAAGCACCCGCCCGGCGACGAAAAATGGTGCAGGATGATGGGCGATGGTGAGCGCTAACTGGCGCTAGACCCCCAGAAAATGTCGGGCCAGAGTGCCGACTGCCCCTCTGGCCCGATGCTTTTCCGTCATGCAAAGCAGGTGCTCTTGTATCTAGGAAAAAATGTCATCGCGGAGATCTGTTATGAACACACGTCGTCAGTTTCTGATCCAGAGCCCAATCGGCCTGGCCAGCTTTATCGCCTCGTGCCGTTGGCCGAGCAAGAACCCCGCGAATTCGGCGCGCCCGGCCGAGCCCACTCCGGGCACTCCGTCCGCCTGATTCTTACTGCACCCACCCCTGCATCCTCAGCACCTGCAGCAATCCCGGGCTGTCGAGCGACAGCGGCGGTAGAAACTCTCCCACCAGATTCCGGCTCCAGTAGTTTCCCGTCGCCTTGCGCTCGTCCCAGGTCGTGAACTTGTAGTGGTAGACTCTGGCCCGTACGAACCGAGGCGGCTGGTCGGGAAACGGATTTCCTCGCAGCAGTCCAAGTGTAGGCTTGTCGCCCTGCAGCAGCCGTCCCACCAGCGGCAGAATCCATGGCTCGGCGTATGCCCGGCTGATTCCCGCAAACCACATCAGCCAGTCCAGTCGCAAATGGTATGGCGCGACGATGGGTGGCTTGCGTGAGACATCGCCCACCTTGGCTTTGAATTCGTATTCTTTCCATGTCGTCGATGCGGCAATCGCCTCGTCGGTGGTGCCCTCCAGGACTACCTCATACCGCTCCCGTCCGACGCTCCCGAAAGCTCCGTAGGTGTTCACGAGGTGAAGCGGCTCGAACGAGGCATTCATTGCCTGCTGGCTGGAAAAGAGATTGCGGACCGGATAGATGCTTAGTACGACCACCATGAGCGCGAGCGCTCCGATTGCCAGCTGGTGAGCCAGCGCGCGCGGATCGGGCTGTTCCGGTTGAAGCGGGATGATGTGTGACAGAATTCGATCATCGAAGCAGCTGATCGCGATCACGATGGTGAGATAGTTGAGCCAGGAAAGATTGCCCGAGAGAATGAGCATTCCCTGGAAGACGATGGTAATCACCCCCGCCACATACCGGACGGTCGCCACCGGCGCGAGATAGCCGAGCGGCGCGATCAGCTCGGCCAGGTGATTGAACAGCACGCCCAGTTTATGAATTGGGACCGGAAGCTTCGCGAGGTACCAGCTGAGCGGATTGGGAATGGGCTGGGTCTCGTAGTGATAGACCAGGCAGGTCAGGTCACGCCAGCACGGATCTCCCCGCAGCTTGATCAACCCGGCGCCGAGCATGAGCCGGAAGAGCAGCCACCGGAGCATCCAGATCACGATCACCGGCGGCGCCACGTTGCGCGCGCCGAGGAAGATGGCGAGGAAACCGGTCTCGAGGAGCAGGGTTTCCCAGCCGAAGCTGTACCAGGTCTGCCCCACGTTCACGAAGGAGAGATAAAACAGCCACATCACGAACCACACGACCATGCTGACCGGCGTCCCGAAATTCTCCGAGAACCCTGACAGCGCGACGAGCGCCAGCGCCACGCCGGTCCAGGCCAGCGCCATGGCGAAGCGGTCCGAGTAGTGCAGGAAGAAAAGGCTGGGGGACTGCAGGAAATTGACTCGCTGCAGGAAGAAGGGTACCGGCAACAGCCCACGGGTGCCGAGCAGCGGGCGGAACTGGTTCACCGCCACCGCGAAGGCGACCAGGTAGATCAGCGCCAGCGAGCGCTGGAAGAGCCAGCGGGTGAGCCAGTATTCGTGGGTATCGCCGAGAATCAGGGTGAACTCCTGCGGGCGGCATTGTACCCGCACATTCCGTGCACTCCTCCTCCGGGAGGAGTGGACGCCGAGCACAGGTAGGCTTTCGGCCCTTTGCGAGTGGGGATTCTGTAAGGCGACAGAAGTCTCGGCCGGGCGAGGATCTGCCACATGTCGTTGGAGCCGCCGGTGATGTCGCCTCCGACGCAGTTGTGGTTGTACTGCTCGAGCCAGGCCGGTCCGGCCACATGGCGAGCTAGGATGAGTTTCCGGAAACCCGGCGCGAAGCGTTCCACCTGCCGTTCGATCCTCTCGAGCATGTTCACCGTCGATCCGTTGGGCACGTGGCAGTAGGCCCAGGCGGTGTGCTTCCCCGCGGGCGCGCGACTCGGATCGAACAGGCTGGGCTGCGCCAGCAAGATGAAGGGACGGTCGGGGTGCCGCCCGCCCGCAACCGTGAGCTCCGCGGCCGCGATTTCGTTCAGGGTACCGCCGAGATGCACGGTTCCCGCCCGGGCGCACGCGGCGGCGGTCCAGGGAATCGGGGCATCGAGCGCCCAATCGACCTTGAACACTCCCGGCCCGTAGCGATACCGCTCCAGGCGTCTGCGATAGCGGGCCCCCAGGCGGTTTCCCATGAGTTGGAGTAGCTGGACCGGGCCAGTGTCGAAGAAAAGGGCGCCCGTTTCCGGCAGGTGGTCGGCCGACAGGATCCGTTGCCCGGTGACGATTTCCCCTCTGAGCGACTTGAAATAGTCGGCCATGGAATCAGCGATCCGCTGGGAGCCACCGGCTGGGATCGGCCAGCCGACCGCATGCCCCAGCATCCCCAGCATCAGCCCGAACGACGAACTGAACGGTGCGTCCAAGGGAAGAATCGAGTGGGCAGCGAGACCCGCAAATAATCCCCGCGCGCGCTCACCGGTGAACCGATGCTCGGCCAGGCCGCGGGCCGATCGCATTCCGTTGAGTCCAAAGCGGGCCATGCGGAACGCATGATGGGGTGGAATCAGCGGCTGGAGCAGTCCGTCGAGCAGCTTCTCCCACTCGTCGGCGAGCGGGGCCATGAGGTCGTGCCAGGCGCCGCCGTCCGGTTTGAGCGTCTCAGCCGTGGCCGGGATGGCACGCTCCATGACCGCCGCTGTCCCGTCATCGAAGGGATGGGCGAGCGGTGCATCGGGGTGGATCCACTGCAGGCCAAACTTGTCCAGTGGAATGGAACGAAAGAACGGAGACCCTACGCCCAAGGGATGGACTGCGGAGCAAACGTCGTGAACGAAGCCCGGCAAGGTCAGCTCGGCGGAACGCGTGCCTCCGCCCACGGTCGCCGCCGCTTCGAACACGGTCACGGAACGGCGTGCGCGGGCCAGCGTTATCGCTGCCGCGAGCCCGTTCGGTCCCGCCCCTACCACCACCGCATCGCCTCCAGCCATGCCTCAAGTATATGACCGACGGTCTAGGGTTGACGCTTGCACGCCTCCGCGTCACCTTCACCGGCCCCAACCCCAGTGGCGATGCCGATTTCAGTCAAGCATTCGCAGCTCATTTAGGACTCGATCAAGGCGATCGGTATCGGCCTGGTGTCGGCGCTCCCCGAGACCTGGCTGGTCCACCTGATTCGCATGGCCGAGGAGGATCCGGACATGCTCCAGAGCGGGCGACGCTCGATGCCCTCGATCGAGAACTGGCACTTCGACACCTTCCACGCGGTCTGGCGCAACAGGGAGGTTGCCAAGGCGACCGTGATGCAAGCACGGTGCGGTTTGGTGGAAAGCGAGCCACGCCACCCCTCTCTCCGCAGTCCCCGGCTGTAATCGAGGGCGTACGTGCGCATTGCGCGAACCGTTGTGGTAAGGTGGCAACTGGCTGGCCTTTGACACGAGGTGATGGGCTGCTGCCATCGCGGTCTAATTCTAGGTAGGCGGACGCAAATGGACCGTCTTTGAAGGAAGGAGTGTGGCTCAGACAGTGCGCACTTGGTGTTTCGCCGCGTCGCTCAGTTGTGCTTGCTCAAGGGGTCCCCGAAGCGATAGCGGCGCGCCTGGTGCAGCTCCCGCCACGACACCCAGGCCCTTGGGGGTCAACGTTGAGGACATCGCGTGGCGTCCCTCAACACTCTACCCCGGCGTTCAGGTTGGGGACCTGGAAGGGGGCGGCGATACAGGTCCGTACACGCTGCGGGGTCGCTGGCGCGCAGGGTTCCGAAGGGACCAATCAATCGTTGAATGGTGAGTGGCCGAGCCGTGGGGAAGATCAACCCGATATCGGGAGAGCTGGGGCGGTGGCACGAGTAGTAATGGGTTTGATCCGGTGTCGCCCAGAGTGTGGGGGACTTTGTGGCCAATCAATGTGACAAACACCTAAAGCTCCGGCCAATGCCAGTCAGCGCGCCGAAGGCGTAACTCACGCGTTTTCAGCGTCGACGGACGGTGGTCGTTGAGGTGGCCTGCGCTCCGGAGCAAGAGGTCGCGCGTGCGGGGCTTCACCAGGGTGACCTGCGCGCGATTCTCAAGGTTCTTCCCAAAAACCTTCCCAGACAACGAAAGGGCCTCCAATCTGGAGGCCCTAAGTGCTTGTGGCTCACAGAGGCGCCGGTCGGAATCGAACCGACGAATGGAGGTTTTGCAGACCTCTGCCTTACCACTTGGCTACGGCGCCGGGGACAGTTAAAGTAGCGACCCGCAAAGACCTGAGGTAGGGCCTCGTCAATGTAGGTGACCCAACTCTATTGCTCACCTGGGGACCGGCCCGTACCTTCATGAGTCTCGCCACACCAGACCAATCCCGACACCTCGCGGCCCTGATGGCCCACGCTCTTCCTGCAATGCTGAGTCAGCTGCTGGACGGAAATCGCGTGCCGGCGGACGAGGCGTGGGCCGAGTTTCTTGCTGCCCACACGAGACTCCTTCTCTTTGTGGCCCGCTCTCTTGGCGGTGACCATGACGCGGTGATGGATCGTTATGCCTGCATCCTGGAGCAGCTTCGTGCCGACAACTTTCGGCGCCTCCGGACCTACTCTGCTGACGGTCGGAGTGAGTTCTCGACCTGGCTAGTTGTGGTGGCCCAACGCATTTGCCTCGACCATCACCGAGCGAGGTACGGTCGGTTTCGCGGATCTGAGAGCGGAGCGACGACCCAGGATGAGGAATGGGCCTCACGACGTCGGCTGGTTGATCTCCTCGCCAGCGAGGTGGATCTGTCGTCGATCGGTGACAGCAACTCCACCGGAGTGGATGAGATCGTGCGCATAAACGATCTCTACCAGCGGCTACAGTTAGCTGTTGACCGTCTCGAAACCCATGATCGACTCCTCATCAAGCTCCGGTTCGAGGACGAGCTGTCCATGCCGGAGATCGCACGAAGCCTCGGCTTTCCCAGCCGGTTCCACGCCTATCGCAGACTCACCAGGGTTCTAAGTGAGCTGCGGCAGGTGCTGGTGAACAGTGGGGTGAATGATGCTACTGCATAACCCGGCCTGGGGGACAGCGGAGCAGCGCACAAAGCCTGTCGCATTCCGTTTCATCCAAGGAGAAGGATCGAGCCGCGTGACCTGTTCTGTGGCGCGCCGATGAATGAGCATCCTGACACCGAAGAGATCGCGGCCTACTTAAGCCATGGACTGCCCAGCGCCGGCCGCGCCAAGCTGGAGGCCCATCTGGCCTCCTGCCGTGATTGCCGCCGCGAGGTCACTTCTGCTCGCCGCCTGTTGTACACTGGCGCGCTCCGAAGTCGCTGGCCGATGGTGCTGCCGGCCGCAATAGCGGCGATTCTTGCCCTCACGTTGCTCGGTCGCTGGGCGCTCGCTCCCCCCGTGGAGCGGCAAATGGTACGCGGCCCGGTCGAGACTGATCGGGCACAGACCATTCCGGCCTTCAGTCCCCTCGATGACGCCATCATGGCACGTGCATCGGTGCGCTTTGCCTGGGCCGGCCAATCGGGGCGGCCGCTCTATCGGCTGACGCTGACCGACGGTAGCGGCAAGGCTCTCTGGATTCAGAACACAGCCGACACGATGCTGTCATTGCCAGCGGACCTGGTCCTGGACTTCGGTCGCACCTACTTCTGGTATGTAGATGCCCTTGATTCCACCGGCACCTCGCTGACTACCGGCACCCGGCGCTTCTCCGTCGCGCCATGACACTTGGGTGGCGGGTCTTTCTCCTGGCGGTTTGGGCGGTGACCAGCAACTGCTCGGCTGGCCAGAGCTCGCCGAGCCGGCGCACCGCGCCCCCCACGCAGTCGTCAGCCAGCATGGGCGCTCATTCCACTCACCTCGATTTCGATTCAATCATCGCGCAGGGCGAATCCGTCTACTTGCGAGGAAGCTTCGACACGGCCCAACTGCTCTGGATTGGAGTGCTGGACCGCATCCGTACGACTCACGACTCCGCCCGTGAAGCGCGAGTGCTCACCTGGCTCGGGCTGACTGCCTATCGCAGGGGCGATTACTCCCGGGCCCGCGCCCTCGGCGAGCAGGCCCTGGCTCTCAAACTTCGCGCCCGGCTCAGGGGTGATCTCTCGCGCTCCTACAATGCACTCGGGCTCCTGGCGTGGAACGAAGGGCGGCTTTCTGATGCCACGACCTCGTTGGAGCTCGCCGCCGAGACGGCGCGAGCAGCTGGGGACGAGGCCGGACTGGCCAAGGCAGCCAACAACCTTGCCCTTGTGCACATCGAGCTCGGCGAGTTCGTAGAGGCGCGGAGCGGATTTCTGCAAACCAGAGCATCCGCCGCCCGCCTGAAGGATCCACGAATCGAAGGCGGCGCGCTGACCAATCTGGGCATGCTGGATGTGCAACTGGGCGACCCCCGTGCCGCCATCGCTTCGCTCACCGAGGCGCGGAGACTCTACCGATCCATCAACTACGAAACCGGTGAGCAGAACGCGCTGGGCCAGCTGGGTACGGCTTACGACGCCCTGGGAGAGCCGCGGCTGGCGCTGGCAGCACTGGATAGCGCTCTTGGCATTGCCCGCAAGGAAGGGCTGAAGCAGGAGGAGGCAAGTAACCTCGAACTCATCGCCGGCGTGTACCGTCAGGCGGGAGACTTCCGCCGAGCCCTCGATCTCTATCAGCAGGCCAACACCCTGAACGGTGAGCTGGGATTGGTCGTGGAGCGGGGAGCCAATCTTCGCAGTGTCGCGGAGATCCACGCTGCACTCGGACGCTCGGATCTGGCTCAGGAATTCGCCACTCGGGCGCTTCGGCTTCACCGTCGAGTCGGCGCCCGACTCCAGGAGCTTCGAGATAATCTCCTCCTGGCCGACTTGGCGGCCACCGTTGGAGCGGCCGAGGTCGCCTCGGCCCACCTTCGAGCAGCCACGATCCTCGCGGCCATGATAGATGCCAGAGGCCCACGGGCGGAGGTGGCCTTGGGCAGGGCAGCGATCTTGGTGCGGCAGGGTCACGGCCGGGCTGCGCTGCGATCATTGGCGGGCGCGGAGGCGGAGATTGCGCTGGGTGACTACGCCACTGTATCTCAGGCCGCGACCCTTCGGGCCCGGGCATACTTACAGATACCCCGGCTCGATTCCGCAGCCCGGTCCGCTCAGGCTGCGGTCGCGGCGGTGGAGCGGGTGCGCGGCAACTTCGGTTCCGGGTTCCTGCGTTCGTCATACGGGGCGGACAAATCCGCGATCTATGCCGATCTGATCGACGTCCTCCTACGAGTCGGGCGCTCCGCGGAGGCGTTTGAGGTCGCCGACCGGGCCCGGAGCCGCGTGCTGCTCGAGCACCTCGGCGCAGCAAGCGACGTCTTGCGGCTGCCGGTGTCGGCGGCAGGTGCCTTCGCTGAGGGCGAGTTACTTCTACGCCGCATCGACACGCTCACGTCACGGCTCGACGCCTTGGAGGCAACCCCTCGCGCCGAGCGTGATTCGGCTCTAATGGGACAGATGAAGGCCCTGGGCGCCGAGTTGGTACGAGCGCGGGGTGACTATGAAAACGGCCTGGTGCGGGCAGTGGAGCTGGATGCGCCCGGAGCCACGTTGCTGGGTGGGCGGCAGGTGTCCGCGCTGGAAATACAGCGTGCCCTGGGCAGTGGAGAGGTAGTGCTGGAGTACTTCGTGACCAGCCGACGAGTGGTCGTGTTCGTGGTCAACCGCGACTCGGTGCGGAGCGTCTCTGTACCGATCCCACTCGAGGACCTGGGCCGGCGGGTCCGGTTGGCTCGCGATCTCATCGCCCAACCAAGTGGCCGACTCGAGGCTTACTCCGAGGTACTCTCGGGGTTATATGACGTGCTGGTCGCGCCGGTGGAGCGCACTGGTGCCCTGATGGGTGCTCGCCGTCTGGTCCTCGTTCCGCACTCGGTTCTGGCATATCTGCCGTTCGCTGCGCTTCGAAGATCCAGCGACGACCACTACCTGATGCAGGATTACGTCCTCCTCCATCTGCCTTCCGCTGCGGCTCTCCCTACGCTTCGCCATCACGAATCGTCCGGAGGGGAGCAGAGCTCCGGCGCTCCACTGGTGTTCGTCCCATTTCCGGACGCACTTCCCGGGTCAGAGCTCGAGGGACGAGCATTTCGGCGAGCGGCGAGCGGCGCAGAGGCCCGGCGGGGTTCCCACGCCACCGAGCTCGAGTTCCGATCTGCCCTCGGCGGTGGCAGCCTCATTCATGTGGCGACACATGGGGTGATGAACTCCAGGAACTCGCTCTTCTCCCGCATCGAGCTGACTCCGGGGTCCGGCGAGCCCTGGGATGACGGTCGGCTCGAGGTTCACGAGCTGCTGCGGCTCAGGATCAGGTCCCCCTTGGTCTTTCTCTCCGGCTGCGAGACCGGCGTGGGAGCGGCGTGGTCCAACCAGTTCGCCCGGGGAGAGGACTACGCTACGCTAGCCCAGGCGTTTCTCTACGCCGGAGCCAGCAACGTGATGGCTACGTTGTGGCGAATCGAGGATAAGGGAGCGGCGGCCTTCGCCCAGCGATTCTATACCCATCTCAGGGGGCAGGCTCCGGTCGATGCGCTGGCGGCGGGTCAGCGAGACTTGCTTCAGACGGTGGAATATGCCGCCCCATTCTACTGGGCTGCCTATCAGCTCAGCGGAGCCGGCCAGTCGGTGTTCGACTCGCACACAGCGAAGGCAGTGTCCGTTCAATAAAAGCAGTAGCGTCACGCCTCCCCCGGGGAGCGCCCTATGATCAGCCTTCGAGTCTTCCACGCCCTTCCCAGGGTGGCGGCGGCACTTCTGCCGTTATTGATCGTGTCCAACTGCGACACCGACACCACCACCGAGCCCCAGGCCCGCCTCGAAGCTGCCATGGGGGGTCCTGACCCCGCAGTGAAATCGACGGTGCCGTCGGCCGCGCCGCGCGACACGTCGATCAGCGTCCTAGTGCAGGGATCCGGCTACGACCATGGCACGCGGGCAGTGTGGGCCTTGCATGGAGACACGGCGTTTGCCACGACCGGGATTCATGTCACCTCCACGACCTTCGTGAGCTCGAAGGAGCTAATCGCCGACATCACCATAAGCGGCGACGCACCGCTGGAGCTCTACGACGTCCAGGTTCTGACCGCGGGGGGCAAGAAGGGGATTGGCATCGAGCGCTTTGAAGTGACCCAGGATATCACCACGTTGCCAACGCTCTCGGGGGCCGGCGACGGAGGCATTGCGATCAACGATGCGGGAACCATCGTCGGCTTCACCGTCGATGAGAAAGGGCACTTTTACGGAGCACGTTGGCAAAAAAGAGGGCAGGTATGGACCTTGGACAAACTACCAGCGCCGACCAACGATACGAAGCACGCCGCCGCCTACGACATCAACGACAACGGGACTATCGTGGGTGTGCGCTTCTACATAGCGGCCGATGACGGCGATCAGGATGGCCACGCCACGGTTTGGCCAAGCAGTGGCGGTGTCGTGGATTTAGGGTTGGGTGCGGCATTAGCCATCAGTGCGAACGGCACCATCGTCGGCACCCGATTTGACTTCAACAACTCTGGGCCTTTCAACAACCAGGGGGTGGTCTGGACCCGACGTTCTGAGCGGACCTGGTCCAGCGGACGGCTCCTGCCGCGGCTGCCTGACGGACACGGGACCCTCGCCCAAGGGATCAACACCGGCGGCAACATCATAGTCGGGCTGGCCGCCGATGCCGCTGACGTTCAGCATGCAGTGAAATGGCAACTGGTGGGTGGGCAATGGCAGGCACCCACGCTGTTGCATGGAGGAAACGGGAGCGTGATTGCCCTGTCGATCAATGCGTCCGGCGATATCGCGGGTGTGGGATTCCCCTGCGACGATTTGGGCGGGTGTGCTCCTCAGGCAATGTTCTGGCCTGCTACAGGAGGGCGCCTGGACCTCGGCAGTCTGGGGGTTTCCCAGTCCAATCAGATCTCGGGGCTGTCCAACTCAGGCGAAGTGGTCGGGTCTGCTACGACATCTGAGTTCCGGCAGTATGCCTTCGTCTGGCGACCGCAATCGCAAACGGTGGTCGATTTGGGAAATCTGCTGGGCGACGAGGGTAGCGAGGCCCGGGACGTGAACAACCACAAACAGATTGTCGGGGCGAGCTTCGGACCTCAGGGAATCCGAGCGGTTCTCTGGCGGGTGCGCTGATCTCAGTCCGCATGAGGATGGTTGATGGGGCGGCGCGAAAGCCGCCCTTTCCTTTTCTTCCGCCGGTTCTTCCGCAGTCGCACACTCCGTAGCTCCGATCCGTTCAATAAGACATGCAGCGCACCTGCCGCCGAACGCCAGAGATCACATAGTCCTGGGAGTGCGTATGACGGAATATCGAATGACCCTCATGCTCGTCGCTGGCGTGCTACTCTCTGCCTGTGCCGATGCCGTGCAGCCCAGCTCCTCAGCCGAATCAACTGAACCCATGGCCAAGAGAGCGACGGCAACCGGAATCACCATCACGGACCTAGGCTCGGGACGCGCCGAGGACATCGATGATGGGGGGAAGATCGCCGGGTCGCGCCCTTCTGCATCCGGGCAGTCTCACGCTTTCCTGTGGAGCCCGGGCAGTCCACGAGGATCCGCTGGAACCTTTACCGATCTCGGCCATCTGGGCGGGGGCGCGGCGCAGGCCCGTGGCCTTAACAACCAGGGTCAGGTGGTCGGCTCCAGCACCACCGCCTCAGGGCAACAGACGGCCTTTCTCTGGGAAGCCGGCACCATTCACAATCTCGGCATTCCTGGAGGTACCGACATTGCCGATGCGATGGACATCAACGACGCCACAAGCCGTCGAGCTGCAGGAGGGGTAATCAGCCCGATCGACCGCGCGCTGGTATGGACGGTGTCCGGAACCGGGTCCGCCTTCCAGGTCACGAACCTCGACA
>DASSED010000032.1:0-3251 GCA_035695405.1 Gemmatimonadales bacterium
TGTCCCCGGCATGGTTTGGTCGGGAGCCCGGGGCCGTCGCCCTGGTGGTGGCAGCCCCCTACCTGATTGCTGGGTACCAGAAGCCACGGGCCGCGTTCGCAGTGGTTGGTGCTGCCGCGCTGGGACTGGCCGTTTGGCAGCACTGGGACGGAGTTGCCAGAGTGTGGGCGCTCCTGGGCTTGGTCATCCTCTGGGCCGGTTTGGACCATGCGTTGGCGCGTACCGACGGACGCTGGTACGCACTCGGTACCCTCTGGGCCGCTCTGGATCACCAGTTCAGCGGCGCGGAGCTATCTCGCGGAGCCGGTGATTCTGCGTTCGTGGGCTCCTGGGCCCTGGCGCTATGGGGCTTGGTACTGGGCACGGCTGCTCTGGCTGCCGGACTGTGGAGACGGAGCGGTGAGACCAGTGCAACTCAGCTGATCAGAGGTGGACTCTGGGCCGTGAGTGGCGTTCTCCTTCTGTTCGGCATCACCGGAGAGATCCAGCGGTACTTCCAGCTGCGCACGTGGTCGGCGGAGACAGCGAGCCTTGCATCAGGTCTCGCCGTGAGTGCCTGGTGGTTGGTCTTCGCCGCCGCGCTAGTGGGGGTGGGGTTTCGCCGAGCGCTCAAGCCGGTTCGCATAGCCGGGCTGGCCGTCGCCGGACTCGCCGTGGTCAAAGTCCTGGTCTTCGATCTGTCGTCATTGGATGCGCTCTATCGGGTAGGCTCGGTGTTCATTCTGGGTCTGGTCTTCCTTCTTCTGGCCTACCTCTATCATCGGCAGGGCCGCATGACCGAAAGCCGGGGCGCGGAGTCGCTCTCGTGAGCTCACTTTCCCGGCGCGCGTTTGCGGAGTCGCTGGCGCTCGCGGCATTGACTCCGCTGCTCCCGACCCTCTCTGCGCCCGCATCCTTCGGTCCCTGGGACGCCGCGGTTCCTGACCCGGAGGTTGCAGCGCCAGGAGCCCTGGCCCAGGCGCTGACCGGGGTCATTCGCTCGCAATACGGATCTCGCCTCTCCGCCAAGGATTTGAACACCATTGCGGGCCAGATTCAGACCGGACTCGAGCGTATCGACCAGTTGAGAAAGGTGAAGCTGACCAACGGCGATGAGCCCGACTTCGTGTTCTCGGCGTCGCGGCTATCCTGATCACATGAACGATCCTTCCTTCCTGTCGATCTCCGAATTAGGCAAGCTCCTCCGATCGAGAGAGGTTTCGGCCACCGAGCTGACCCGGCACTTCCTGGATCGACTCGAGCGTCTCGGTCCGAGGTATAACGCGGTTGTCACGGTGATGCGTGACTCGGCGCTCGCGGACGCCGGCGAGCGCGACCGGGAACTGGGCGCGACTCGAGATCGAGGCCCGTTGCACGGAATTCCTTACGGGGTCAAGGATCTTCTGGCCACCAATGCCGCCCCCACGACCTGGGGAGCCCAGCCCTATCGGGATCAGATGATCAAGGGCGATGCAACCGTGGTGCAGCGGCTGCGCGAGGCGGGCGCCATTCTGTGCGCCAAGCTCGCCATGGTCGAGCTGGCCGGAGGGATGGGCTACAACCAGGCGTTTGCCAGCTTTTCCGGCCCAGGCAAGTCTCCCTGGAGCACGTCCCGCTGGTCGGGAGGGTCGTCCAGCGGACCGGGCTCGGCGGTCGGTGCCGGCCTGGTCCCGTTCGCCATCGGCTCCGAAACCTGGGGATCGATCCAGTATCCCTCCGCCTTCTGTGGGGTGACGGGCCTGCGCCCCACGTATGGTCGGGTGAGCCGGCACGGTGCAATGGCTCTCAGCTGGACTATGGACAAGCTGGGTCCCCTTGCTCGAACGGCTGAGGATTGCGGGCTGATTCTGGCGGCCATTGCCGGACCGGATCCGCTCGACCCGACGACGATCAGCGAGAAGTTTGAGATGCCGTCAGCGGCCGGCCCCAGCAAGCGTTATAGAATTGGCATCCTCCAAGGCACACGGGAGAAGTCTCAGCCCGAGGTCCTCAAGAACTTCGAGCGGTCGCTCGCGGTATGTAGCGGGTTTGCGGACATCACGGAGGAGCTCCACCTCCCGGACCTGCCTTATGACGCGGCAGCAGGAGTCATCATCGACGCGGAAGCCGCCAGCGCGTTCGAAGCTCTGTTCGAGAGTGGCCGGATCACTACCTTGACCGCGCCGGAAGACCGGCTGGGTGGTTACGCCGGCCAGGTGGTCCTGGCCAAGGATTATCTCAGGGCTCTGCGGGTACGCCGTCCCGCTTCCGTCGCACTCGACCAGCTGCTCAGCAGGGTGGACGCGGTGGCAGCTCCAACGCTCCCGACGGTGGCGTGGCCTCTCACCGCAACCTTCGACAAGGTGTACCCCGAGTATCCTGGCGGGACCAACATCAGTGGTCCTGCCAATCTGTGTGGTGTTCCAGGCCTGTTCCTGATGAACGGCACCGGCGAAGGCGGACTGCCCACCAGCCTGCAGTTCACCGGCCGTTCCGGCTCGGAGGCGACGCTCCTCGCGATTGGTATGCAATATCAAGCGCGCACAAATTTTCACCGGCTTCGGCCACCGGGATTGTAACTCTGCCGTGGCGCAGGTTATATCTGGTGCTGGTGTCCCGAATTCAATTCTCAGGAGTCAGCGTGACAGTGTCAGTTTTGCCCTTGTCTCCCACAGCCTTTGCCCAGGCGAGCTGGGACGATGTTGCACCTTACTTCGATGAGCTGGCGGCGCGGCCCCTCGACCGATCGACCATGGAAGCCTGGCTGGCCGAGTGGTCACGGCTGGAAGAGCTGGTGGGAGAAGCCGCGGCTCAGGCCATGATCGCGTACACGATCGACACCAGTGACCGAGACAAGGAGGCCAACCATCTTCGGTTCTCTACTGATGTGCTCCCGAAAATGGAGGAGAGAAGCGTGGATCTGGCACGCCGGCTGGTGGATTCGGGGTATTCCACTCCGGCCCTGACCACCACGCTGGCCCGCTTTCGCACCCAGATCGAAATCTTTCGAGATCAGAACGTCCCGCTTTTTGCGGAGCTGGAGGAGCTCAGTGCCCGCTATCAGCGGATCACCGGCTCCATCATGGTGGAGTGGGACGGTGTGCCCCGCCCGCTGCCGCAGCTTCAGCCGTTTCTGAAGAGTCCTGACCGGAAGGTGCGAGAGCGTGCCTTTCGGGCTTCCAGCCGGCCCTATATCGAGCGGCGAGCCGATCTGGCGCAATTGTTCGATCGCATGTTTCAGCTCCGGACCCAGGCTGCCAAGAATGCCGGCTTTGCCAATTTCCGGGACTACA
>DASSED010000033.1:0-4735 GCA_035695405.1 Gemmatimonadales bacterium
ATGAACACCCACGAGGGCGACATCGTCCCAGGGCAGGAAGAATAGATGTCGCGGTCCCCGGCTCAGCAGCGCGTCGGGATCGTGATACTTCGTGGGGAGGGCCAGGGCGTGTCCATTGGGGAGGCGCCGGGCGATCACCAGGGCCATGTCGCGGGACAGTGGGATATTCCGATGAGGCTGAATGCCGGAGCGGACCAGCAGCTGTTCGGCATACGGTCCGGCCGCGTTGATGACCAGCCGTGCCCGGACCTCCATAGTGGTGGAGCTCAGGCGATCCGCCACCCTCAGGCCCGTGATCCGATCGCCCCGGCGAAGGAGAGCTTCGACCTCGCAATAGTTGACTGCGAGCGCACCGGCCTCGGCCGCGGTGCGCACGAAGGCCCATACCAGACGCGGGGGGTTCAGCAGCCGTCCATCCCAGAACACCCCTGCACCTGTCAGCCTGCGCCGCTCCAACCCCGGGCAGTGCTGCAACAGCTCCGCCCGGGGGATCAATCGGGCCGGGGGCACCGTGGGGTGGGCCGGGCTGAGTCCGCTGTTTCGGTCCCAGGTGAGGAGGTTGAGCAGAAGGAAGGCAGCGCCGAGCGCTTCTGGCCCCTGAGGACCGTGGCCGAAAGCCGGCACGAGAACCGGCATCGGTTCCACCAGGTGAGGCGCCACCCGGAGGAGCGCCGAACGTTCGCGAGATGACTCTCGCACCCGGGCCAGATCCAGGTGCTGGAGGTATCGAATCCCTCCGTGAACCACTTTCAACGAATTGGCTGAGGTGGCTTCCCCGAAATCACCCCGCTCCAGCAAGGCCACCGACAGCCCGCGTTGGGCGGCATCCCAGGCTGTGGCTGCCCCGCAAATGCCGCCGCCAATGACGACCACATCGAACTCATGAGTCGCCAGTGCAGACCAATCTCGGTGCATGTCCCCGCCTCCCGTGTCGTTCCCGGCCGGTCCAAATCGGCTAGTATAGGACAACCCCGTACCGGAGACTCTATGCCTCGCGCCTGGCTGCTGGTGGCGGCAGGCACGGTGAGCTTAGCGCTGGTCAGCTGCCGTACCGCTCCCTCAGGTCGTCCCGACACATTCTCCCGCTCGGCTTCCGCTGGTGGAGTCCCGCAGCAGACCACCAGTGCCCAGGAAGAGCCCGATACGACCCCACCGGCCGATGTATCGCACGGCGAAGCGAAGATCGGCGGGCCCGAGGCCGAACCGGCACCGGTCTCAGCTCAGCTCGCTCCCGCAGAGCCCAGAAGGCTGCATCGAATCCGGCTCGAAATGAAGCACGCAGCCATAACCATTGCGCCGGGAGTGCGCTATTCAGCGTGGACCTTTGGCGGGACCGTGCCTGGCCCGGTGCTCCGCGTGCGACAAGGGGACACGGTCGACTTCACGCTCATCAATCGGGCCAACATCCCCCATAGTATGGATTTCCACGCCGCGGAAATCGCCCCCAGCAAGTATTACGTCAACGTGTTACCAGGTGACTCGCTGCACTACCGCTTCGTCGCGCACGTGCCGGGCGCCTTCATGTATCACTGTGGGACGGCCCCGGCGGCCATGCACATCGCCAACGGGATGTATGGGGCCATAATCGTAGACCCTGCTCGATCGCGTCCGAGAGCGCGGGAGTTCGTGTTCGTGCAAAGCGAGTTTTACCTGACATCGAAGCCGGCGGCGGATGGCACCCGGAGCTTGGACTGGGAGCGGCTCCTCACCTTGGCGCCGGACCACGTGGTTCTCAACGGGCGGGCCGATCAATACGCCTCGCATCCCATCGAGATCCGTCCCGGCGAGTTGCTCCGACTCTATGTGGTGAACGCGGGACCGAATCGGATCAGCTCGTTCCACGTAGTCGGCGGGATCTTCGAGCGGGTCTTCCAGGACGGGTCCCAGGCCAGTCCACTTGCCGGGGTTCAAACGGTCAACGTCCCAGTCGGCGGTGGAAGCATCTTCGAGTTGCGATTGCGCGAGCCGGGCAACTACCCCTTCGTGACCCACGCCTTCGCCGACGCTACCAAAGGCGCCGTAGGCGTGTTCCGGGCAAAGGGGCCGGGTGAGATTCATAAGACCGAGTCGGGCGGCCTGGCTCATTAGACCATGCTTTAGCCCGAGGTGACCGCGCGAGCGCTGGCGACTCCGGAGCGCTGCGCCAGTTCGAGAATACCCGGTGTACCTGCGAGGAGCGATGCCTGGACGGACGGCAGCCTGACCTCGACTCGAAGCCCACCTTCCGACCCACGGCTTGCTGCCACCGCCCCACCATGCAGGGAGATGATTGCCGCAGTGGCGGTGAGCCCTAAGCCAGGACCGCCCTCCCGCGCCCTGGCCGTGTCGCTGCGATAAAACGGCTCGAACAGGTGGGGTAAGACCTCATCACTCACGCCGTCACCGTTGTCCTCCACGGTGATTACCGCTTCCTCATTCTCGGTTCGTACTGCGACCTCGATGCGCGAGTCCGGCGGCGTGTACCGCCGCGCATTGTCCAGCAGCTGGTCGAGGATCATGCGCATCAGCCGGGTGTCCGCCAGGATCGGCACCGGCTCGCTGGGTTGTACGAGAGCGATCGAACGTGCGCCCCCAGTCTCCTGCGCTCCAGCGACGGCTTCGCGCGCCAGGAGGCGAGCATCCATGGTCACGAGATCCAGCTTGACCTCGCCGGCCTGCAGCCGTCCGAGGAAGACCAGGGCGTCACATATGAGATTGAGGCGATCGATCTCCTCCATGGTGCTGGCCAGAATGCGGCGATAGTCCTCGGGACTGCGGTCATGCCACAGGGCGACTTCGACTCCGGCCCGCATGGCCGTCACCGGGGTACGGAGATCGTGGCCCAGGTCTCTGATGATGCGCCGGTGCCAATGCGATGCCTGCTCCAATCGGGCCAGCATGGCGTTGACGACCTCGGTGAGGCCGTGAAATTCACTCACCGTGACGTGGGCCGTGATCCGTTGCCCCGGTACCGCTCCTGTTATGGCCCGCGCCTGCTCCGCAATCTCGGTCACCGGCGCGACGGCGGAGCCTGCCAACCAGCCAGCACCGACGGCGGTGGCGAGTGTACCCAGCAGCACCGTGGCCATCATCTGCATGAGGATGATCCCCAGGCTGTTCTCCAGCGGGGCGAGCGACGCCGAGACTTGGACGACCGCGGCGGGGCCTGAGCTGGAGGGAACAGCTAGATAGATGGACCGGAACTTCCGGCCCCGCCACTCGTCGGTGATGAGGCGTGGCCCCGTCCGCCGAGACTGCTCGAACGCGACTTCATGGAGAGGCAGATCTCGGGCCCTGGCGCTGTTGCTCCCAAGCACCCGGCCGGTCGAGTCGCGCACCGCCACGAAGCGGTTGACGTCGCGAACGAAGTGATCGGTGGGCAGCTCCGCTGGTTCACGACCCCGCGGCAGGGCCATCAGGGTGTTGACCTGGAATTGCGCCGAACCGCGCAGCGACTGATCGAGCTGCTCCATCAGGGTGTGACGGGCGCCCAGGTAGGCCCAGAGTGCCAGCGCCAGCAACGCGGCGAACATCGTGGCCGAGAACCGAACCGCGAGCGTCCGGCGGAGGCTGAACAGGGGGGTTGGGCGCGGCATCAACCTGAGGGTGTGGCGGCTGCCAAACGATGGATGTGGGACAGCAGATCGGCGAACCGGAACGGCTTGGTGAGATAACCATTGGCCCCTGATGCGAGGCAGAGCTGGATGTCTTCCGGGGCATCTCTCGCCGTCAGCATGAGGATCGGAGTCGAGCGGTCCTGCTCCCGAATCGCCTTGGCGACTTGAGGCCCACTCCGTTTGGGCAACATGTAGTCCAGCAAGATCACGTCGAAGTGCTCCCCGAGGGCCAGGGACACGGCCTCGTCTCCATCTCGGCCACGCTCGACCTCGAACTTCTCTTCTCGAAGTCCTTGCTCCAGAAATCCTCCGACCTTTTCATCGTCTTCGATGACCAGACTGCGCATTTGGGATGATTCCGTGAGACGGTCAGACGATGCTGGGCTTCACGACCAGGGCCGTCACCATGCCGAACATGCCGTGCTCCGACTCCGCGTGTGGGAGGATATGGCAATGAAAGGCCCAGGTGCCCGGCTGGGTGGCCTTGACCAGGACGTCCCACCGCTCGCCCGGGGCGACGTTCAGTGTGTCGCATTTCCATGGGGCTGGCTGATCCCAGCCATCCTTGGCGATCACCGTCATGTGCATACCGTGTAGATGCATCGGGTGGATCATCATGCCCTCGTTCATGAAGCGCAGCCGGACCGTTTGGCCTTTTTGGCAGACGATCGGCTCGGTGGCAGGAAATCCCTTCCCGTTGAGCGTGTACCCGTGGTAGCCGTCATTCAGCACCATGACATAGTCCACATCGGCTCGGTGAGCTGGCTGGGGACGGCGCGGCTCCACGATGAAGGCGCCGAGTAATCCCTGGCCCACCTGGACGGCGGCGTTGTGATGCGAGTGGTACATGTGCGAGCCCGCGTTGGGCACGGTGAACTCATAGGTGAAGCTTTCACCCGGTTTGACTGGCGGTTGGGTAATGAATGGCACGCCGTCCTGGTCGTTCGGAAGCTCCAGCCCGTGAAAGTGGATCGAGGTCGATTCCGGCAGCTTATTGACGAGCTTCACCCGCACGCGGTCACCCTCGCGTACCCGGATCTGCGGTCCGGGAACCTGCCCGTTGTACGCCCATGCCTTGACCTGCCGCCCGGGCTCGACCTCCCACTGAATCTCTTCCGCGGTCAGCTCATACACTTTGA
>DASSED010000034.1:0-2669 GCA_035695405.1 Gemmatimonadales bacterium
TCTACTTCTGGAAGAGCGCCAAATGGCTGCGCGGTCTCCGGCTCCTCGACGAGGACGAGCCGGGCTTCTGGGAGTCGCTCGGCTACCACATGTACGGGGATCCTTGGCAGGAACAGCGGTACTGGGGCGATTAGACTGGAAGCTCGCCGACGTGATCCACGTCATCGATGAGACACCCCGGGTGCGAAGCCTCGTCCTCCGATGCGCTAGCTGGCCGGGACATCTCGCCGGGCAGCATGTAGACGTCCGGCTCACCGGCGAAGACGGCTACCAGGCCCAGCGGAGCTACTCGATCGCCTCGGCACCGGAAGACGAGCAGCTGGTCCTCACGGTGGAGCGGCTGGACAACGGCGAGGTCTCACCCTACTTGGCCGACGCGCTCCGACCGGGGGACCGGCTGGAGCTACGCGGGCCGATCGGCGGGTACTTCGTCTGGAGGGACGCCCTGGGCGGGCCGCTCCTCCTCCTCGCCGGTGGCTCAGGCATCGTGCCGTTTCGGGCCATGCTTCGGCACCATAAGGCCAGGGGAAGTGCGGTTGCGGCTCGTCTGTTGTACTCCTCCCGATCATTCGGCGACATCATCTATCGTGATGAGCTCAACCGGCTCGCCTCGCCCGGCCGGGTCGAGATTTTCCATACCCTGACCCGAGAGTGGCCGGACGGCTGGCAGGGTCACCGTCGGCGGATCGATGAGGCGCTGGTGCGCGACATCGCCTGGTCTCCGTCGGAGAAGCCGCTGGTATACATCTGCGGCCCCACCGCATTCGTGGAACGGGCCGCCGACCTGCTGGTGTCGTCGGGCCACGAGCCCGAGCGGATCAAGACCGAACGATTCGGGCCGACCGGATAGCGCCGAGCCGCTGAATCGGGTATATAAAGACCGGAGTGGATTTCCCTGCAACACTGGGCCTTCCCGTTTGACTCCAATACCACTGTATGGGGGTTTGACCGCATGCCACGTTTTCGCCTTTTCCAGCTGGGGCTGGCGCCCAGTGCCGCGCTGGCTCTCGCTGCCTGTCGGGACGATACCAATCCCACCGCGCCGGATATCCCGCCGGCAACAGCTCAAGTGCAAGCCGGACCAGACGTCGATCTTCCGCCCGCCGCCGAGTTCGCCCGCCAGGTGCCGGGCTTCGGCGGATTTTTCATCGACCGCACCGGTACTCCAACCGTATATCTCACGCGAGGGTCGAGTCGCATCCCGGCGGAGCGGTTACTGTCGGGCTACCTGGCAGGACGAGGGCTCGCCGCCGATGCCATGCGGGTGGTGGAGGCGCGCTACCATTGGCAGCAACTGGAACGCTGGCAGGCATCGGCCACCCAGGAGGCGCTCGCCGTCCCGGGTGCCGTGTTCGTGGATAATGACGAGACCAGCAACCGGGTGAAGATCGGCGTAGCCAACCAGGCCGTATCGGGCCAGGTCCGCGCCGCCGTGGCCCGGCTCGGCATTCCCGATGATGCAGTCAGTGTGGAACTGACGGGCCCAATCGTTCAGCTGGCAACATTGAGAAACGCAGTCGATCGCCCGGTTCGGGCCGGGGTCCAGATCAACTTTCCAGGCTTTCTCTGCAGTGTCGGCTTTGACGCCACGTCCGGGACTCAGAAGTCGTTCATCACGGCATCGCATTGCACCACCAAGCAGGGCGGCGTAGAGAGTACTCCGTATTGGCAGCCGCTTCAGACTACGGCCCCAACCCAGATCGCCACCGAGGTGGCTGATCCGGTCTACTCCAACAGCAAGCCTGGCTGCCCCAAGAACAACGTCTGCCGCTTCAGCGATGCCGCCCGGGCCAGATACCTCAACGGGGCCAATCAAGCGCTCGGCCGTATCGCCAAGACCGATGGCGCCAACAACAATAGCCTCACGATCACCGGCTCCTTCACCATCACTAGCAACGACTGCGGCACGACCGGAGGCTGTCTGGCCGTGGGCGCGACGGTGAACAAAGTGGGGCGGACCACTGGTTGGACAGCAGGAAGGATTACCAATACCTGCGTGAACACCGGGGTCGCAAAGACCCGAATCGTACAGCTCTGCCAGACATGGGTGTCGGCGGGAGTGGGGGCCGGGGACAGCGGCTCCGATGTTTTCCGGATTACGAGCGGCACCAATGTGAAGCTGGCCGGTATCCTCTGGGGCGGCGGAACCGACGCCAACGGACGTCCGGTATTCGTATTCAGTCCCTTCGGCAACGTCACCCGTGAGCTGGGTGCTCTCACCACCCACTGAGCCGCCGACTGCAGCAGACTCAACTTCGATTGACGCTGGAGGCACCGGTCCGCGTGCGACAGGGATCGCCGGTACCTCTCGCGTTTACTGTCGCCAATGCAGGGAAAGGACCGGTGACACTACCGCTTGCTGGACGCGAACCTACAGCCGACTTCACGGTTACCGAGCCTTCGGGACGAGCCGTGTGGAGCCATCTTCGGGGGAAAATCCTGCGCGGGTCACTGCGGCTGTTTCCGCTCGATGCTGGGAAGAAGTTGTCTTTCAAGCAGGTCTGGGACCAGCGGAACGACGCAGGTCAGCGCGTGCGCCCGGGTGAATATGTCGTCCGTGCCGTCCTGTTGACCGACGATCCCGAGGGCCTGGCTTCCCGGGTCACCCATCTCCGTATCGAGCCGTGACCACCCGAACCCGGCCCGATGCCTCGGAAAAACAGCGACAG
>DASSED010000035.1:0-6797 GCA_035695405.1 Gemmatimonadales bacterium
CGGCGTCACCCCTGTCAGGCACTCGCCGACGCCATGACTTTGAGGGAAAAGCTCAAGCAGGTGGAAGGAAAGCGGTTCGTTCTCACTTGGGCTTGGCACCCGAAGGCGCTACCCACGGCCGTGCCGGCGAGCGCAGCATTAGCGGCAGCCCGGCTCGGCATGGAAATCGTAATTGCCCGTCCTGAGGGATATGAGCTCGACCCCGAGGACACTGCGCTCATCCGAAAGACAGCGCAGGAAGCCGGAGGTGAGTTCGTTCACATCATCAATGATCCGGACGACGCGCTCGTGGGAGCCGATGCGGTGTATGTGAAGTCCTGGGGATCGGTAAAGCTGTACGGCCGGCCGGAGGAGGAGGCTGCCCAGCGCGCCGGACTTCGTGACTGGAAGCTTACGCCATCGAGGCTTCGGGCCACTCGGGGCGGAAAAGGGATCGTGATGCATTGTCTTCCGGTGCGGCGGAACGTGGAAATCGACGACCAGGTCCTCGACGGAGCCAACTCGGTTGTGGTGGACCAGGCGGAAAACCGGCTCCACGCGCAGCGGGCGCTGCTGCTCACACTCATTGGAGAAGGCGTAAGCGGGAAGCGGTGAGGGGTGAGCGGAAGGCCTTATGAACGCAGCTCAAGCGTTTCCCTCTCACCTCTTACCACGCACCTCTCACGGCTTTTCGGAGGCTGAGTTGGCCATCGACACCAGCAAGGGCATCGCGGGCCTCAAGGGCGCACTCCGCTACGTTCGGGCCTATCGGGATCAGATCTTCGTGGTCAAGCTGGGGGGGGACGTTTTGAATGAGCCGGCGATCCTCGATGCTGTCGCTGCGCAGATTGCGCTGCTCTCCTCACTCGGCATTCGCATCGTGGTGGTACACGGCGGCGGTCCCCAGGCGAGCAATCTGAGTCGTCGACTGGGAGTTGAGCCTCGGCTCGTGGCGGGCCGCCGAGTCACAGACGATGACGCCCTCGAGGTCGCCAAGATGGTCTACGGGGGACAGATCAACATCAACCTGCTCGCCGCGCTGCGAGATCACCGGGTGCAGGGCGTGGGACTGAGTGGTGTGGACGCCGATCTGATAACCGCACATCGAAGGCCTCCGGTATCCGTCGTCGACGACAGCGGTGCGACCGTTCGGGTGGACTACGGAAATGTGGGTGATATCGACCGGGTGGATCCCCGAGTGCTGGTCACGCTCATGGAGGCGCGCATGGTGCCTGTGGTGGCGAGCCTGGCCGGGGGAGAGGGGGACGAGGTGTTCAACGTGAACGCGGATACGGTCGCGGAATCACTGGCGGTCGCCTTGAACGCGCAGAAGCTGATTTTTCTCACCGGGGCTCCAGGCGTGCTCCGGGACCGGAACGACCCCTCGACCCTGGTCACCTTTGCCGATCCCGACGATCTCGCCGGCCTCATGGCTAACGGTGCACTCAGCGGCGGCATGCGTCCCAAAGTCGAGGCCTGCATCCGGGCCGCCACCGGAGGTGTCGAACGCACCCATATCATCGATGGTCGGGCGGCCGACGCGCTGCTGCTGGAAGTGTTCACCGGCGCTGGGTGCGGGACCATGATTGTCGGGCGCAAGGAAAAGGCCACCTACCTGGGAGTGGATCTTGCCGGGTGAGATCGACCTGCTGCGGGAGCTGGTGGCGATTCGGTCGATCAGCGGGGAAGAGCATGATCTGGCCGTCTTTGTGGAGGAGACGGGTCGTCGATGGGGTCTCGATGTTGCGCGAGACGCCAACGGGATACGAATCGAAGTCGCTGGCTATAGCGTTGGACCCACCCTCGCCTTGGCCTCGCATCTCGATGTCGTTCCTCCGGGCGCCGGTTGGACCCGGGATCCGTTCGTTCCAACCATCGAGAACGGTCGTCTCTATGGCCGAGGCTCGGGTGACGCCAAGGCTTCTGTGGCGGCCATGCTGTACGCCGCAAAGGATGTCGCCGATCAAGGAGCGATGGACTCCGGCAGGCTGGTTCTTCTGCTTGGCCTCGGCGAGGAGACCAAGAACACCACCATGGGTGCTGCGGTCGAAGCCGCCGGAGAAATCGACGCCGCCGTCATCGGCGAGCCCACCGGCCTGGACTTTGCCATTGCCCAGCGCGGACTGATGATGGTGGACCTCGTTGCCGAAGGCGACCAGCGCCACGCCGCCTATGCCTCAGAAGATGGAGATTTCACCAACGCCACCGAGGTACTCGCCCGCGATCTCTTGAAGCTGAACGGACTGTTTGCCAGCCGTACCCATCCGGTTCTGGGACGGGCTCGGGCTACCGCCACCATGTTGGAGGCCGGAGTGAGCCGGAACGTGACAGCCCCGGTCGCCCGGGCAGTACTCGACGTTCGAAGCACACCCGATTGGACTCATGAAGAGCTGGCTGAGGAGTTGCGGAGCTCTCTCACGGCGGAGGTGATCGTGACCTCGCGTCGGCTGGTGCCATGTGAGACTCCGGCCAATTCTCGCCTCCTTTCCGTGGCCACGCGGCTCCGGCCCGGAGCAGCGCACTTCGGCAGTCCGACGTGCTCCGACTGGGTTTTCCTGCGGCACGCCGACGGCATGAAGTGCGGGCCGGGGAATAGCCTGTTGTCGCACACGGCGGACGAGTATGTGGAGGTCACTCAGGTGATGGCGGCGCGTGCATTCTACGCCGAGCTGGCCCGTGCCTATCTCTCCGGTCACTGACGCCATGCCGCGCATCCGCACGTTATGGAGCCCGTCGGATCTCGATGAGCGGGTGCTCGATTACACGGCGGGCGAAGATCGGGTGTGGGATGCGCGGCTGCTCGGCTGGGACGTGATTGGCAGCCTGGGACACATCGAGGGCTTGCGGGCCTCCCGTCTGATCACGGCCGCGGAGTACGCCGAGCTGCGGGGCGGACTACGAGAGCTTCTTGAGTCAGTAACGCGAGGCGGGCTCCAGCTGGATCAGCGGCACGAAGACGTGCATACGGCCGTCGAGTATTGGCTCACCACCCGGGTGCCCGGCGCCGGCGAGCGCCTTCACACCGGTCGCTCACGGAACGACCAGGTTGCCTGCGACCTGAGGTTGTTTCTCAAACATGAGCTGCTTCAGCTTCAGGCAGCTGGTCTTGGCCTGGCTGGTGCGCTGGTCGCATTCGGGAGCAGACACCGCCGCGTGCTCTGGCCGGGCTACACCCACGGCCGCCGGGCTATGCCCTCCTCGGTGGGGCTTTGGGCTGGGGCGCTGGCCGAAGGAATCCTCGACACCATCGAGGAGCTGCCTGCCTTGTGGGCTCGGGTCGATCGCTCACCCCTGGGCAGCGCCGCCGGCTACGGAGTGCCGCTTCCACTCAAACGCGAAGTGGTGGCGCGGGCACTGGGGTTCAAGGGGCTCGACATCAACGTTGCCGCCGTGCAAGGTGGGCGAGGCAAGCTCGAAGCTGCCGTGCTCTTTTGGTGCACCCAGCTGGGGCATGAGGTTGGCCGCCTGGCACAGGATGTAATTCTCTTCAGCGGAGACGAGTTCGGGTTCCTGGTGTTGCCCACCTCGTTGGCCACCGGCTCCAGCATCATGCCGCACAAACGAAACCCGGATCTTTTCGAGCTGACCCGCGGGAGAGCGGCCGCGGTCGAGTCCGACTTGGTCGCGGTACTACAGATCAAGGGCAAGCTGTCGGGGGGGTACCATCGCGATTTCCAGCTGCTCAAGGAGCCGTTGATGCGGGGGCTCGCCCGCACCGGCGCGATGCTCGAGGCCGTGGCTCGGGCGGTTCCCGAGCTCACGGTGGACCGGGAGCGCTCGAGTGCCGCGCTGGCCGGTGGGTCGATGGCAACCGACGAGGTCATGCGCCGAGTGGAGAGCGGCCAGGCGTTTCGGTCGGCGTACCGGGACGTCGCTCGCGAGCTGAGCGATGGACAGAGCTTCCAGGCTCTCTCGTCCGCCGCGATCATCTCGCGTCGCCGCTCGACGGGAGGCTTGGGGAATCTCGGATTCCCCATCCTCCGGGCCCGGATTCGTAAAGCAAAGGCCTGGGGCATGAGGGAGAGTAATCGCTTTGAGCAAGCTCTCAGGAAGCTTTCTGGCAAAGCTTCCTCGCTTCTCCGCTCACCCGCCTCCCCGCGTTGACTCCCGACCGCCGCCAGCGTCATCTCCGTATACTCGAGCTGATCAGTACCCGCGTCATCCGTACTCAGGAAGAACTGGCGGAGGCGTTGAGCGCGCAGGGCTGGGAAGTGACCCAGTCATCGGTGAGCCGGGACATTTCGGCGCTCAGGCTGGTGAAAGTGGACGGGGCATATCGCCGGGCACCGGCTCGTTCGTCGCACAGCGACCCTGACGAGCGGCGGGTGGCCGAGGGGGTGCTTACGATCGAAACGGCCGGCGAATCGCTCGTGGTGCTTCACACTTCGCCCGGCGAGGCCAATCATGTGGCGGTAGCATTGGACCGGCTGGCGTGGCCCGAGGTGATCGGCACGATCGCGGGCGACGATACGATTTTCGTGGCCGTCAAAGACTCGACCAAGCAGCGGCGAATCATCCGGGAGCTACGCCGGCTGACGGCCTCCTGAGAGCTGGGTGAGCGATAAGGGGCGCTCCGGAGAGCGCCCCTATCGTGGGTCGGAAACTGACGGTGTCAGAAGCTGACGGTGGTGGGGACTTCGTAGAATCGCAACTGAGCGACTTTCAGGCCCTGGTTGTCATAGGACCAGTAGTAGGACAGATCGGCGTTGCTGAACAGCGGGATCTGGGCCGTCGTCAGACAGACTGTGCCCGTGATGTCCCATTGGGTGCAGAAGTCGACGAATAGCAGATCCTTCGAGACATTGACGAACTTGGCCACGCCGCCCTTGGTCCGCCCGATCGTGATCGGCTCGACCCCACCGAGGAACTGGGCAGCGCACCAGGTGCCGGTAAGATCCTCGTAACACGACTGCATCGTCGCCTGGCCACCCGGCTTGCCCAAGGCGCGAACATACACCGAGTACGAGGTGGTGCCGTTGAGATCGGGATCCGGATTTGGCAGTTGGAACCCAGCCGAGCCATCGGTGCCGTTGGCGTCGGTCACGGCGAAGTCACCCTCAGTCAAGTTGATTCGGGTATTGGCCGCCTCTCCGGTCTTCCCCAGATCGACGAAGATCCGGTGACCGTTGCCGCCGGAGAAGTCCGGCGACTTGTCTTTGGGTACGCCGATAATGTTGAGGGTGTAATGGGCGCCGCTCGGCGCGCCGTTGCCAGTGGTGGCAGTGACGGCGGATGGAACCGGCGTCTCGGTGCGGATGGGGCTGGTCGGATCGTCGGAGCAAGCCAACAGGCCGATGGCCGTGCTGACGACTGCGAGCCTCGCCGCGCAGCGGGCAGGATGCAGCATGGTGCCTCCTTGGTGCGGAATTCAATCGGTGAGAGCCCAACCATCGCCGACCCGCTCGCCACCCTTGGGCTGATCTACGTTCGCCCTGTCACCGGTGGCCAAACAATTCCAAGAAGTTGAACACCGTTCCGAAACTGGACGGCGCCCCTGCAGCAAACCGCGTCCCTGCAGCAGTCATCATCAGGTGGATTGATCTATGAAGGTTGTTGCACTGAAGAGGGGTCCAGGTCAGGCGTGCCTGCGTCGCACTTCCGGACAGAGTCGGCGCTTATCTTCTCATTTAGCCGGCCGATAATGATTGAGAGGATCGCGGGGTTGCGACGATCTAAGCTCCCCGCCGCCCCATGTGGTTAACAACTGATCGGCAGGATCGCACCCCTCCGAGCGAGGGTCGCGACAAAGGCAAACCCGTCGAAAGGCGGGGACGCAAAGCCACGAGGCTACAGCCCCAGCGCACTGTGCGCGGGTCACGCCAGTCGGGCCGCCGAACGAACCGACGGAGGATTTATGCTGTCCAGCCCCCGGAGCCTTGGCTTCGTGCTCGCGGCCATCCTGGGTGCCATGCTGGTCCCCGGATGTCGCCCGGCCGCTAGCTTAAGTCAGCGCGAGACAGCCCGACTAGCTTGGCAGGGCCAGGCATTGTTTTCGAGACTTACGGGGTCGGCGATCGGGCTGGGCAGGTCTGTGATCCTACCTGGCTCACCTGACTCAACTGCGCCAGCCGGTCAGCAGCGGCTCTGAGCTGGAATTCTTCTCCGCCGCTCGGCACCCGAAGGTAATACGCGCCGGGCTCCGAGTTGACCGGGCCCAGCAGGGTACCCCCCACACTCTTCGCCGCTGCTTTGCGCTCTTCCGCTCCAGCCTCGGCGCCAAACACCACAACTAGGAGATCCCGAGCGAGCGGTTCTCCCGATTGGCACGCCACCGCGAGAACGCTGTCCACCGGAGCTTTCGCAGTATCGGAGTTCAGCGTCTGCGGACCGGCGGACGATCGACCGCTGTCCCGGGCGGCAGGCTTGATGCTGTCGGAGGGGGCACGCGCCGTATCGGTTGGGGTGCTGTCCGGAGACGCCGGTCGGAGGCTGTCGGAGGAGCTGACCCCCACGGTATCGGCTCGGCGCGTGGTGTCCGGCGAAGCCGGTTGGCTATCTGACTGGGCCGTGGCAGTTGCACTGGAATCAGGAACCTGCCCGCAGAGCTTGGAAGGAGAGGCGACAGAAAAACTGGCCCCCAGAAGGGTTATGAATGCTAGGATATGATTCAGGGACATGGAGAGGCCTGGCGGTAAGACTGGTGCAGTGGCTTCCTTCTTGATTCAAGATAGTTAGGTAGCCTGAGCCGACCAGGGGTCTCGGAAACGAAGGGCGGCTCCGGAGAGCCGCCCTGTGAAACGTGAGCCGTGTTACTCTACTTGGGGAACCGATGGAAGTTGCCCGATAATACGCTGTCGGGGGTGAATCCCGTCGCGTCC
>DASSED010000036.1:0-37126 GCA_035695405.1 Gemmatimonadales bacterium
CTCGCCCGACAAATTGGGGGCGGCGTTCTCGAACGCCTCCGCGTCCTCGGAGAAGATGGTTGTGGCCCCACCGGAGAGCTGGGTGTGGGCTTCGCGGTCCACTTTACCCACGCTGAGCTCCAACCCGATTCCGGAGGCATCATCATCCAACGTGACTTCGTCGGGCCTGCTGGTTGTCGCCGGCGGCTCGGTTTGATCGGTACAGGCAAAGACAAAAGCCAGGAAGATGACAAACAGGATTCGCGACATACGACCCCCTGTTCCTCGTGAAAGAGGTGCGGGCCACGCTGCGCGCCAGCGACGGCGCTCGGGGGAAAAGGGCGGCCGGCCGGCTACGGGAAAAAATCTCGAACCGCGGCCACGAGGCGTGACCGAGAGATTCGAGCTGTCGGCGCAGGGGATCCCTGCGCTCACTCTGAATGCCGCTGTTACGGTGTCAGCAGGTGTACTGTGCGGAGGAACGACAGACCGCGAGGAATGGAACGCCGGTCCGACGCCATCTCGTGTTCAGAAGCTCGCGGCGACTCCACGATGAGAAATCGGGCCGTCCCTGTCAAGATCTGGTCCTCACGCGCTAGCTCCGGCGGCGGGTAGGTCCTCCCTCCGGCCGGGGTTGACAAGTGTAAGACAGTTTGATAACCATTGAACTATGAAGAAGTCTTCGAGAGAACGCCTCAAGCTCAGTGAGCCCCAGTTTCAGCTCATCGCCAAAGCCCTGGCCGATCCGCGCCGCATGCAGGTGCTGGAAGTCATCGCCGGCGAGCGGGAGTGTCCCTGCCAGAGGCTGACCCAGGAGTTTCCTGTTTCCAAGGCCACCATCTCCCATCACATCAAAGAGTTGGTTCGCGCCGGATTGATCGAAGCCCATCGGGAGGGCCAATATCTCCACTGTGAGGTTCGGCGGGACGTGCTCGAGGCCTATACCGCAGAGCTGCGGCGTTTGGCGGGGCTGGCAGCGTCATGAAAGATGGTGCTGTGAAGGCAGCTTTTTTTGTTCGATTCGAGTTTGATGGTTATCGAACCATCGTACCAATTGTGTAACAGCAGAGCTCCGGGCTCGCCGGCGGTCGAATCCGGCAGGGCTCGCCCGACGAGTAGATAGACGAACGACAGCGGATTCTTTGGAGGCAACATGCAGACCCGGCGCTTCGCAGTACCTGGTGTCCTCTCAGTGGCGATTCTCTCCCTTGGGGCCCTGACCCTGGGGCGCAAGCCGCAGCCTCCCGCCGCACCTCCGCTGCCAACCGTCACCGTTGCGCCGGTGGCGCAACGGGAAGTGGCCGAGTGGGACGAATTCACCGGCCGGCTTCAGGCCGTTGACCAAGTGGAGATCCGTCCCCGGGTTTCCGGCTACATCACCCGGGTGATGTTCGACGAAGGGAAGGAAGTGCGAAAGGGCGAGGTCCTCTTCGAGATCGATCCTCGTCCCTACCAGGCTGAGCTGGCCCGCGCCCAAGCCGAGCTGGAGGGGGCTCGCTCCGCCGCCACGCTGGCTGCGAGTGACGTCGAGCGTGCCGGCAAGCTGGTCAAGGCCCAGGCGATTTCCCGCGAGGAGTACGACAGCCGCACCAGCGCCGAAGCGCAGGGCGGAGCCACCGTACGGGCGGCGGAAGCTGCAGTTCGCACCGCCCGGCTCAACCTCGAGTGGACCCGAGTCCGGTCTCCCATCGCTGGCCGCGTGAGCAATGCCCTGGTTACGCCGGGTAACCTGGTGCAAGCCGGTCCGCCGGAAGCCACGTTGCTCACAACCGTCGTGTCGATGGATCCGATGTACCTCTACTTCGACAGCGATGAGCAGACCTATTTGAGATATGCCGCTCTGGCCCGGAAAACCGGGACAAACTGGCGGAACGCGCGACTTCCTGTCTATCTCGGCCTGGGCAATGAAACCGGATTCCCACACGAGGGCCGGCTCGACTTCGTCGACAATCAGGTCGATCCCAACACCGGTACCATCCGCACTCGGGCGGTCTTCTCCAATCGCTCACGGGCGCTGACGCCCGGACTCTTTGCCCGGGTGAAGCTGGTCGGAGGTCAGAAGTCAAAGGCGCTGCTCGTGCGGGACGCTGCGATTGGAACCGACCAGGACCGGAAGTTTGTCCTGGTACTCGGGAAAGGAGATACCCTGGCGTATCGCCCCATCGTTCCCGGCCGGCTGACCGACGACGGTCTTCGGGTGGTGACGTCGGGACTCACGCCCGACGACCGGGTTGTGGTGAATGGGCTCATGCGAGTGCGGCCTGGGGTGAAGGTGACGGCGAGCGTGACCACGATGGAGTCTGATTCCACCGCCACGGGCGGGGGGCGTTAAGCCATGGGTTTCTCCAAATTCTTCATCGACCGGCCGATCTTCGCGGCCGTCGTCTCTATCGTGATCTTCATCGCCGGCCTGATCGCCATGTTCGGGCTGCCGATCAGCGAGTACCCCGAGGTGGTGCCCCCATCCGTCGTGGTGCGCGCGGTATATCCCGGGGCCAATCCTCGGGTGATCTCGGAAGCCGTCGCCACGCCGCTGGAAGAGCAGATCAACGGCGTCGAGAACATGCTCTACATGAATTCGCAGGCCACCTCCGACGGCGTGCTCACGCTCACGGTCACGTTCCGGGTGGGCAGCGATCCCGACCTGGCGCAGGTGCAGGTACAGAACCGGGTCAGTCAAGCGCTGCCCCGTCTGCCGGAAGAGGTTCGCCAGCTCGGTGTCACCACCGTGAAGAGCTCGCCCAACTTCATCATGGTGGTCCACCTGCTCTCGCCCGACAACCGCTACGACGTGACCTACCTTCGGAACTACGGGCTGCTGCAGGTCAAGGATGTGCTCGCCCGCATTCCCGGCATCGGCCAGGTCGAGGTGTTCGGTGGTGGCGACTATGCGATGCGGGTGTGGCTCGACCCGGGGAAGATGGCGGCTCGAAATCTCGCCGCCACCGACGTGGTGAACGCCATCCGGGAGCAGAACGTCCAGGTGGCCGCCGGCGTGGTCGGTGCGCCTCCCATGCCGGTCCCGGTGGATTATCAGCTCAGCATCAACGCGCATGGCCGGCTCGCCACCGAAGAGGAGTTCGGCGACATCATCCTGAAGACCGGTACCAACGGCGAAATCACCCGGCTGAAGGACGTGGCCAGGTTGGAGCTGGCAGCGGGGGATTACGCACTCCGCTCGATGCTCGACGGGAAGGAAGCCGTCGGCATCGGCATCTTCCAGGCGCCCGGATCCAACGCCCTGCAGTTGTCCAGCACCGTGCGCGCCACCATGGAGGAGCTCAAGAAGAACTTCCCCCAAGGTGTCGAATACCGGATCGTCTATGATCCCACGATCAACGTGCGGGATGGCATCCGAGAGGTCGTCAAAACGTTGTTCGAGGCCATCCTCCTGGTGGTGCTCGTCGTGGTCCTCTTCCTCCAGACCTGGCGGGCGTCGGTCATCCCGCTGGTAGCGGTGCCGATCTCGATCGTGGGCACCTTTGCCATTCTCTTGATGTTCGGCTTCTCCATCAACACCCTGTCGCTCTTCGGGCTGGTGCTGGCCATCGGCATTGTGGTGGACGACGCCATCGTGGTAGTGGAGAACGTGGAACGGAACATCGAGGCCGGGCTCTCCCCCCGTGATGCGGCCCACAAGGCGATGGACGAAGTGAGCCGGCCGATCATCGCCATCGGACTGGTGCTGTGTGCCGTGTTCGTGCCGGTGGCGTTCCTGAGCGGCCTGACCGGCGAATTCTACCGCCAGTTTGCGCTGACCATCGCGTTCTCGACCATCATCTCGGCGATCAACTCGCTGACGCTGTCGCCGGCTCTGAGCGCGATTCTGCTCAAACCTCGCGGCGCGCCGCCCGATCGCCTCACGCGCTTGCTCGATCGCGGCTTCGGCTGGCTGTTCCGGCCATTCAATCGCGCGTTTACTCGCGGCTCGTCGAGGTACAGTGCGGCGGTGAGCCGGGTGTTGGGCCGGAAGGGACTGGTGCTCGCGGTGTATGCCGGGCTGATCGCGCTGACGCTGGTCGGGTTCTCCAAGGTGCCGAAGGGCTTCGTACCGACCCAGGACAAACAGTATCTGGTCGCTTTTGCCCAGTTGCCGGATGGGGCGACGCTCGACCGCACCGAACGGGTCATCCGTCAGATGGCCGAGATCGGGAGCAAGCAGCCGGGTGTAGAGAACGCCGTGCAGTTCCCCGGTCTCTCGATCAACGGGTTCGTCAATTCATCGAATGCCGGGATCGTGTTCTTCACCCTGAAGCCCTTCGAGGAGCGCCACGGCAAGGCGGAGTATGGGCTCAACATCGCCGGCGCCTTGAACGGTAAGTTCGCCGGCATTCAGGATGCATTTGTCGCCGTCTTCCCTCCGCCCCCGGTCAATGGTCTGGGGACAGTCGGCGGCTTCAAACTGGAGCTGGAAGACCGCGCGGGTCTGGGGGAGACCGCACTGAATGATGCCACCCAGGCGCTCCTGGGCCGTGCATATCAGACGCCTTCGCTGGCCGGGATCTTCAGCGGGTTCCGGGTCAATGTGCCTCAGCTCGAGGTCGAGGTGGATCGGGAAAAGGTCAAGCGCGAAGGTATCGTCTTGACTGATTTGTTCCAGACCATGCAGACCTATCTCGGCTCGGTCTACGTGAATGACTTCAACAAGTTCGGCCGCACGTACCAGGTCAAGGTTCAGGCGGATGCGCAGTTCCGAGCGACCGCCGACAACATCGCGCAGCTCAAGGTCCGCAATGCAGCGGGCGACATGATCCCACTCGGATCCGTGGTGCAGGTGAAGGAGTCCCACGGCCCCGACCAGAGCCTGCGCTATAACGGGTATCCTGCGGCAGACATCAATGGTGGGCCGGCACCGGGGTTCAGCTCGGGTCAGGCGCAGGAGGCCATCGAGGGGCTGATGCGTGAAGTGCTGCCCAATGGCATCGGCTACGAGTGGACCGATCTCACCTACCAGCAGAAGCTGGCCGGAAACACGGCCGTGTTCATCTTCCCGCTCTGCGTGATCCTCGTCCTGCTGGTTTTGGCGGCCCAATACGAGAGCTGGACCCTGCCGCTGGCCGTGATACTCATCGTGCCGATGTCGCTCTTGTGCGCCATCGGTGGGGTGTGGCTCACCAAGGGCGACAACAACATCTTCACCCAGATCGGCTTCCTGGTTCTCATCGGACTGGCCTGCAAGAACGCGATCTTGATCGTGGAGTTTGCCCGCGAGCTGCACCTGCAGGGCCGGACGGTGGTCCAATCCGCATTGGAGGCGACCCGGATCCGGCTCCGTCCCATTCTGATGACCTCGTTCGCCTTCATCATGGGCGTGCTCCCGCTGGTGTTCTCCAGCGGCGCCGGGGCTGAGATGCGGCACGCGATGGGTGTAGCGGTATTCTCGGGAATGCTCGGCGTCACGTTCTTCGGTCTGCTGCTTACTCCAGTGTTCTACGTCGTACTCCAGGGATTGGTGGAGCGGCGCACTCGGATGGCCCGGCAGTTCGTGCTGCAGCCCGCTCACGATGAGGAATCGAAACATGCGTAGGGTGGCTCTCTTCTTCTCGATATCTCTGACCGCCGCGGGCTGTGCCTCGGCTCCGGGTTACCGGGCGCCGGACGTTCAGGTTCCCGCGGCGTTCCGGGAAACTCGCGACACGGCCATCGCGGTCGCGACGACCCCCTCAGACACCGCTCAGCTGGTGGCCTGGCCGGATTTGGGAGACACGACGCTGACCCGGCTCATCAATCAGCTGGCGCGCTCGAACCTGGATGTACGGGCGGCGGAGGCGCGGGTTCGCGGTGCGCGAGCGGCCCGGACCGAGGCAGCTCTGGATTTCGCTCCGACGGTTACGTTTGCCGGCGGTTACACTCGGCAGCGGCTGTCGTCGGCCACCTTCCCCATCGGGGTAGGGACCTTTCCCGACCAGAGTATCTGGGACGGAGGGTTCGACGCGTCCTGGGAGCTGGATCTCTTCGGGAGAGTGCGGCACAACGTGCAGGCGCAAGGAGCCTTCATCAGCGTGACCCAGGAAGATCTCCGAGACATTCAAATCTCGTTGACCGCCGAGCTGGCACGGGCGTACTTCGATCTCCGAGGCGCGCAGGAACAACTGGCGGTTGCCACCAGCAATGCGGAGAACCAGCGGCGTACCTTCAACCTCACCCGCGAGCGGCTCGAGGCTGGCAGGGGTACCGCATTCGACACCGAACGGGCCCAGGCGCAGCTGAGCTCCACTCTCGCCTCCATCCCGAGTCTGGAAGCCCGAGTCCGCCAGGCCCAATACCAGATCGGCGTGCTGGTGGGACGATCCCCGGCCCGAGTTGCTACCGAGCTGGAGAGGCCGGCGCCACTCCCCGATTTTCCCGACTTGGCCAACGTCGCCACTCCGGATTCCGTGGTGCGCAGGAGACCGGACGTGGCCGCGGCGGAACGCCAGCTCGCGGTCGAGCGAGCCCTGGTTGGAGCGGCGAAAGCAGACTACCTGCCGAGGATTACGGTTGACGGCACGGCAGGATATTCAGCCGGCGAGTTCAATGCGCTGGGTGACAGGGGAACCTTCCGCTACGCGGTGGGCCCCGTCATCTCCTGGCCGGCCCTCAACCTCGGACGGATCAAGGCCAGGGTCGATCAGTCCCATGCCCGGGAGAGCGAGGCGCGAGCGCAGTACGATCTCACCGTGCTTCGAGCGCTGCAGGACGTCGAGAGCTCGTTGGTGCGGTATCGCACGGCCCGGGGCCGACTGGACCGTTTGCGGGATGCAGCGGATGCGAGCGAGCGGGCTGCCGGCCTGGCGAGATTGCGTTTCACCGGCGGGGTCTCGGACTTCCTGCAGGTCCTGGACGCCGAGCGGACTCAGCTCGAGGCGCAGGACCAACTGGCCCAGGCGCGGACTGATGCAGCGACGGCGTATGCTGCGTTGTACAAGGCGCTCGGCGGGAGCTGGCCCACATCAGCCGACGGCGAAGGGAAGCGCTAAGTCGGAGTCAGGGGGCCGCGGCTTTGGTGGCGATAGTGTCGGAGTTGCGGAGCAGCTCGGCGAATTGCCGGAGCTCGGGGCTGCCGAGGTCGGAGGTGACCCAATAGGTGTAGTCTGGGCCGACCCAATGCAGCAGATGATAGCCCTGACGAGTCTCGTCGTCCGTCACAGCGGTCGAAGAACCGCGGGCGGGCCACAGAAACACGTTGATGAAGTGCTTCCGGCGGCCGTAGACCAGAGCGGCTACCGGCCTCCCTCCCACGTAGTCGAGGCGCCCACCCAGGAGAGGAAACCCCTGGCCCGCGAAATCATACACCGGGGGAGAAAAGTCCAACCGTCCATTGAACCAAGGTTTGACCGTGTGCTGGTCGGAAGAAACCACATCGGTCAGATGCCCGGGCATGAGCGAGCGCAGGTGACTGGCGAGCACTTGATCGCCCAGGGCGTCGGTGGTGGCCCGCCGGGTGGCGATCCCCCAACTCCCCAGAGCGACCAAGGCCAGCGAGGCGGCCATACCCAACCAGGTCCAGCTCAGAGCTGGAAGTGCACGCCGTGGCCTGGCATCGCGGGCAGTGTCCCGGAGGGAGGCTCGGACCTGCTCCCGTAATCCAGGTGGAGCGTTCCAGGCCGGCAGCTGCTCCCGCAGGGCCGAAGCCAGCGCCACCCGGGCTCGACGGAACTCGACGCATTCCTCGCACTCCCTCAGATGGGCCTCGACCTCTTGCGCCTCTCCGGGGCTCAACTCGCCATCCAGCAGCGGGTCGACTCTCAGCTGGAGCTCGGCATGGGTCATTTCATTCCTCATCCCGTTCGGCATGGAGCGCTTGCTGGAGCCGGTGACGAGCCCGGGAAAGTCGTGACATCACGGTACCCACCGGCACCCCGGTTATATCGGCAATCTCTTTATAGGAGAACCCCTGGATCTCCCGCAGCACGATCGTCTCCCGGTATTCCGGGGCGAGTCGATCGATCTCGCGAGTCAGGGACTCGCGCCGGGCCCGCCCCAGCATGGCCGCTTCCGGATGGCTGTCGGCAACCCCTCCGCTGTGGAGACTTTCGTCGAACTCGGTGGCGTTGGCCTCCGGCCGGCGGCGGCGATGCCAGGAATAGGCAGTGTTACGGACAATCGCCAGCAGCCAGCCACGGCCTTCGCCCACATCGGTCCCATGGAATCCACCGAAGTATTTGAGAGCCCGAAGATAGGCGTCCTGCACCACATCCTGAGCGTCGATCGGATCGCGGGTCAGATGCCGAGCCAGCGTGTAGGCGGCGTCGAGATGAGGCAGCATGAATGTTTCAAATCGCTTGAGCTCGCCTGGCTGCACCGGTCCTCACGCTGGGGCACTCACACCAATGTACCTCAACCGGGTCCGGTTTATTCCCTGCGGAATAAGGGGAAACAGACCCTGGTCTCCTGCACGGGAGGTTCTGCTCTTCACCCAGTCGCAGGAGCAAGACATGAAACCAGGAATTGGCAAGATCACGGGGCTCGGGGCCGGCATTCTCCTGAGCGGTGCGTCACTGCTCCACCAGGTGGCTCACGGGAGCACACGCCCCGACGCCGGCCTCACAGCTCGATTGTCCGAGTGGAAGATCGATCTCTCTGAAGCTACGGTTTCAGCCGGGCGGGTGACGTTCACGGCCATGAATACCGGCAGCATTCCCCACGCACTGGAGGTGGAGGGGGAAGGGATCGAGAAGAGGACCGACCTGATCCAGCCAGGCGGCAGTACTACCCTGACCCTGACGCTGCAGCCGGGGAGCTACGAGGTGTACTGCCCGGTTGGGGAGACCTCACACAAGAAGCTGGGAATGGAGACCAGCCTGAAGGTCGTGGGCGCCAAGGATGCGAGCGCGCGGGGCGCGATAGAGCCCACTGGTGCCGAGTCCTCGGGCACGAAGGCACAATGGATCCGGGTCCAGGGTGGCGGGCCTGTCATTCAAATTCTCCCCGGTCCCTTTCCCTTTGCGGATAGCGCTGCACCGATCCTGAAACAATTCGGGAAGGAGCAGGAGGAGCTGAGAGCTCAGGCGCAGAATGGCCCCTACTCCAACAACGTCAGAATGATCTCAGGCCACTTCAGCATTGCGGCGTGGGACAAGGGAGTTGCCGGAGACTCGGTTCAGGGTGTGGCCCAATTCATCACCGCCGATCGTACCAACTGGAGGCTGGTGATCGATCGGGTGCAAACCAAGGATGTGCCTCATCATCCCCGGTTCGGCGGCGTGATCATGGGGCTGTACTATCATGGGGCTACCACGGTGCATACGCCTCTGGTTCCGACCATTAACAGCGCAGTGGCCCTCTGGGCTTATGGGCACCTTTACCGGAATGGAGCGCTCGTCACCGACAGTGCGATGGTGCACGTGATGCAGCTGTCTCGGACCCGGCGTGAGGGAGACTTTGCATTGTCATGCTGGGACTGTTCCAAGAACAAGAAGGACGAGCTGCAGCTCCAGGTACTTCCACCCCAGGGGGCACCCAAGTTCGACGCCCCCGGTGGCTTTTTGTTCATCAACTGGGAGAAATCAGACTACCAGCAGTCCTCCAAAGGCTGAGGGAAGTTTACAGAAAGAGCCTGCCCCCGGGTTTGCAGGGGACAGGCTCTTCCGCGGTTCGAAGCGGGCTCAGTTGGTCCGCACCAGCTCCACTCGTCGATTCTTGGCTCGGCCGGTCGCAGTCTTGTTGGACGCCACCGGTACATCGGGTCCGAATCCCTTGGAGCTCACTTGCTTGGGCGGCACCCCATTGGCTTCGAGGAAGATCTCGACTGTTCGCGCCCGGGCCAGGGACAGCCGCAGATTTGCCGCTCGGGTTCCGGTATTGTCGGTGTGTCCCGAGATCTGCACCCGGTATTCGGGGTTTTCGACCAACTGGCTCGCGATGTCCTTGAGAATGGCCTGCGCCTCGGTTGTAAGCGTGGCTTTTCCGGTCTGGAAAACGACCCCTCGAAGGATGACCTTCCGCGCACCCTTCTGGAATAAGATGGGACAGCCGTTGGCGTCGATCGGCTGGCCGGCGGCCGTGCTGGGGCAACGGTCCTGACCATCCGGCACGCCGTCCGCATCGGTGTCACGGGGACATCCCCGCGGTGTAACGGGAGTGGCTGCCGGCGTGTTGGGGCACTGATCACTCGCGTCAGGAACCCCGTCTGCATCGGCATCCGGCGGAGCCGGAGGACAGCCGTTGGCTTCGACCAGCTCGCCCGGTCGGCTATCGGGGCATCGATCGGAGGCGTTCACGACGCCGTCTTCGTCATCATCCCGTTGGCTGGGGGCACAGCCGTCCCCATCCGCCCGCTCACCTGACGGCGTGCGGGGGCAGCGATCGTTCGTGTCCGGCACGCCGTCACGATCTGCATCGATCTCGCTGGCGGCGCAGCCGGTGGTGTCCACCACCTCATCTGCGGGCGTATTGGGGCATCGGTCCAGCTCATCGTTGACCCGGTCTCGATCGGAATCTCGCTGACTGGCGGCACATCCGACCGCATCCACCTGTTTGCCGGTAGGGCTGTGAGGACACCGATCTCTGCTGTTCTTGACGCCATCCCGATCGCGATCGGATGAATTGCCCAACATCAGGCTCAAGCCACCCTGGGCTCCCCAATTGACGTAGTTGTCGGCCCGGTTGGCGTCGGGGCTGCGGACGTAGTCGGCGGTGCCGTCCAACCGGAAACCCAGATGATCGCTGAAGCCCACCCGCAATCCGACGATCCCGGTGAAGCCGTCATCGTTGAAGTTCACGCTCCTCCGGAACCGATTCCGCACGTATCCGACACCCAGGCGCACGGAGGATGAGTACCCGCCAATGGGAATGTGGTAGCTCAGTCGGGCGCGAAGCGGCACGTTGGAAACCTGTGGGTCGCCGGCGAGGTTCGCGTGGGTCCTGGTGTAGGCGGCCTCCGCCTCCACCGCGACATTGGTCAGCGGGAAGAAGACCAGCGAGCCCCCGCCACCGGCATTTTCCTGAAGTCGAAGCGTGTCATCGAACCGGGTGTAGCGACCGAAGCCGTTGAGCTCGATCGTCCCGGCGGACTGGGCGGACGCCGCCGTCGCGGTGCCGACCAGCAGCGCCACAGAGATTCCGCGCACGTGCATGCGGGTGCTCATGGAATGAGTAGAGGGGTGCACCAAACTAGACGGATGGAGCAGCGAACGCTACTTCTCAGAATCGTGGAACTCGTGGAATCTGCCAGAGGTCCTCTCCGCTCATCCTAAGCTATCCTGGGACTCCATAACTAGTTGGGCCGATGGCCTAGTACCTGCTCCTGAAGCCCCGACTAGGTCTGCACCTGCGTCGTCTCCGGCAAGCTGTGGCCCGATCCCCCGGGGGTACGGTTGAACGGCATCACGCACATCATATCCAATCGTCGGTTCCTGCGTCTGGATACTGTCCGGAGCAAGATCCTCGTCTTTGCTGTCCTCGTCGCGCTTATCCCTACCGGCCTCACCGCCTGGATCTCCTATTCGCAAAATCGAGTCGCGTTGGAGGAGAAGATCTCGCAGGAGCTGTTGAGCGCGAGCGGGCAAACCGCCCGCGAGATGGACGTGTGGCTCAAGGAGCGGCTCTACGATCTCAGGGTGTTCGCCAGCTCCTACGAAGTCACCGAAAATCTGGCCCGAACCAGTGGGCGCTCCCCGGCGCAGGACCGGCTCAACGATTATCTGAACTCAGTGCGGGTGCGACTCAGCGACTATGAGGAGCTCATTGTCGTCGACCAGCAGGGCAGGGTGGTGGGAACCAGTGCTAACCAGCTCCATGCGGTGAAGCTTCCCTCCGGCTGGGCCAAGGAGCTGAGCAGTGGTGAGGCATTAATCGGAGATGCGGAGTGGGATCAGTCGCTAGGGCGGGGAATCCTGCTGGTGGCGGTCCCGGTGCAGCGAACCGATGGCCGAATGACGGGCGCGCTGGTCGCCCGGCTGAATTTGAGAGGTGCCGAGGAGGGGCTCAGAGCCTTTGCCCCAAGCAACTCGGGAAAGACCTACCTGCTGACGATCGAAGGAACCCTGATCGCGGGCTCGCACATGGGCTCATCGGTGCTCATGCGGACCAGGCTCAAGCAAGAGACGCTGGACCGGTTGAAGGCCCGAGAGGGAAAGCTGGTGGATTACGAGGGTGTGGACGGCACCGATGTCGTGGGCAGCTTCAAGCGGGTGCCGAGGGTTCGTTGGGCCATTCTGGCGGAGATTCCGGCTGATACCGCCTATTGGCAGGTACTCCGGTTCCGCAACATGACGCTCTTGAGCGTCGGTGGGCTCGTGTTGCTGGTGAGCGCCATCGCTTACCGTATGGGCTTGCTGATCGTCCGACCCTTGGAGCGTCTCACCAAGGGAGCAGCGGAGGTGGCCAATGGCGATCTCGATGTCGACTTACCGGCAGCGAAGGGCGAGGTGGGAGACCTGACGGCCGTATTCAATCACATGGTCGAGCGGCTCCGGCTGGGGCGGCAGGAGCTCGATGCCATGAATGAGCGGTTACGCAACCAGAACGAGGAGCTGGAGCGTCTCTCGACCGTGGACTCGCTCACCGGGCTCCACAATCGCCGCTTTCTGACACAACGGCTCTCGGATGAGCTGCTGCGGTCCTACCGGGAGAAGTGCTCCTTCACCGTGTTGATGGCCGATGTGGACGAGTTCAAGAAGTACAACGATGCGTTCGGTCATCCCGCGGGCGACGAGGTCCTCAAGAAGGTCGCCAGTATCCTGCTCGGATCGACCAGGGCGGTAGACTGCACTGCGCGCTACGGAGGTGAGGAGTTTGCAGTGCTGCTGGCTGATACGGTGGGCGAGGGAGCCCTACAAGTGGCCGAGCGGATCCGCGCCCGAGTGGCTGCTGAAGAGTTTGCCGGCCGGAAGATCACCATCAGCATCGGCATGGCCGAATTCCCGGTGCATGGCCACACCGCCGAGGCGGTCATTTCCCGTGCCGATGAAGCGCTGTATGCCGCCAAACGCGGTGGCCGAAACCGGATCGAGCGGGCTGCGCCGAAGGGACGCCTGAAAGAGAAATCCAGCTAGCGCCGCACCACCAGGCTGCGAAAGATCCAGCCCCCTCGCCCCTCTTCATCGCTGATCCGTATCCATTCATCCGCGTACGAATACCCAGTCAGCGAGTCTCCCGGCTGCACCGAAAACGTGACCTTGGAACCGAGGCCGGGGCCTTCCCGCACATTTCCTCCCGAGATCGCCTTCAGCGGGATGGGCAGGTTGAACGGTGTTTCGCCGGGGCGTTCAACCACTCGTTGCCCCGTGGTGAGCCGGCCCCGGCCGGCCGCGGCCACCGTTTTGGCCTGATTGGCCAGATACAGGGCGCCGCCGTAGTTCGCTTTCTCGAACTCGGACGAGCTCTCTTGGAGCAGACGCCGCGCCTGAGCTGCCTCGGGAGCGGCCGGTTGTCCCGGGGCGGATCTCAATGGCTGAAGCGCCAATTCCGCCTCGGCGATGCCGGATGCGGCCTCGGCCCGGGTCGCCAAGGTTTGCAGTTTAGCCATGGCACGCACCACTTCCTGACGAGTGGCGTCCAGCCGCGACTGCAGATCGTCCACCTGGGCGTCCTTTTCCATCAAGGACATTTCCAGTCGGGCGATCCTGCGCTCGTAATCGCTCTTGGCACCGGGGGACACGGTGGCCGGCTGCTTGGGCGAGGGAGGCGGGGGAGCGTTCTCCACCTTAGTTGAGGCACAGCCTGAAAGGAGCAGAGCGGGGGCGAACCAGAACAGCCTCAGACGCACGGGTACACCACTGCCGCGAGGCGAAGACCCAACCTTCTGGCCAGCATAGGCCTGCTCCTGGGATCTGGGGGGCGGTCGATCGAGGGAGAAAGGTATAGCCGAGCCCGCTCTCCCGCGCCAGTCCCAACTCAGTCGTCGTCTCGATCCTTGAGCGCTTCGGCGGCAGTATGCCGGACGATGCGGTCCCGATCCTTTTTTGCCATGGCGAGTGTCGCTCTCACGCGATTGTCGTCCATCTCGCCCAGGGCCCGAATCACCGCGAAGCGTACGTGCGGATCAGGGTTGCTATAAGCACTCATCAAGGCGGGCACCGTGGTCGTATCCCCGATCTCGCCTAAGCTCTGCGCGGCGAGCGTGGCAAGCACCGGATCGCGATCGCTCAACGCGCTCACCAGCCGAGGCGGAGCATGCTTCAGGTTGTCCAGCTCGCCCAGGGCCTGAGCTGCCAGACGGCGGACCACCGGATCGCTGTCCTCCAAAGCCTGGGCGAGGGGCTGGGCGCCTTCCCGGGATTCGACATTGCCCAAGGCCTCGGCTGCAGCCCGACGAACATCCACATTCTTGTCGCGTAGCGCGTGGGAGAGCCCAGCCGCCGCGCGATAATCCTCCAGCTCTCCCAATGCCTCGATCGCGGCCAGGCGTACCTGGGTGTCGGCATCACCCACCAGCGGAGTCAGCCCCTCCACCGCCCTGATATCCTCGATGTCTCCTAACGCGTGCGCGGCGGCTGCCCGGGTCTGGGGATCGCGGGCCTTGAGCAACTCGCCCAATGGTTTCACTGCCCGAGCGTCCTCGAGATCGCCCAGCGCATAGGCGGCCATGCGAGCTACCGCCGGCTCCGAGTCCTTGAGAGCTGCCACCAGGTCATGATATGCGGCGACATCCTCCGCCTCGGCCAAGCCCAACGCGGCCGCCTCCCGAACGCGCGAGTCGGAACTTCGGATTCGGGAACGCAGCAGCGTCACCGCCTCCGGCTTCTTGCCATTACCCAGCATGCGAGCCGCCGCGCGACGGACACAGGGCTTGAAGTGTCCCAGCGCATCCGAGAGGTGCGCCAGCGCCTCGGGATCGGAGACGGGCTGATTCAAAGTGTTGTGGAATGATTGTTCCCGACCAACTTCGCTCAAGAGCCCGCTCTGATAGTCACCGTTCCAGCGGTGCCAATCGTTGCCCACCGAGGACACCGCGAGCTCGCAAACGAGCCCATCCGTGGCGGCCAAAGCCTCGAGAAATCGGTTCACTGTGGCGGCATCGGGTCCCCGCCCGGTCTCTTCGAATCCGACCCAGGGATCGGCATCGTCGTAGTCATCTTGGTTTTTGCCTTGCCCGAGGAGGGGGGCTGCCAGACAGCAGCACAGTACAAGGGCGCGTGAAACCGTGGAGTAAAGTGATAGGCGCTGGTGCATAGGCCCGATGTCTCCCAGAAGAAAACGGCAGGCGGCCCGACTGGCCGGCAATAAGTGATTGGATCGGTCGAACCAAGCCAGGGTTGCAAACACCTGAGGTGCGACCATCTTCTTCGAAATCCCGAGCCCTCAGCGAGATGGCATGCAAGAGCATGTCACGGTCCAAGCTCCAGACGATCCAGGTAGCCAGGGTATCTCATCGCTCCCTCGAGATCTCATGGAAGAGGTGCTGGGCAGGGTCCGCCTGCTGGCCTTGCTGCTTTTCATCGCCTTTGCCTTCGATCCAACCCTCAATCTCGTAGCCTGGGCCGTCGTCAAGCTCAGCGGGAGCCCGGTTCCCTCCGAATTCTCCAGTTACGTCGGCTTCGCCTTGGGTGACCTGGCTGCGGCGGTGGCTTCGGCTCTCTTGTGGTGGACTGCCAAACGGGACTCGGTCCCTCCATCACGGCTTCACACGCTCGGCTTGATCTACCAGGTGATCATTTGTTTTCAGATTTCCTTTTCCATGATGTGGCAGTGGTATCTCCAGAAGGGGTCGGTTCCTCCGCGGCCCTCACCGGAGAAAACACAGTTCAGGGTACACCGGCCTTCATCGCCCCGGAGCAAGCGCTGGGCCGGACCGACGTCGATGGGCGGCTGGACATCTACGCGGTGGGTTGTGTGGCCTTTTGGCTGCTGACGGGGAAGCTGGTCTTCACCGCCGACACGGCCATGGGCTACCTCACGCACCACATTCACGCGTCACCACCTCGGCCGTCGAGCCTCACCGAGCTTCCAGTGCCCCGCGGATTAGATGAGGTGATTCTCGCATGTCTGGCCAAGGACCCAGCTCAGCGTCCCTCGAGCGCTGGTGAACTGTCACTCCGGTTATCGGCTCTCGAGTGTGCCAAGCAGTGGGACGGGGAACGGGCCCGAGAGTGGTGGGAGCGGCATCAGCCGGCACCGCCTTTCTCTGGATTCTAGGCTCCCTCCGGGTACCTTCTTCGGAGTGGCCGTCACGTACGAACGCATCATGAAGAGGAGCCCGATATGGCGGTGAAACCGATTCCTGAAGGCTACCAGAGGGTCATCCCCTACCTCATCGTAGAAGGTGCGGCTCGGCTCATGGACTTCATGCGGGAGGCATTCGGCGCAGAGGAACAGGAGCTCATGACCCGAGCTGATGGTAGCGTGGGACACGCCGAGGTACGGATCGGTGATTCGGTGGTGATGATCTCGGATGCTCGCGGGGAGTGGAAGCCGATGCCTTCGGCCCTTTACCTCTATGTGTCCGATACCGATGCGACCTACCGTAAAGCTCTCGAAGCCGGCGCCACATCGCTGATGGAGCCTGCTGACCAGTTTTACGGAGATCGGAGCGCAGGGGTGCGAGACGGGTTCGGTAACATCTGGTGGATTGGAACCCACATCGAAGACGTTTCACGAGACGAGCTGGAGCGCCGGGCCGCGGCCGCCATGAAGTAAGGCTTCCGGCCAGGCGGCTGAATCATCGAAAGGTTCCCGGGCTCACCTGGTACACCACATGGTGCGCACCGACTTCGTCTTCCGGTGCCCAGAAGCCCAGCTGTTCGCTCCAGCGAGTGGTTTGGAGCCGGCGACCTCGCAAGATCAGGAAGCCGGCTGCTCTGGTAGTGACCACACCCAGCTTCCGCAGGTCTCCCAGACCTCGCAGGTTCAACGATTGCCTTCTCTCCACGATGCGGCGAGCTACGACGGGACCTATGCCGGGTACACGAACCAGTTCCTCATAGGAGGCAGTCTGGACTTCAACGGGATAGCGCTCCGGATGGGCCAGCGCCCAGGCGGTTTTGGGGTCTCGAGCCAGAGGAAGATTTCCGCTGGATTCAAACACGACCTCGTCGGGTGTGAAGCCGTAGTCATCCAGAAGGTAGGCAGCCTGGTACAACCGATGTTCGCGCAAAGCCGGCGCCGCCGGCGTGGATTCGAGCGGTGTGTTGGTGATGGGACGAAAGGCACTGAAGTGGGGGTGATGGACACCGCCCTGAGCCTTGAGCCGGGAGATGGTGTCCAACAGCAAACGGTCCGTGTCGGGCGTGGCACCCACCACAAACTGCAGAGTCATCCCGGAGGCGCCCCCAGGATGAAGGGGATCTTTTGGCTTGCCATGATCCCGAGCCTCTCGCTCCAGCACCACCAGTTTGCGCACCCGCTCGAAGTCATGGAGCGTGAGGGAGAAGCTCTTCTCGGGCGCGATTTGCGCCAGGCTCCGGCCGCAGGGCGCCTCGAAGTTGAGAGAGACTCTGCTGGCCAGTTCCGTGAGGCGGTCAATCTGGGCCGTGTCTCCACCGGCCACCAGCTTTACATGGATGTAACCTGGAAAATGATGCCGCTCACGTAACAGCTCGAGCACCTGAATGAGATCATCCATCACCTTGACCGGTCTGCCAGGGATGCCGGTGGTGATGAACAGTCCCTGACACCAGCCCCGCGAATGAGCGGCGAGGAAGATTCGCACCAACTCCTCTGGCCTGATGAGCGTCCGCGGCATGGGACGATCTCGCCGCATAGGGCAGTAGTGGCAGTTATAGCTGCAGGCATTGGTCATGAGAATGCGAAGGAGGGACATCCGCATTCCCGGGGTGGGGCGGAGGTTTCGGATGTTGAGGGGCCGGAGAGCTCCTACGTCTTTAGTATGTTGGAGCCGTGGCGGTATCCCGTCCCGGTCATCGGTGGCGAGTGCCATGAGCAGGTCGAGCTTTGCTTCCAGGTTCATTCTGCTGCTCCCTCGGTAAGGGGCGTGAGCAGGTTAACCGAATAAAACCCGAAAGTCAACCATTCATTTATGACGATTGCCGCATCGCCGTCTCCTTCAACCAAGTATCCGCCAGTGCGCAACTTCGTTGCTGGACGGATGACCGACGGCCAATCCGGCTGGCTGGCGGTGTCCAACCCGAGCGATGGATCGATCCTCTCCTTCGTCCCCCTCTCGTCCGCCGCAGCGTTGGATGCAGCCGTTCGCTCGGCGCTGCAAGCGTTTCCCCAGTGGTCAGCCACCCCGATCAAGGAACGGGTTCAGGTCTTCTATCGCTACCGCGCGCTGCTCGAGCGCCACTTCGACGAGCTGGCGAGTCTCATCACCGAGGAGCACGGAAAGGTGACCAGCGAGGCTGAGGCTGAGGTGGTCAAGGCAATCGAGCTGACCGAGTTCGCCTGTTCGCTGCCGCAGATTGCCGCCGGCGAGGTCCTGGAGGTGAGCCGGGGCGTCGAATGCCGGATGGATCGCTACCCGCTGGGCGTTGTGGCGTCGATCGTGCCGTTCAACTTCCCTATCATGGTCCCGCATTGGACCATTCCCAACGCAATAGCGCTGGGCAACTGCATGATCCTGAAGCCGTCGGAGCTGGTGCCTCTGGGTGCCATGCGTACCGCGGAGCTTCTCGCCGAAGCCGGGCTACCGCCAGGCGTCTTCAACGTGGTGCACGGAGACCGGCAAGTCGTGGAGGCTATCTGCGATCATCCCGACATCGCCGCGGTGAGCTTCGTGGGATCGACCCGGGTGGCCCAACTGGTGTACCGCCGAGCCACGGCGAATCTGAAGCGAGCTCTTGCTCTGGGAGGGGCCAAGAACCACTTGTTCGTGTTGCCTGATGCTGACCCCGAACTGGCCGCGACCAGTGTTCTGGGTTCCATGTCGGGGTGTGCCGGCCAGCGGTGTATGGCCGGCTCGGTGATGCTCGCGGTAGGAGACACGGATGTGATTGTGCGTCGACTGGTGGCGCAGGCCCACACCATCATCCCCGGCAGGAACATGGGGCCCGTGATCACTGCTGAGGCTCGACAGCGCATCGAGAGCTATATCGGCCAGGCGATCAGCCAGGGAGCCACTCTGCTGCTCGATGGACGCGGCGCCACGGTCCCCGGGCGAGAAGGTGGATTCTGGCTGGGGCCAACCATTCTCGATCGGGTGAGGCCGGACATGACAATCGCTCAGGAAGAGGTGTTCGGCCCGGTACTGGCCATCATTCGTACGCCCGATCTCGATCATGCCCTGGCAGTCGAGAATGCGTCACCTTACGGCAACGCGGCCTCGGTCTTTACCACGAATGGAGAGCGGGCGCGGTACGTGTGCGATCGCGCCATGGCCGGGATGGTGGGCGTGAATGTGGGCGTCCCGGTGCCGCGCGAGCCATTCTCGTTCGGCGGCTGGAACGAGTCGAAATTCGGCGCCTGCGACATCACGGGTCGTGGCTCGGTCGAGTTCTGGACCAGGGCCAAGAAGACCACGACCAAATGGAGTGACCATGACTGACGTCATGAAACCGCCCGCCGTTATGCCGCCGTTCGATTACCTGCCCCGTCCGTACCAGGGTCCCAGCCGGCAGGAGGTTCTGGCACTCCGGCACCGGTACGTCAACCCGGCGGTATTTGCGCTTTATCGTGACCCGCTGATGATCGTCGAAGGAAAGATGCAGTACCTGTTCGATGAGACGGGACGGCGCTACCTGGACCTGTTCGGCGGGATCGTGACGGTGTCGTGCGGCCACTGTCACCCCAAGGTCATGCAGCGAGTGCAGGAGCAGGTCGCCACCTTGCAGCATGCGACCACGATCTACCTTCACCCCAACCTGCCGCTGCTGGCCCAGAAGTTGGCGTCCAAGATGCCACCGGGGATGGATGTCACCTATTTCGTAAATAGTGGAAGCGAGGCCAACGATCTCGCCGTCACCATGGCGCGGCTATTTACCGGAAACAACGATGTCATCGCCGTGAGAAATGCCTACCATGGAGGATCTCCCAGCTCACTGGGGTTGACCTCGCTTCACACCTGGAAATACCCGATTCCTGGTCACTGGGGCATCCACCACGCTATCAGCCCGGACCCGGCAGTGAGCCGCCGGGAAGGTTCGGCTGCCGCGGCCGCCTCGGAAGCCGCTGAGGACATCCGCGACCTGATCCGCTATTCGACTCCCGGAAAAGTCGCAGCTTTCATCGCCGAGCCGATCCAAGGGGTGGGAGGGGTGAGCCGCGGAGCTTCCAATTACTTCAAGGAAGCCTATGCGGTGATTCGGGAGCACGGCGGCGTGTGCATCGCCGACGAGGTACAGACCGGTTTCGGCCGCACCGGCGAGCACTATTGGGGATTCGAGAATCACGGCGTGGTTCCGGATATCGTGACCATGGCCAAGGGGATTGGAAACGGAGTACCGTTGGCCGCGGTCACCACTCGACGCGAGATCGCCGAGACACTGGCGCAGCGACTCCATTTCAACACTTTCGGCGGCAATCCGGTGTCCATGGCGGCTGGCCTCGCCGTGCTGGAGGTCATCGACGAGGAAGGGCTCCAGGAGAATGCTCGAAAGGTGGGAGGCAGGCTCCTCCGGGGGCTGGTTCGATTGCGCGAGGAGCACCCCTTGGTGGCAGAGGCACGCGGCATGGGCCTCATGCTCGGTCTCGAGCTCGTCACCGACCGAAGCAGCCGGACGCCGGCAACGGCTCAGACGCTCGAGGTCCTGGAGGCTGCCCGCGAGATGGGAGTCTTGATCGGGAAGGGTGGTCTCTACGGCAACGTGCTTCGCATCAAGCCGCCCATGTGCATAACTGCCGCGGACGTCGACTTTGCGCTGGACGTGCTGGATCGCGCGCTTACGAGGACCGCTTAGCTTCGCCTGAACGCCGCCGGGCCTCGAGCAGAGCAAGTCCGATTGTCTCCCGCGACGCCAACAGCTCTCGAAGGGCGTGACCTGCATCAGCCGAACGAGGCGGCGCCGTCTGACCGGGCTCCAGCAGGGGCCAGAGCTTATCCCACACCCGTTCCGGTAGCACGGTTTCCAGATATTCGAGGGCGGTGCCCCTGAGGTGCTGATCACCGGTGTTCAGGCTGTGGAAGGCAAGCCGGAGCGTTTCTCGGGGCAGGATCAGGGACAACAGAGTGAAGAGGTGTTCCAGGCTGCGGTTGGCCCGATCTTGCAAGAGCTCGGTCTCCATCGGTGACGGCTCCACTTCGAGCGCATCGATCAGCTGCCGGCTCTCCCACACGCCGCGTTCCACGCCGATCTCGCGCTCGACTAATTGATAGACGGTGTCCCGGCTCACCTCGATGTGCGACTCGTCGGCCATTCGGCTGACCACGCGGCCGGCCCGGTAGCGAACCTCGAAGCGCTTATCGTCGAGAGCGCGGAACAATCCGTCGAACGATTCTCGATTTCGGGCCGCAGCCAGGACGACTACGAGTCTCCGGCGTATGGCGAAGTCTTCGTCAGGGTCGAGGAGATGTCGCACCAGAGTCGTCGTGTTGGTGCCGGCCAGATCACGCAGTGAGCGGATTGCCTGGGGCGCCACCTCGTCCCAGGCCAGAAGCTCGATCGTGGACTCGAGCTGGTCCGGGGCCAGGGGATGCTGCGCCAGAACATCGCGCACCGCCTCCGCCTGGCCGCTGTGAATGGCGCGGCTCAGCGGTGTCTCCGGGTCGGACAAGGGGGGCGCTGGTGCCGCCGCTGCTGGATGAGGTGCGGTCTGCCATGAAGTTCCCACGAACATGGCGGTTCGGGTCCGGATGCCGCTCACATCGAATCCTCCGACGGTCTGCAGCAAGGCGGCGGCATCGTCCTGAGGCTCGATGAACCCGGCGCCACGCTGCAAGCTTCCCTCCAAGGCCGCTACATACCCGGTCTGCAGCCGTCGCGCGACCATCAACGCAGCCACTGCTAACAGCAGAGTAATGGCGAGCAGCCATTGACTCGCTCCGGCACCCGCCGAGCCGAGCGCTACCAGGATGATGGCGCCGCCGGCGATGTCGCCCACCCGGGCGGAGCCTACGTCGAGCAGCAGCTTGGTCGCCCGCTTCTCCGCTGGCGCCACTGGTGTGAAGAGCAGCTCGTACGCTGCGCGGAACATCGAGCTCCGGAGGACTACTTCGATTCCTCGCGCCAGGAGAATGGGAATCAGACCGGGAACCAGAAATGCCCCGACCGCGCCAGCCGAGACACCCGCTGGAAGTAACGCGGCGCTGCGAGCAATTCCCAACCGGCTCAACAGCCGTCGCAGCGCGGTCACCTGGATGAGAATCCCGAGCAGCGCAGTGGTGGTGTAGAAGGCGGCAAAGAGCCGCAGCAACTCCTCGCCCGAGGCCGTGGCAGCGCTGGCTCTCGCCTTGAAGACGTAATCCAGCAATCCTTCTGCTGCCGAAGTCAGGCACACGAGCAGCGCAAGCGCCATCAGGTAGGGCGACTTTCGCAGGACCCAGGCGCCCGTCGGGATCGTCTCCTGGCCCTCATCAGTGTCCCTGACCCAGGCAGCCGGCTGCCGACCCTGCTCGATACCAAGCACCAGTCCGGCCGCGAGCAGATGGAGGATCGCCAGGATTGGCAGCATCGCGGTGACCGGGAGTGACGCCCCCACCCGTTCCGGGAGAAGACCGCCGATGAGCCCGCCCAACGAGCCGCCGGCCGTGATGCGGCCGATCACCTGCCGTGCGGTTCGTGGGTCGAAGCGCTCGTTCACGATGGCCCAGAACCCTGATACCAGGACCGCCCCCAAGGCGGTGAAGTGCAGGTACACCAGGATGGCGGTCGCGGCTCTCGCCCTGGGCGCGAGAGCCCATTCGGACATCAGGAGAACGGCGCTCAAGGCAAAGAGGCGGGGAACCATTCGCCCGGGTCCCTTACGGGCCATGATTCGCGCCAGAAGGATAGAGAGCACGGCAGAGAGAACTGCCGCGGCTATGACCATGAATGGAAGTGAGCCGACTCCGACAGCGGAGAGAAAAAGCGCGTCGCGAGTGGCCTTGCCGGCCAGCTGAAAGGCGATGATGATGGTGGCGGCTACGACGGCGGCGGCCGCAGCTGGTGCGTCAGGGCCGGATCCGAACCATGTCTTGCGCACTCGTCAGAATAACCGCGAACGGCTAGAACCCGAAACCGGCCTGGGCGTAGACGCCGGTATGCTCCTCCCCGGATGCAACGGCGAGCGAGAATGTGTACGCGCGATCGAGATAGGCGATCCAGATGCCGCCGCCGGCGGCGCCGTGCCACTTATCCGAGGACTCGCCGGCAAGAAAGACCCGTCCCACATCACCCAACCCGAACACACCCACCTGGGCCGGCAACACCAGCTCGAGGTGGGCGAGTGCCACTCGCAGCTCGGCCGAGCCATAAGCGGAGGCGTCACCGGCATACCGATTGACCCGGCCAAGCCGAACAGTCGAGGCCCCTCCGATAAAGGCGGACTCGAAGTAGGGGTACTGCCCCCAGATCTTTTTTCCTCCGACTCGAATCGCCAGTGTGGGTGAAAGGGGAGCCCGCGCCGTCAGATAGGTCGCGGCCTCACCGTGCACTTCTCCGAAGGTGCTGTCGACATCCCAGACTGCGGGATAGGCATTGCCCCCAACCTCGAGAAAGACTCCGCGGGTGGCTGCAGTGGGATGATCTCTGGAGTCGTGCCGCAGCGTGGCGCTGGCGCCGAGCTCACCGAAGTTCCCGGTGCCGTACACGTTACCGAGCGTACCGAGGAAGCGGTCGGGTCTCTGATCGGTGGAAACGTATTTCAGCACCGGTCCGATCTGGAAGCTGGTGCGCTCCCCCCGGCTCGCGAAAACCAGGGAGGGCTGCACCCGGAAGGCGTCCTGGGTGACCCGGTAGAACTCCTTGTCCCCCGGTGCCGCGATCTCGTTGCCGAAGCCATCGAAGCTGATCACGTCGATTCCGGATGCGCGGAGCGCGAGTGCCGCATAGTTGGCGGAGTTCTCTCGCCGGAACTCACCCTGATATTCCACCCGGTAGGTCTTGGGACCGGTAGCGAAGCCCGCACGGAATCGGTGCCGGGTGGAATAGGGATCCTTGCGGAATCCATACGTGGTCAAGGTGCGGCCGGCGCCCAGGAAGAATCCGATGTCCGGCCCGAAGCTGACCTGGGTGCTTGCGGTCCAACGGCTCCCCCAGTCACGTGGCGGGAGCTCTTTGGGGCCGATTCGGGATGCGACATAAGGTTTGCGGTTCACGCCCCGGTTGGAGCCCTGGACCCGGGCCGGTCCACCGGGGTCATCATAGAATCGCTCGCGGCCCGAGCCGGTCGAGTCCACCAGCCGATCGTTGCCGCCTTCCCCCAGGATCCTTACCAGCGGTCCACGACCGCGACCTCCTGTTACCAGGGCCGTGTCGTCTCCGGCATCGAGGTAGAGCCGAACATCCCGGGTCACAGCGGGGTCGAATTGGCGCTGGAAATAGGGCGAGTCAGTGCCGGCGGTTCGGAGCGTGAGCTCAACCGCTCCTCCGGAACCTCGGACGATGCGAGCCTGGTCGCTACTCTCCGTGGCGTGGACATCCACCTGTTTTCCGAGCTGGACATAGTATCGTCTGGCGGCGTCGGGCAGATGGTCCCGCCGAGTGCGGAGGGCGGAGGCCAGCTGGGCGCCGGCAATTGCGTAGTGCTGAGGCGGCAAGGCCTGCACCGCATTGTCGATGGCTGCGTCGGTGAGTGCGGTCTGGAGCGCGTTGACCACCGACTCCCACACCGGCCAGTCCAGCTCGCTCAGGTACCGGCGATCCAGGTCTCGGCCGTTCCACGTAGCGCCCGGGATGTACGAATATTTCGGACCGAAGTTGATCAGCTGTGGCGCAGTCTGCCGCGCGAGGGCCAACAGCAAGCCATCGTATTTGACCATCGCCTGGTCCCGGTCTCGAGGCACCGGCACCCACCTGCGAGGCTTTGTGTCACCGAAACGAGCCCACACCCATTGATCGGAATGGCGGTCCCAGTCCCCGATCAACAGGTCGAAGAGCCGCGCTTTCAGGAAGGCCCGGGCGTCGATCCGGTCTTCAGGACTTCTTGCGGTGCGCGCGAACAAGCTGTCGCTGCCGATGATTTCAGTAGCGCCCCCCCATTTTGCCGGCGGCCCCTCGGGGCCACCGACTCGCGTTTCCAGGAACCCCATCAGACCGGCGAACTCGGGTGCGAATTGCCCCAATCCCTCGCGCGGAAGCACGACAAGGCGCGCCTCACCATGCAGGATGCCAGCGGCCGTGAGCAATCGGTTTACCACCAGTGGGGCAGTGGGAAAGGCGGAGCTGGTTTGGTCTCGGACCACGCTGCCTGCTACCGTGCCTCGCAACTCCGGTGGAAGCGTTGCCGATGGGTCCTTGTCGACCGAGCGGAAGAAGTATTCCTGTCCATTGGGTGCTGCCAGCAGCAGGGACTTGGTTTGCTGACCGCCACCCCTCGACACCGGACGAAGGTGCCCCGCAAGGTCGAGCACCGGGACCGAGATGGGGGTGGCCCAGAGAGACCGGTATTCCTTACCGAGGAAAAAGTTGTGGAGACCGCTGGCGCGATACTGCGCCGCCGGAGCAACCAGGGTATCCCGATGGGAAGCATTGTCCGAGCCCTGAGCCAGGAGCCCGACGGAAGCGACGGGTCCGATGCCCATCACAAGGAGCAGAGTTCGTTTTGAGCTCATGGTGGGTCATTCACCCAGATCGAGAACACCTCATGCGAGCGTCCGGTCCGATCTACCTCTATGACCGAGAGCCGGGCCCGGCCCGTCCGGGGCACGTCCAGCCTGGCGTACCCGCTCGCCTTCCTGGCGAGCAGGCTTCCGCGGATCGCGACGGTTCTGCTGTAGTGACCATACATCCCAGCGCCACTCACCAGTTCCAGCGGCACGACCCGGCCGGCAATGACCTGAAGGCCGTGATCGTGTCCGGCCGCAAAGAGCGATGGCGGAACCGGCGTGAAGGCGGTGCGAAGGGCAGCGATCATCCGTTGATAGATCCCGGACGACATATCCTGACTCGAAATACCACTTTGTCGAAGACCTGGATAGAGGGAGCCCAGGATGGGCAGGGGTATCCAGAGCCACGGCTCGAGGTTTCGCAGGGGAAAGATGTGATCCATCCATCCGAAGTGTCCCCCATGGATGCTACCCGAGACCAACGGGTGGTGACCGGCTACCACCACCACCCGGCCGGCAGTACCGGCCAACCCCGCGCGCAACGAATCCACGATCTCGGATTCAGCATCCGTGGCACAGGCGGAGGTGGGGTCTCGCGGCTTCGGTCCGGGGTGCAGCCACCATTGGGTATCGATCAGGAGCAGCCGAAGCCGGCCGATGTCGATCCGGCTGGGGCCGGGACACCCGCCGGATGGCAACACCCAAGCCTTTCCCTGGCCGGCTGAGTCAACGAACGCTTCCTGACGCCGAACAGCGTCCCATCCTTCACCGCCATACTTGGCCCAGTCGTGATTGCCCAGGATGAAATAGCCGGTAACTCCGGAGCCGGTTATGACCTTCACCTGCTCGGAGATCCGCCGCTCAGCCTCGCGTCGATCTTTATTCTTGGGCGCGGGCAGTCCGCGCGGGTAGGCGTTGTCTCCCAAAAAAAGTACGATCTGCCGGCCATCCCGAGTGGCCAGCTCCCGCCGCAGTGCCATGAGAACCGGCTCACCGCCCGGGGCTGGGTCTCCTGCGTCCCCGATGAGGTAGAGTCTGACCTCGAGCTGGCTCGGCGGAATCAGCGGGACAGGGGCCGGTACCGGTGGTGCCGATCGAGCGCAGCCGGCGGTGCCCAGCAGGGCTGACGCCAGGCCGACCGCCGCCAGGTGTTGGTTCACCGGCTCGGCGTTGGGCCTGGTATCACACTCGACTTCCGGGCGTACGCCCGTCCGATGGCGACAGCCAGAAGGAGCCATGCCACCACCAGCACCAGATTCACCCGGGCAAAGGTGGTGGTTTGAAAGCTGAGCCAGGTGGTGCCCACGAACACGAGGGCGGCCGATAGGACATCGCCGGCTCGGACAAAGAAGGAATCGATTGCCTGCTTGGCCTTGTACTTCTGATCTCGGCTGGTTGGCAGGAACAGGACGTTTCGCACCGTGTTCTGAATCGAGTAGTCGGTCGCGTTTTCCGCGATCTTCACCGTGCGAATCAGCGCGAGGATCGGGACGAACGCGAGCACGGCATACCCGGTGAGCGCCAGTACCGGCAGCACCAGGATCGCGGTTCTAACGCCGAAAAACTTGATTAGGCGGGACACCACGAAGAGTTGGAGCACCATCGACACCAGGCTCACGAGGAACAGGAAATCCGAGTAGAAAGCGCCGATGATGTCGGCCTCGGAGAGACCTCCAGCCGTGCCTCGGGCCACCGCAGCCCGAGCCACTCCAGCCACAGTGCGCGACAGGATGTACTCGCCCGTGGTATTGACCCAGTTGAGGATCAGCATGAGCAGGGCGATCATGAGCAGGTAGCGATCGGCGAACACCAGGCGAAAGGTGCCGGGGCGATTGACCGGACCGGTGCCAGGCATTGACACCGTGAGCTTCTTCTGGTCCTCGACCATCGTGATCTGGTACTCGCCCGTGGCGGCAGGTAGCTCGGCGGTGGTCAAGCTGGGTGGGAGGTGGGTCTCGTGCCGGGCTCGCTCCCGGGCGTCCACCACGTTGCTGATTGCCACGGCGACCACCAGCAGCGCCGCGGCCACCAAGAGCAGCTGCGCTATGCCGATCAGGGGAATGAGCCGGCCGGTTGCTGCGCTGCCCACGACCGCACCCAGCGACCCGCCGAATACCACAATGGCAAAGAGGCGCTCACCCTGATCTTTAGTGTAGATGTCGTTGGCAAAAGACCAGAATTGAGCCGGAATCATCAGGTTGAAGATCCCGACCCACAGGAAGAACACGACACCGACCGGCACGCCTCCCTTGACCAGGCCATAGAACAGAAACAGGCACGCCACGAAAAAGGCGGTCACGGTGTTGAGCAGGCCTCGGCGGGGGAGCCGGTCCGCCAGAGCGCCATACGCGGGTACCAGCAGCAAGAGCAGGACTGCCTGACCTGCCGCAGCGTACGACTTTACCTCGGCTCCGCTGCCGGAGAGAATGAGGGCTTCGCGTATCGGCTTGATGACGTAATAGGCGCTGAAAATAAAGAAGACGTTGAGGGCGAGGAGAATGGCGGTGCCTCCCTCTCCCGCTTGGACGTCGGCAAAGAGACGGAGTGCGCGATCAAGAGGGCGAGCCCGGGTAGCGGCCGGAGGCACCAACCTAGTCGTTGCAGTCATCTGGTCTGTCTTGAAGCTGAAGGGTCTTACAGCCGAGCGTGATCGAGTTCCGGTGAGGGCGTTTCCCCGGGCTCCCACATTTCTTCCATGGTCTTGGTCAGCATGCGCTGCCCCCCGTCGGATGGTTGAGCCCAGTTTGGCTGCGGATGGTGCCGGTCCCACCAGCGATGCGCTCGCTCTTCACTCCAGCTTTCGCTCTCGACCGACGCTCCGAGCAGACGGGACAGCTCTCCGGCGGTTTGAGGCCGGTCCTCGGGGTGCTTTGCAAGACACGCGAGGATGACTTTATCCAGCGCAGACGGCACGTCCATCTCGCTTCTTTCGGAGGGTGCGACCGGAGCAGCGTTGGCGTGCTGATACATGAGTTGGATGGCATTAGGCGCCTGAAACACCAGTCGCCCGGTGAGCAGCCAGTACCCCACGCACCCCAGGGTGTAAATGTCGACCCGGTGGTCGGCCACGCCATCACCGCGGATGACTTCGGGGGCGATATAGGCCGGCGTGCCCGTCGTGCTGTCCGGTGCAGTCAGGAGAGTCGCCTCTCGCCCGCGGTCGTTCACTGCTTTGACCAGACCAAAGTCCAACACCTTGACGAAGTCGACTTCCAGGCCCATCCGGCAGGTGAAGATGTTGGATGGCTTGATGTCGCGATGTACCAGGCCACGCGTATGGGCCTCCTCCAGCGACGCGCATGCCTGCCGCAGTAGATACACTGCGCGCTCCGGGGGAACCGGACCAAATCGCTCGACCAAGGTCTCCAAGTCCATCCCATCGAGTAGCTCCATCACCAGGAAGAAGGTGCCGTCCTGGGCTACCCCGAAGTCGTACAGGCTGATGGTATGAGGCGAGCGCAGCAATGCTGCGGCTTCCGCTTCCCGACGAAAGCGCTCCACGACGATCTTGGCGGCACTGGGAGAGCTGGACCCCAGGATTTCCGAGCGGATCAACTTCACGGCCGCAGGGCGGGCCAGCATCTGGTGGGTGGCGCGAAAGACCTCGCCCATTCCGCCCTTCCCCAGAGGCTCTTCCAGCCGATAGCTCCCCAACTCGCGGGCCTTTCGCACCTGGTGACCCAGGTTGTGAATGATCTTCACCGGGATGACGACCAGCAGCGCGCAGATGTAATTGGGAAGAAAATCCCACAGCAGATAAAACGTGTTGAGATGTACCTGGACTCCCCGCAGGTGACTGATGCCCAGCGCCAGCGGCTCCATCGAGGCCGCGAGCAGGGAAGTGACCAGGGTCTTTCTCGGTGTGTTCGGCACGATCGCCGGGTAGAACAGGATGGGAATACAGACCCATGACACCCGAGGGCTGATCGGTACCGGAGCCCATTGGCTGAGAATGGAGACCAACAGACACTGGATCACCAAGAACGCGGATCCCACATCCACCAGCTGTTTGGGCCGGGGACTCAGGCGTCGGGCCAGTACGGTCATCAGGAGCGAAGTGACGACGCCGATCCAGGCCACCAAGAAGCCGGGGAACGGCCAGATGTCCTGCATGAAGGCGGCTTCGCCCAGCCAGCGAGCCACGATGCTGTTCATGAAGATCGTGATGGCCCAGAGCCCGGCGAAGACGAGTCCAACGATGCCCAAGCGCCGGCAAGTCTGACCCAGAACATCGCTGGGCAGGCTCTGGCCCGGCCGGGAGCTGGCGGTGCTCCGGATGGGCGTGCTGGGACGGCGGCCTAACAGGCGTGCAGTCATCATGGCTTCAAGGCATAGGAGACTCTGATAAGATAGCTTCGCATGCCGGTTGCCACATCCCGGACAGCAACGTACGTTCGAGCGGGTCGGTTCCCAATCCGCCTCAGCTTCCCTCTATGCTGAATCAGTCGATGGTCCGTCGGGTGAGATGGTCCTTCGCGTGCTGCCTGGCAGGCACCCTCGGGGCATGCCATTCCGGTTCTACCCCTGGCCCGGAGCCGTCTCGCTGTCCTCCTCAGGTTCCGGAGAACGCCCAGAATCCGATGGTCAGCCGATCGACCGAGCTGGCCGGGGATTACGAGCTCATCCAGGTTCGAACTCAGCCGCGTGCGGGTGTCCGCTCGGGTAATCTCCATCTAGCTCCGCCGGATGCAGCGGCTCGTGCCGGGGCAACGGGGGCAGCCGTGCGCGATCTCATCGGCTGGCTCGACCCGATCAGTGGAGATAACACCTGGCATCCGGACGCCGCTTCTCGCGATGCCGATCACCCTGGTGCCGTGCTCACCGGATCTCATCTCCTGCTGGGACACACCGGTGCCATGGATGGCCACTTGGAGCAATTGACCATCACGGCCGTGGCTCCTGAGGGCTTCTGGGGATGGTGGAAAGCCCAGCCTGGCTGGGAGATCACAATTGACTCGCAGACCCATCGAGCGCTCCCGGATCCTGCCGGATACTTCTGCGCCTTGCGGGCGCGGAAGCGGTGAAAGCCTCACAGACCAGTGCCGGTCTCCTACTCTTTCGCCGCAGCCCGGGCCCGCTCGAGCTTTTCCTGGCCCATCCCGGTGGTCCCTTCTGGCGCGGGCGTGATGCGGGCGCGTGGACCATTCCCAAGGGTCTTACCGAGCCGGGTGAAGATCTTCTCGCAGCGGCCTGCCGGGAGTTCGAGGAAGAAACCGGGGTGAAACCCCTCGGACCCTTTCTTCCCCTCGGTAGTGTGCGCCAGAAGGCGGGCAAGGTGATTCATGCCTGGGCCTGGGAGGGTGATGCTGACTCGGCGGCGGTGACGAGCAATACCATGAAAGCCGAATGGCCCCGGGGGTCAGGCCGTTGGCTCACTTTTCCAGAGGTCGATCGCTGTGCCTGGTTCACACCGGACGAGGCGCGGGATAGGCTCAACCCGGCCCAGGCCGAACTGGTCGACCGGCTCCAAGCAGCGCTCGCACGTCCGTCGTGAAACCCTACGCTGATCATTTCTCCCGTGTGGCTGCGGCCTACGCCAGTTGCCGCCCGGTCTATCCGGACGATCTCTTCACCTATCTCTCCAGCTTGCCCCCGCAACACCAGCTGGCGTGGGATTGCGCGGCGGGAAACGGCCAGGCCACGATCCCGCTCACGCAAAGATTTCACCGTGTGATCGCGACTGACATCAGTCCGGAAATGCTGGCCAGCGCACCCCGCCATCCGCAGGTTCAGTATCGGATAGCGCCCGCGGAGCAGAGTGGACTGGGCTCCAGCTCCGTGGATCTCCTGACGGTGGCGCAAGCGCTGCACTGGCTCGACCTGCAGGAGTTCTTCGCCGAGGCTCACCGGGTCCTCAAACCCGACGGGGTGATCGCGGCATGGACCTACGGCGTCCAGGAGATCAGCGACAAGCCGGCCAATCGAATCATGCAGCGGTTCTATCATGATGTGGTTGGTCCCTATTGGCCGGCGGAACGCCACCACGTCGAGACCGGTTACCGAGAGCTGCCGTTTCCGTTCGCCGAGTTGGAGGCGCCGACCTTCGCGATGCAGGCGGAATGGACCATGTCCGAGCTGCTCGGCTATATCGGCACCTGGTCTGCCGTCCAGCGATTCCGTGAGACCACGGGTCATGACCCGCTGCCGGAATTAGCCCGTGAGCTGAAGGAGTTTTGGGGAGAGGCAGCCCAAGTCCGCACCGTGCGCTGGCCGTTGAGTCTGAGGGTGGGGGTACCCTCGAGTTGACGGATCGAGCCAGAGCGCTGTTATATATCGGCCTCGATGCCGCGGTGCTGACCCAAAGGAGCCTCGATGACAGGACCCATTCCTGCGAGCTGGAGCCCTCGCCTCCTGAGCGTTCTTCGGATCGTCGCGGCATTTGTCCTGATCGCGCACGGGACCCAAAAGCTGTTCGGTTTTCCCGCTACCGAGCCACAGTCCCCCGTGCCCCTCGTGTCGCTGTTCGGATTGGCCGGCGTGCTCGAAACTTTCGGGGGTCTGTTGCTTCTGCTCGGCCTGTTCACCCGGCCCCTGGCGTTCGTGCTCTCCGGTGAGATGGCGACGGCTTACTTCATGTTTCACGCTCCGCGAGGATTCTGGCCCATTCTCAATCACGGTGAACCCCCCGTTTTGCTCTGCTTCATCTTCCTTTTCCTGGCGTCCGCCGGAGGGGGGGTCTGGAGTCTGGACTCGTTGCGGAGCCGGGCTCGATCAGACTGATCATCTATTACTTGACAGGTGACCAGGTTACACTTGGGCAGACGTTCAATCTCTACACACCAGCAAATACATGAAGACTGTAGACGATCTCTCGCCATCGATGGCCGAGAGTACCGATCCTATGTGTTCCGTTCTCGTCGTGGACGACGAGACCGCGGTGCGTCGCTTCGCGGCACGGGTCCTCGAGCGAGCGGGCTATGACGTGTTCGAGGCAGCCGATGGTGCCGAGGCGCTCGACATGCTGCAGAATGGGGCATCCGGAGTGGGATGCGTTGTGTCGGACGTGGTCATGCCCCGGATGAATGGAGTTCAGCTGATGCAGGTGCTCTCGGAGACGAGGCCTGATTTACCCGTACTCTTGATGTCTGGTTACGCAACCGCTGCACTCATCGATCTGGGGATCGCCGTCCCGTGCGGTGTCATATCCAAGCCCTTCCCGGGTGATCGCCTGCTGGAAGAGGTCCAGCGGTGCCTGCGTAAGAAGTAACCCACCCGCACCAGCCCCTCCGCACACAACTCGTCTTTTTTAGTCGCTCGATTCGATCGGCTGCCTTCCGGCTCGTGGCGCGGGTATTGCCGACCCAGTGGGCGCTGAAAGGAACGTCGCCGGATTGTCGTCGTCATGACTAAACTCCATTATCCTGGCGCTGGCTGCGCTGCCCGGGACTGGCCGCTAACCGTGCACGGCCGTTCAACTTACCGGAGCGGCGGCCACTTGGTGCGGCGGCCCCGTGCAGCGGGACGCCAGCCGGGGTGCAACAGCCGTCGGTGCAGAACGCAAGGCTCTCACCGGATCCGCTTGCCTAGAGGAAGATTTCCATGAGTCCTGTCTCCCGAGTGCGGCTTGCATCCATACTCACGCTATTACTGCTGGGCTGCAGTGGAGACCCCAGTGGTCCGAGCTCGGGGACATTGTCGGTGACGATCATGGGCCTGCCAAACGGATCGTCCGCGGCGGTCAACGTCACCGGACCCAACGGGTACGCCCAAGCTCTCACGGCCAGCCAGGCGCTCACCGGCCTGCAGCCCGGCATATACACGGTAGCGGCTGCCAACGTCACGGTGGGATCTGCGGTTTATTCCGCAACACCTGTCTCCCAAACCGTCGCCATCGCGAGCAGCGCCTCTCAGGTCAACGCCTCGGTGAGCTACAGTACGTCCACCGGCAATCTCGATGTCACCATCTCGGGTGTGGGAACCAACAACGCGGCTCAGGTGACGGTCACCGGCCCCGGGGGATTCAACCGGCTGGTCACCAACTCCAAGACGCTCGTCGGTCTCCTCCCCGGCGACTACGCGGTATCGGCTCAAAATGTGACCGCGTCGTGTGGAAACACGACGTATACCGCCACTCCCACCAACCAAACGGTCACCGTTACGGCCAACAACACCGCGTCGGCCGACGTGTCGTACACCACGCCCAGCGGCGGCCAGGTGAACCTGTGTATCGATGGCATGTACCTGACCCAGAGCGCCCAGACCTACGCCGGTACGATTCCGCTGGTCCAGAATCGAGCCGGCTTGCTCCGGGTGTTCGTGGTGGCTAACCAGGCGAATACCCCGACGGCAGGTGTCCAGGTCCAGGTCCGGATCTTTGCGCCCGGGAGCCTGGTACCTACGACCACCGTGAATCTGAATCCTCCCGCTGGATTGGTCTCGGTGCCCACCGCGCCGGATGAGAGTTCGTTGGGCAACTCGTGGAACTACTCGGTTGCCGGCAACGTCATCCAGGCCGGTTTCAGAATAGAGGCCGAGGTCATGCCGGGTGTCATCTCCGAGAGTGACCCGAACGACAACGTCTTTGCACCCCCGGCCCCGACGGTCCGGGCGGTTCCCACACTCAACGTGACCTTCGTGCCGATCGTGCAGGCAGGGCTCACCGGCAACGTCACCGATGCCAACAAGAGCAGTTTCCTGGACATGACCCGGCGAATGCACCCGGTCGACGGGATCAACGTCCTGGTCCGGTCTACCCCGATCACCAGCACCACGGTGCTCCAGGCCGACGGCACCGGCTGGCAAACCGTGCTCGATCAGGTCAATGCCATCGCCGTCGCCGATGGGACTCGCTACTACTACGGAGTGGCCAAAGTTTCCTACTCCTCGGGAGTTGCGGGGGTGGCCTACGTCAGCACTCCCGGCCTCCCGGAGCGCGCGGCGCTGGGCTGGGACTATCTCCAGGGTGGAAGCGCCGCTACGGTTGCCGCTCACGAGCTGGCCCACAACTGGGCTCGGAGACACGCTCCTTGCGGCGGTCCCACCGGAATCGATCCTAACTACCCCGAGCCCGACGGCAGCACCGGCGGATATGGCTACGATCTAGGGAGCGGGACCCTGGAGCCACCGAGCTCCGGTGACATAATGGGATACTGTGACCCCAAGTGGATCAGCGACTACACCTACTCCGGCGTGCTCGACTACTTCACGACCGGATCGGATGTGGTGGGCAATGGGGCGGCCAATGCAGCTGTGCAGCCCTGCCTACTCATCTGGGGTTACATCCAGGATGGTAAGCTCGTGCTCCAGCCCGCGTTTCAGGTAAATACCAGGCCGCGGTTGCCGGGACGGGCCGGTCCCTACGCCATCGAAGCCCGCGCTGAGGACGGCTCAACCTTGTTCGCCCATTCGTTTGCGCCTTCCGAGGTGGCCGATCTGCCGGGGAGTCACCAGAGCTTTGCCTTTGCCATTCCGCTGGCATCCGCGCAGGCTCAACGTATTTCCAGTCTCCGTCTGCGAGGCAACGGCCAGGAGACTGTGGTCCGCTCCTCTGCTGGTCTCCAGACGGTGGAGCATTCGGCTCTCAACCGGGAAGCCACCAATCGAGTTGCCCTCAGATGGAACCACCTGGCCTACCCCATGGTGATGGTCCGAGATGCCAGCACCGGAGAAATCCTTTCGCTGGCCGCAGGGGGTAACGTGCAGCTGCCAACCACGAGCCGGCAGCTCGAGCTGGTTTTCTCTGATGGAGTCCGCAGCTTCCGCCGGCAGCTACCGGTGATGCCGTGACCAGTCGGATACTGGCTCTGCCGGCACTGCTGGCCATGGCCTCGTGTGTCAGACGTGAGGCGGTTCTGCCGGCCGCCGAGGTCAATCAGAGCGTGGCAGGAGCGCAACCAGCAATCACGCTGGAGCGGACGGCATGCTTCGGCAGTTGCCCGGTCTACCGGATATCGGTGACACCCTCGGGAACGGTGCGTTATGAGGGTAAAGCACATGTCCGCCGGGTGGGGCCCGACTCGACGCACATCGCCAGGCAGCAGGTAGACACCCTCTTGGCAGACATCGAACAGGCAGGCTACTTCACCTTCGATGACCGCTATGTCGGATCGGAGCGGGCCTGCGGGCGTTACGCCACCGACTCGCCCAGCGTCATCACCTCAGTGACGCTCCGCGGTCGCACCAAGACCATCACCCACGATTACGGGTGCAGCGGCGCACCTGGCGCCCTCACAATCCTGGAGCGGAGGATTGACGAGACGCTGGGCTCGAGCCGGTGGACTGGTCATTGAGACTCGAAGAAAACGTTCGGACATAGGCAGGATCCAGCCGGTCCCGCACCGCATCTCCCAACAACGTTGCCGCCACTACCACCATGACGAGCGCCACGCCGGGTGCGGTCGCAACCCAAGGCGCATTCACCAGCGTGTCGCGCCCGGACGCGATCAGATTTCCCCACGAAGGAGTCGGAGGCTGCACCCCCAGTCCCAGGAAGGAGAGCCCGGCTTCGAGCATGATCGCGTTCCCCACCCCGAGAGCCGCGGCCACGATCACGGGCGTGAGCGCATTGGGCAGGATGTGCCGCACCAGAACCCGATGACCTCGAACCCCCAGGGCTACGGCACTCTCCACGAAGGGCCTCGCCGCGAGTGCTCGAACTTCTCCATATACCAGTCGCGCAATCGTCATCCAGCCGGTCAATCCCAGTACCACGATCACCAGGATGGCACTCGGCTGCCAAAGTGAAGCCAGCAGGAGCAACAGCACGACTCGGGGGAGCGCTAATGCGAAATCGGTGAAGCCCAGAAGAATGAGTCCCACCTTCCGGGGCCAGAAGCCGGCGACGGCGCCGATGACCAATCCAATAATCAGCGAGAGAACGACGGCGAGCACCCCCACACCGAGCGACACTCGCGCGCCATAGATCAGCCGGGACCACACATCCCGGCCGAAGCGATCGGTGCCGAAAAGATGAAAGGTGCCGTGTACGTCGGTCGCCAGGGGCGGCAGGAAGCGGGTGAGCACCACGTCCCGTTGAACCGATGGGTCTGTGGCCAGGAGCGGGGCGAACAAGGCGAGGCCGACGGCGAGCACCAGCACGGCCAAGCCGAAACGGGCTCTCGAGTCCCGCAAGAGAGCTCCGGACTTCATGTGGATACGGGGGTTCTCAGCCGGGGATCGGCCCACGCTGCTAACGCCTCGGCGACCAGGTTTCCGATCACCACCAGGACCGCACTGACGGCAGTGGCCGCCATGATCACCGGGTAGTCACGGGCGCCCACGGCTTCGACCATAATTCGGCCAACGCCGGGCCAGGCAAAGATGGCCTCGATGAAGACGGCACCGGAGAAGAGAGCCGGGAGCGACAGTCCCAGAAGCGTCAACACCGGGATCAGGGCATTCCGGAGAATATGCCGGACGGTCACTTGCAGAGGCCGAAGCCCTTTCGCTCGGGCTATAGCGACGTGGGGCGCGCCTTTGACGTCGAGCATGGCTCCCCTGACATATCGTGCGGTGCCTCCGATGCCGATAAGGGTGAGGGTGAGCAGCGGCAGGGTCAGATGACGCAGCCGATCGAGCAGCCGGGGCCAGCCGGTCAGGAAATCAGCATCGAAGCCGGCGGCTCCGAATGCCGGCAAGAGCCGCAGCTGGTAGGTGAAGAGCATCACCAGCATGAGCCCGAGCCAGTATCCCGGCAGCGCAAACAGC
>DASSED010000037.1:0-28942 GCA_035695405.1 Gemmatimonadales bacterium
GCCACGACGCCCAACGTCAGTACTCATCGGACGCTGAAGCTGGACCGGCTCAAGCCAGGGAATTACGTGCTCGAGGTTGTTGTCACCGACGCCGAAGGGCGAAAAGACCGGCGAACACAGGAGTTCCAGGTGGTGGAGGAAAAGGAAACCAAGAAGCGGGAAGGTGGGGAAGCGTCAGGGGCAAGGGCCCCGGACGTGCCGGCTAGGCAGCTGCCAGCTGATAGTGCCAATTTGTCATCCGATAGTGTGTCGAGGTAGTTGGGGAAGCCTTCCGATGCGGTAAGAATTAAAAGACCCTCCAGAGCTTCGAGCGCTGGAGGGTCTCGTACTTTCAGTCCCAACTCACATTGGCCAGGCCGTTGGACGCGTGGGTGTCAGTATGAGGAGCGGTTGAACCAGGCTCTCGGCCCGGACCACAGCCTCCACTTGGACCAGATGCTGGGTGACTCCCGTGGTGGTATCGAAGGTCGCGATGTGCATCAGCATGGAAGCCAAGGGCCGGTCGGCAGCCTTGGTTCGGCCCCCTTCGCTCGGGGTGATCGTGGTGCCGGGCATCAGCGTGATGCGGGCATGCCCGAACAGCCAGAGCGGCAGGCCGTCGAGTGACTTGAGCAACCGCTCGTTGAAGGCCAGGCTCTCCCCATGCAGTGTGATGAGTCCCAGGCTGGGTCGCTCGCTTTGACGCCGGGAGTGGACCACGAAACCGTAATTGAACGCCGGATCCTGGCCCGCGGCTCGGCGGAGGGCTGCTCTCAGCTTTTGCTGGCTGAACGCGATCGTGTGATACGGGACCACGGGCTCTCCGGATAGTGGCGCGGTTGGGCTTAATCGCTGCACGTGACGTGCCAGTGGAAGCGAGGAAGCGGGGAGGCGGGAAAGGAGGAATCAATTTCCCTCTCAGCATTGGTGCACCGATAGTTACGACTGTTCCCAACCTTCCCGCCTCCCCGCTTCCTCGCTTCCCCGCTGATTGCAACCCCTCTCGCGATACGCCACGGGATTCCGCTTGACTGGAACGCCCGGTAGGGTAGCTTGCGCGGATATGTTCTGCTCCCGCTGTGGCAGCGAAATCACCGGTAAATCGAAGTTCTGCCCCTCCTGCGGTCTCGATCTGATGGCGACCACTCCGGTTCACGCGATTGCCACCGGCGTGCTCCAGGAGATGGACCTCGTCCGCGAGGCGCTGACCTCGGAGTACGAGATCATCGAGGAGTTGGGCCGGGGTGGTATGGCGATGGTCTACCGGGCCAAGGACCGCCAGTTGGAGCGGGAAGTGGCGGTCAAGGTTCTTCCCTTTTCACTGGCGTTCGACACTGAGTTCGTGGAACGCTTTCAGCGCGAAGCCCGAACCGCCGCCCAGCTGGAACACCCCAACATCATCCCGATCTATCGGGTCGGCCGCTCCGGCCGGGTGATCTACTTCGTAATGAAGTTTTTGCGAGGTGGCTCGCTCTCTACCGTCCTGGGCTCGCGCAAGAAGCTCACCCCTCCCGAGATCCGGCGGATCCTGCTCGAGGCCGGCAGCGCACTGGGGTACGCCGCGCAACGGGGTATTGTCCATCGCGACATCAAGCCGGACAACATCATGTTCGACGAGTTCGGCCAGAGCGTACTGACCGACTTCGGCATCGCCAAGGCGGCGTCGGGCCAAAAGCTGACCGGAACCGGCATGTCGATCGGCACGCCGCACTACATGAGTCCCGAACAAGCGCGCGCCCAGCCGATCGACGGCCGGAGTGACATCTATAGCCTGGGCGTTGTCGCCTACCAGTGTCTGACTGGCACCGTCCCGTACGATGGGGAAGACAGCTTCTCGATCGGTTACAAGCACATTACCGAGCCGATTCCTACCCCCAATCTCGTCACCGCAGACGAGCGGCGGGTCTTCGAAGTGATCAAGCGGATGCTCATGAAGGACCCTTTCGACCGGTTCCAGACCTGCGAGGAGCTGATTGCCTCGTTTCATTCACAGCCGATTGCGGCTGCCGGATCAGTTCGGGTCAGCGCGGTGGGGACATTCTCCGGGGCAGCGGCCGTAGCGGCGGGCAGCGGCGCTTCCCTCGGCGGTGGGGCCGCGGCGCCGATCGTAAGCCAACCCACGACGCCGCTGGATTCTCCGCTGGTGAACCGGAGGCTAACACCCCGAGAACGGCGGGAAGTGCCGCGACGGGTGGCGGATCGTTCTGTGGCCATGCGGACCAGCCCGTCTTCCTGGGCATGGTTATGGATGCTCCTCGCGGTGTTGGGTGGTGCCGGCGGAGCTCTTTACTACTACAAGGCCCGAGGGTTCGCCCCGGCAGTTCCGGAGCCAGCGACAGACTCAGCCGCTCCCCGGAGCGATTCAGCCCCTCGGTCCGACAGTCCTACAGGAATTTCCCAGGTTGCCACAGATAGCTTGGCAGTGGGGTCACCAGGGCGTACGCCCAGCGCTGCCGCCACGGTCCCGGCGTCAGCAGGTGACACCACCTCCCTCGGAACTGCCGCCAGTCCTTCGAATCAACCCGACGTGGTGGGGCCGGTCGACAGCGGAGGGATACGGCTCATCGGTCTCCCGCGCGGCTCGACCGTGATGATCGATGAGCAGCCGGTGACTCAGGCCGTGACGAAACTCCCTCCCGGTCCCCACGCTCTCGCGATCTCAGCTCCGCGGTACAACTTCTACTCCGACACCATCGTAGTCCGTCCGGGCCAGGTTCAGGAGCTCTCTCCCCAGTTGATCCAACTCGGTGCACCGATGGCGCCGCGACGGGAATTCCGCCGGCCAGCGGCAGGGTGCGTGCCGGGGCCGGGATACAACGCGGACGGCTCCTGCTTCGACGAGCGGCCCAAACCGGTTAATCCTCCCTTTGTGACGGTTCCCCCCGACGCGCAGCCAGGACCTCGCCCATCGCTCCTTTGGGTAAAGGTTTCCGCCGAAGGGAGGACGGTGGATATCATGAGGCTCCGACCATCCAACGATCCTGCCTTCGAGCGGGAAGTCCGTAATTTCGTCTGGACTGTCACCTGGCACCCTGCCTTGAAGGACGGTGCGCCGGTTGAGGCCTGGACCCAGATGCTTTTTCCGCCAGCCCGAGAGTAGTCGGCCCTCCTGCATAATGGCTTCCATTCATCCCACAGCCTTCATCGCCTCGACCGCCGCGGTGATGGGCGACGTGACCTTAGGTGAGTATGCCAGTGTGTGGTACGGGGCCGTGGTACGAGGCGATATGGCGCCGATCGTGATCGGCGCCCGATCGAACATTCAGGACGGGACGATCGTCCACGTAGATGAAGGGATGCCCTGCCGGGTCGGAGATCGTGTCGGGGTGGGCCACCGCGTCATTCTTCACGGCTGTGTGGTGGAGGATGACTGCTTGATTGCCATGGGCAGCGTGCTCCTCAATGGCGTGGTGATTGGCAGTGGCAGCGTCGTGGCCGCGGGCGCGGTTGTTCCTGAGGGGATGCAGGTACCGGCAGGCTCGCTGGTCATGGGGGTGCCCGGTCGCATCGTGCGCCAGGTGGACGCGAGCCTGGCGGAGCGGGTGGCCGCTACGTGGAGTCACTACGTAGAGGAGGCCCAGGCTCACAAGGCAGGACGCTATCAGCTGGAAACGACAGGAAGGACGGCAAAGAGGGGAAGGAGCAGATCGGGAGAGCAGAGTTGAGGTTGGCATGCAACCACTGACGAAACACCTGTACACATTCAGTCAGCTCAACACCGAGTTCCATTGTTCTCGCTTTGCCATTTTGTTCTTCCTTTAGATGAGTGCTCTCTTCGGGAAGATGAGTGTTCTCTTCCGACCTTTCCTGTCTCTCACCCTTCTGGCCTTTTTTCCGCATCGATCCACTTTCTCCACTTGTCTACAGACCTGATTATATTTGTGATGTGAACATCAGGATTGTACGTAGTTCCGTGGGTTTTTCGTGGTATTGTCTCGGTTGGGTCACGAACCTAGCTTGGCCTTCCGTTTCGGTTGGGAAGTGCGATGGTGCAGCAGGGTCGCCCCCACCCTCTTCGTGATTATCAAGCCCAAGCGAGGAGTTCCATGAAATCGTCCACCCCACGGGACGCGGTCCGGCTGTCGCCCAATGCGATCACGGTGCTGGAGAAGCGCTATCTCCTCAAGGACGAGAGCGGCGCGCCGGTCGAGAGTCCGAAGGACCTGTTCTGGCGGGTGGCCCGGACTGTAGCGGAGCCGGACCGGAGCTTCGGGAAGTCTGAGACCGAGGTTACCAAAGTGGCGGAGGAGTTTTTCGGCCTCATGGCGGATCGCCTCTTCGTGCCCAATTCGCCCACCCTGATGAACGCCGGACGCCCGCTGGGCCAGCTCTCCGCCTGCTTCGTCTTGCCGGTGGACGATGCCCTGTCAAACGGCCGGAGCGGCATCTACGACACCTTGCGAGCCATGGCGCTGGTGCATCAGTCGGGCGGCGGCACCGGGTTCAGCTTCTCCCGTCTCCGTCCCAAGAACGACATCGTCCGGTCCACCATGGGCGTGGCCTCCGGCCCGGTGTCGTTCATGAGCCTGTTTGACGCCTCGACCGATGTGGTCAAGCAGGGGGGCACTCGGCGGGGGGCCAATATGGGCATCCTCCGGGTGGATCACCCCGATATTCTCGAGTTCATCACCTGTAAGGACGACACCACCAAGATCACCAACTTTAACATTTCGGTGGCCGTCACCGACGCCTTCATGACCGCGGTCGAGACCGGCGGCAAGTACGACTTGATCCACCCCAAGACCGGCCAGGTCACCGGCCAGCTGCCGGCGCGCGAGGTCTGGAAGATGATCATCCATGGCGCCTGGAAAACCGGAGAGCCCGGCGTCTTCTTCGTGGACAAGGCCAACTACTACAATCCCGTTCCTCATCTCGGGTCATACGAGGCCACCAATCCTTGTGGCGAGCAGCCGTTACTGCCCTATGATGTGTGCAACCTGGGCTCGATCAATCTGGGAGCCTTTGTCCGGGGAGACGGAAAACACACCAAGGACAGCGGGATCGATTGGGAGCGCCTCCGGCGCGTGGTCCACCTCTCGACCCATTTCCTGGAAAATGTGATCGACGCCAATCAGTATCCGCTTCCCGAGATCACGGAGCTGGCCCAGCGCATTCGCCGTATCGGTTTGGGGGTGATGGGCCTCGCCGATGTGTTCGTCAAGCTCGGTATACCCTACGACTCGGAGGAAGGGGTCGCCCTGGGCCGACAGCTGCAGCAGTTCGTCGATGAAGAGGCCAAGGTAGAGTCGGAGCGGCTCGCGGGCGAGCGGGGGGTTTTCCCTGAATGGGAGCGCAGCATCTGGGGGCCGGATGATACCGCGGCCCGCAATGCCCAGGGCGAGCGGGTCCGTCCCATGCGCCGGTTGAGAAACTGCAACGTGACCACCGTGGCGCCGACCGGCACCATCTCGATCATCGCGGGTTGCAGCTCCGGCATCGAGCCGCTCTTCGCTGTGGCCTTCATGCGAAACCAGGCCGGGGTCCTGATGCCGGACGTCAATGAAGACTTCATCGCCATCGCCAAAGCCGAAGGCTGGTATTCCGATGACCTGATGCGGCGCATTGCCGAAGCGGGGCACATCGACTTCCCTGAAGTGCCGGCCAAATGGCAGCGGGTCTTCGTGACGGCCAACGCCATCAAACCCGAGTGGCACATTCGCATGCAGGCGGCGTTTCAGGAGTTCAACGACAGCGCCATCTCCAAAACCTGCAACTTCGCCCACGATGCGACGGAGGGCTATGTCGAGGAGATCTATCGACTCGCCTACCGGCTCAATTGCAAAGGCGTCACCGTGTATCGTGACGGCAGCAGAGATATGCAGGTCCTCTCCTCGGGCGCTACGGCGAAAAAGGTTTCCGAGCAGCACGCGTCCGCCCAGTCCGGCACCTCCGCTCCGGCCGGCGCGGCCGCTGCGGCCGATCTCCATGGCGAAATTGCGGAGCTCCGCGCCGACAACGAGCGGCTCCGGCGGATTGTGCACGAGCTCGAATCGGAAAACCTCCAGCGCCGCCAGAAGCGCTCGCGTCCTGAGGTCCTCCGGGGTACCACCCGCCGAGTGGAGACCCCGCTGGGCACCCTCTACGTGACAATCACCGAAGACGAGAAGGGCCAGCCTTTCGAGGTCTTCATGACGCTCGGCAAGGCCGGCGGAGCGATCATGGCCGATGTCGAATCCCTCGGTCGGCTCATCAGTCTCGCGCTTCGCTCGGGGATTCCGATCAAGGAGATCTACCGGCAACTGCGCGGTATCAGCTCCGATCGGGTGATCGGTCTGGGACCCAACAAGATCCTGTCGGTGCCTGACGCCGTGGGGATCGCGATCGAGCGCTGGATGCAGGAGAAGCAAGGGATCCAGCAGGAACTATTGCCTCGGGCGGGCCAGCCCGAAGTAGCGCCAGTGGTGTCGCAGCCGGTGCTGCAAAGCTCCGAGCGCGGCGAACAGATGGTGTTCGGGGGCATGCAGGAGATGCTCTCGGGTGCCTGCCCCGATTGCGGTTCGCAGCTCGAGTTCGCCGAGGGCTGCATGAAGTGCCACGTGTGCGGTTTCAGCGAATGCGGGTGATCGTGGTCGTCCGCATATAGCCTCAGCCGCACAGGACAACGCCCGTCGACCGCAAGGCCGGCGGGCGTTGGCGTATATTGGGGACAGCCCTCTCCCTGAGGCCCGATGCAGTACCCCCATCAGTTCATTGCGGAGCATGAGATCCCCCGGGCCGCAGCGCCCATCTTTCAGCACCTGGTGGATATCTACGCCTCGGAAAGCAACAAGGTGGCCTCCCTCTGGAGTGAGGTACGCCCGGAGCAGATGGAATTCCGCCCCCATCCGCTGAGCAGCTCGATTCGTCAGATCATGGCTCACCAGATCCTCTCCGAACGTCGATTCTTCGCTGAGTTCATCGGCTTGGAAGAGCACCCGGTGGAATCGCTGCTTCCCCCGGGTGATACCGCACCGCCACAGCGATACGTCGAGAAACTGATCTCCCACTGCCGGCCGCGGCTGAATGCCCTGGCGAACGCTGATCAGCTGTTCTGGCTCACCGAGGTCCCGTTCTTCGACGTGCGGCGGCAGCGCATCTGGGTCTTCTGGCGGCGGGTTCTGCACACGGCGCATCATCGGGCCCAGGTCGGAGACTCTCTCCGATTGTTGGAAAGCCGGGTACCGGCCACGTATGGTCCCACCGCCGACGTGACCTGGACCGGGGCCGATCCGACCACCACTCTGGACGCGGCGCGCCGGGGTCAGCCATAATTTCACCGAACGAATCGTTACCCCCCTTTGGAGGTTCCACATGTCGCCTGACAAGCAGGAGGGTGCCCTCAAGCCCGTCACCCCGGCCCGAGTGGCGGAGGAGCTCAAGCGCCTCAGCGCCCAGCGCAAGGAAGGAAAGCTCGAGCCGGATGAGTACGAGCATCGCTTCTCCCGTATGATCACTGAGCTGCGAGAGCGGAGAATCGACGGGAACCGGGCCGAGATCCTGGCTACGCTGACACCGTTGAAGGACCAGGGTATCGTATCCCTGGCTGATTGGCAGCGGTTGACCCGACAGCTGGGCTTGGCGTGACCCTCGCGCCGCTGGAGATGTCGCTCGCGGCGGCGGATGGGGTGGTGCTCAAGGGAACGCTCACCTACCCCGGCGAGTATGCCGGCACGGCCTTCCCGCTGGCTGTGTTGGCCCACCAGTACCCGGCCACCCGGGATAGCTATTCACCACTGGCCCTCGACTTGGCGGGTGTCGGGGTCGCCACCCTCGCCTTTGACCAGCGGGGTCACGGCGCCTCGATTGTTTCCCCCACCGGACCCTGGCTCATCGATTCGCCTCTGGGTGTTAGTCTGGAGGCGTTCGGGTCGGCCTTCATGAGCAGTGTTGGGAAAGTCGGTTTTGGCCATATCGCGGACGACATCCTCCGAGTCACCAGCTGGGGGAGCTTTCAAAACTTCGTTGATCCCCAGCGGATCGCGCTGGTTGGGGCCAGCATCGGCGGCAGTGGTGTCCTGCTTGCCGCCGAAAAAATCCCCACCCTTCGTGCCGTTGCTACGCTGGGTGCTGCCGGGGCACCCGCATTTGGGCCCGATACGGCGGATCAGATCCGGGGGATTGTGGAGCGGCTGAAAGTGCCGTGCTATCTGGCGTCGTCTCAGGATGATCCGTTCCAGGGTGGAGCCAATGTGACAGCTTGGAGTCGAGGACTTCCGCATGTCACCCCTCGCCAGGTGCCCGGCTCGGCGCACGCAATGGCCATCTATTACGACGTGCGCGACGAGCTGCTTCACTTTCTCCACCGGTCCCTCGATCTCGAGTGACCCGACGCAGACTCGGCGCCGATGCGCCCCTGGTGTCGGCCGTCGGCTATGGCGGCATGCATCTGTCCATTCAGGATCGCCCACCCGAGGTCCAGGGGATCAGGGTCATCCATGCCGCGCTGGATGCCGGCGTAACCCTCATCGATACCGCTGATGTCTACTGCCTCGATGACACTGAGCTGGGGCACAACGAACGGCTGATCGCGCAGGCGTTGAAGAGCTGGGGAGGCGACCGCTCCCGGGTTATCGTGGCGACCAAAGGCGGCATGCGGCGCCCCTCGGGCCGATGGGAGATGGATGGCCGGCCGGAGCATCTGCGGACGGCCTGTGAACGGTCGCTTCAGGCCCTGGGCGTCGAGGCACTGGACCTCTATCAGCTCCACGTACCCGATCCCAAAGTGCCTCTGACCGAGAGCGTCGGGGCCCTGGCTGAGCTCCAGCGGGAAGGCAAGGTTCGCTGGATCGGCTTGTCGAATGTGTCGGTTGCCGAGATCCGTGAGGCACAAACCGTGGCCCGCATCACCTCGGTGCAGAATCGGTTGAATCCATTCTTTCGGGAGGCGCTGACTGAAGGCGTGGTAGCGTACTGCACCGAGCAGGGACTGGGATTTCTGGCGTATAGTCCAACCGGAGGCGGACGCCTGACTCGGAAGCTGCCAGCCCACCCGGTTCTCCGGCCTCTCGCTGTTCGGTTGGGCACCACCCCGCACGCGTTAGTGCTTGCCTGGATCCTGGCCCGCTCGCCTTCGGTGATTGTGATTCCGAGTGCCCGGACCGTCGATCACGCGCTGGATAGCGTCAGCGCCGCCAGCCTCACGCTCGATCAATCGGACCTGGCGGCCATCACGACTGGGGAGTTCTCCCGAGCCTAGTAGGACCAGCGAACCAGAGTGGCGCCGACGGTAAAGCCCGCGCCCACCGCCGTGAAGATCACCAGCTCGCCCCTCCGGATCTTTCCTTCACTCAGCGCCGCTTCAAGGGCCAGCGGCAGGGTGGCACCGGTCGTGTTGCCATAGCGCTCCAGGACCGACGCCACCCGATCGTGTGGCACACACAGCCGGTCCGCGACCGCGTCCAAAATGCGCTGGTTGGCTTGGTGAGGAACGATGAGGCTGACGTCCTCGGGTCTCAGGCCGTTGCGGGTGAGCAGCCGATTTACGCTCTCGACCATCTGGGATACAGCGAACTTGAACACTACCTTCCCGTTCTGCTTGAGAAAATGCTGCCGGCCGGCAACGGTCGCTGGGCTCGCCGGAAGAAGGCTCCCACCCGCGGGCATCAGGAGATCGTGCCGGCCGCTGCCGTCCACCCGGTGGTAGAAATCCAATAACCCGAACCCCGGCTCGGCCGGCTCGAGGAGAACCGCACCGGCCCCGTCGCCGAAGAGAACGGCAGTGGTGCGATCGAGAGGGTCGATGATGGAGCTCATCAGATCGGCCCCGACGATGATGACGCGGCGATGGGCTCCGGTGGCCACGAGTTGGGCTCCGACGGTCATGGCGTACAGAAATCCCGAACACGCTGCCGACAGGTCGAACCCCCAGGCCCGCTGGAGGCCCAGTTGATCCTGGATCAGGCAGGCAGTGGCGGGAAAGACCATGTCCGGAGTCGCCGTGGCGACGATGATCGCATCGACGTCGTCGCGATCGATCCCCCGACGATGCATCAGGCGACGGACGGCTTCCGCTCCCATCGCTGAGGTCGTTTCTCCGGGCCCACCAACTCTCCGCTCCCGGATCCCGGTTCGAGAGACGATCCATTCATCGGAGGTCTCGAGGCTCCGGGACAGATCGGCGTTGGTGACGATGCGCTCCGGGACGTAGCCCGAGACCGCAGTGATGGCCGCGCGTTGCACCGATTCCGGGTCAGGCATGGGATCGAATCTCACGCTCCTGCTGAGCCAGCCGCAAGCGGTTGGTTATATTTGGTTTCCATGTCGACCATCACTCGCCGCCAGACTGTCACCGCCACGATCGGTGGTGTGCCGGTCGGTTCCGGTCATCCCATCGTAGTGCAGTCCATGACCAACACCGATACCGCGGACGTTGCGGCCACAGCCGCCCAAGTCGCGGACCTGGCCCGGGCCGGAAGTGAGCTGGTTCGCATCACCGTCAACAATGAAGACTCGGCGGCGGCCGTCCCGGCTATCATGGACCGGCTGGCGAGCATCGACATGACGGTGCCGGTCATCGGCGACTTTCATTACAACGGTCATCTGCTTCTGCGGAAATATCCCGAATGCGCCCGGGCGCTTGCCAAGTATCGGATCAATCCGGGAAACGTCGGAGGCAAGCGGCGAGACGAGAACTTCCGAGCCATTATCGACGTCGCGCTGACCCACGAGAAGCCGGTTCGTATCGGCGTCAACTGGGGTTCGCTGGATCAGAACCTGCTGACGGAGTTGATGGATGCCAACGCGACGAAGCCCTCACCCAGGCCGGCGAGAGACGTTGTGTTAGAGGCCATGGTCGAAAGCGCGCTTCAATCCGCATCGCTGGCGGAAGCCACTGGCATGCCACATGACAGGATTGTGCTGAGCGCCAAAGTCTCCGGAGTCCACGATCTGGTAGAGGTCTATCGTCTGCTCGCTGCTCGATGCGATTACCCCCTCCACCTCGGCCTCACTGAGGCCGGTCTGGGAACCAAAGGTGTGGTGGCCAGCACTGCGGCGCTGAGTCTGTTGCTTCAGGAGGGCATCGGCGACACCATCCGGGTTTCGCTCACGCCTGCGCCCGGCGGCGATCGCGCCGAGGAGGTCCGGGTGGCACAACAGATTCTTCAGTCACTCGGACTCCGCAGCTTCACGCCCCAGGTTACCGCGTGTCCCGGCTGTGGCCGGACCACCAGCACTTTCTTTCAGGACATGGCGCTTCAGATCCAAGACTACCTGCGGGAAAAGATGCTGGAATGGCGAGACCAATACCCGGGTGTCGAGGACCTGAAGGTAGCCGTCATGGGGTGCGTCGTGAATGGCCCCGGTGAGTCGAAGCACGCCGATATCGGCATATCCCTGCCCGGCACGTTCGAGGAGCCGAAGGCCCCGGTGTACGTCGATGGACGCCTGCTCGTCACCCTGCGGGGGGACGGCATCGTGGCTGAGTTCCTGACCATTGTGAATGAATACGTGGTCGCCCGCTACGCCCGGCCGGCCCCTGTCGAGCAGTTCGGCTCGATCGGCACCCTTTCGTGAGAGCGTTGGCTGGAGTCTTGCTGGTTTGCCTAGCTCTGGGCGGCTCCGCGTCGCTTCACGCCCAGGACACCGCCCCCAAAATCGGCGACCTAGCCCCACCGGTCACGGTCAACGATCTGGATGGAAAGCCGGTAAACCTGGGGGGATTTCTGGGTCAGAGGCCGGTGTTTCTCGAATTTTGGGCTACCTGGTGTGAAGTCTGCGAGGCGTTGTTGCCCAAGGTGAAATCCGCCATGGACCGTTACGGTGAGAAGGTCGAGTTTATCGGCATCAACGTCACCGTCAACCAGAAGCGCGGGGATGTGAGGGACTACCTGAAACAGCATCAGCTCCGCTTTCGGTCCCTCTACGACGACGAAGGGGCGAGCATCCGTGCGTATCAGGTCCCTGCGACCTCGTACATCGTCATCGCCGACCGGGCGGGCAAAATCATTTACACCGGGATGGGAAGCACCCAAAATTTCGACCGCGCCTTACAGCAGGCGTCCCGGCCATGAATCAACCATTACAGCCAGGATAGATCTCTCATGCGCTACGTTGCTCTCGCTGTCATGCTCACGACAGTGGTCGTGAATGTCCCCTCAGTCGCAGCCCAAACCAAGACCAAGCCGGAGCATGTCAAAGCCGTTCTTCTCGGAGGCCCGGACATCGGCCGCAGGGCCCCCGACTTTTCGCTTCCCTGGGCCAGTAAGGATGGAATCGGGCCCATTGAAGCTCCTTACCAGCTCGCCAGCGACCGAGGGAAGACGGTGGTGGTGGCGTTTTATCCTCGTGACTTCACGAACGGCTGCACCGCGGAAATGCGTACCTTTGCCGAGCAATACGACAGTCTCTTTGGTCCAGACGTGGTCCTGGTTGCCATCAGCACTGACTCGGTCGAGACTCACAACCGCTTTGCCAAGAGCCTCAATCTTCCCTTTCGGCTGCTGAGCGATCCCGAACAGCGGGTGTCCAAGCAGTACGCCAGCAAAGACGAAGGTGGGTACAATCGTCGAACGGTGTATGTAATCGGGCCCGACGGGCGGGTGAAGTTCCGAAACATGAGGTTCAATGCCCTCGATCCCCACGATTATGCCGAGCTCCGCCAAGCCATCCGCACGCCCAGCCAGAGTTGATCGTGAAGCTGGGCTTGTGCCTGACCCTGTGTTGTGCCAGCACTCTCGCAGCGCAGGCTGAACCCGCGGTACGAGACGAGAAGCTGTGGACTCTCGAGGGGCTCAGGGCCGGTTATTGCGTTCGATATCTGACGAGTCCAAAACGGGCCGATGACCGCCTCAAGGCAGGCCTCACGCTGCTCCGTGCCGAGCAGGACAGCTCCCTGCATCCGGCCCTTCGACAGGTCATTCATACTCAGCCGGAATACGCGGCCTGGGTCCCCTCCACGCTCTGCTTCTACTACACTGACGCGGTCAGGCTGGGCGACCGGAGAGTGATCGAGCATAACGCGCGTAACGCTCAAATGCTGGGTGTGTGGACCATCGGAGCCTTGGAGCAGGGCAGTGGCAAGCGTCGGGATCTGGTGGTCGATATGTACGCCAGCCGAGATCGGCTTCGAACTGCCGCCGCCACGAACCTGATTCAGCTGGAAAATGCGGAGACCAGCTTCCGTGCGGGTACTGACACGACAGGCGATGAGTACCGCCAGAAAATCGGTAAGACCCAATTGATATGGAACGGACGGGCTGTGGGAGAAAAGGCTCGGATGAATGGTGCGATGACCGAATCCTGGCTGGTCCACGGCGCCAGGAGGGTCACCTGGTCCGCGGGCTTCACCCTCTCACCCACGTGGTCTCGCGCCCTGGTCGGATCCCTGCGAGTTGAAGGCAAGGGGGACTTGGCCGACGATCTGCGAACGTCGCCCATCAGATTTGTCGGTCCTTTCTATCAGGGGGGAGGCGGGCAGGTCCGATTTGCCCGCTAGGCCCGGCCCGGCGTGACATCTTCCCACCATCATGCGGACTCTGGGCCTCAAGTTTCACTTGAAGTCCGGGACGCTCAAATCGTCCATTCAAACAACAGGCAATCGGCTCTCCAACCTTTCAAAATCGGGCTCGCCTTCCATAGATCAGGCCCAGGCTCCTAAGTCCATGTGAATAGTGTTCATAATTAGAATTTCTGCATAATTAATTGGCTCCAAGCGACACTGTCGCACTTCGAACATAATACTTGATGTATCGTAGGGAAGAACTTTTAAATCATGAGGTTGGCTGGCCCTAGACCGAGTTATCCCGAAGCCTGGTTGATCCAATTTCTCAGGTTTTGCACGCAAATCAGATATTCACTTCCTGAGGTTTTCCACATGTGGAAAGAGGGTTCTGATCGGGAGGAACCGGCCAACTCGAGCAGAGGCGGAGTACTCCACGCCCGCCGCATTCTGACCATGCTTCCGGGAGTGGAGGGAGCGTCTCTTTGGTGGCAGAACGGCACCATCCAACAGGTTGGGAACTCGAGCGAGATCGAGCGCTCCGCCCCGTCGGGGTATCCCCGCTTCGAGCTGCAGGATGCGCTGGTAACTCCCGGGCTCACCGACGGACATACCCATCTCGCTTTATGGGCTCTCACCCGGCGCCGGGCTCAGCTGACCGGTCTTCGGACCCGGCAAGAAGTGCTCGACCGGGTGGCGCAAACTCAGCCGGAGGATGGCTGGATCATCGGGCAGGGTTGGGACGCAAACGACTGGTCCACCCCGCCCGACCGGGTAGCTCTCGACCAGATCCACAAGGGCCCGGTCTATCTGGACTCGCTGGATGTGCATGCCGCCTGGGTGAACAGCGCGGCCCTGATCGCCGCCGGAATCAGCCGCGATACTCCCGATCCGTACGGCGGCCGCATTGTCCGCGATGCCAACGGCGAGCCAACCGGACTGCTGTTGGAGCGAGCCGTCGAACTGGTCCAGCCGGCTCTGCCGCGGCCAACCGGCCGTACCCTCGAGAGATTGCTGCTTGACGCCCAAGCGGAGGCCCACCGGCTTGGCATCACCGGGATTCATAATGTCGAGGACATGGATACGCTGGCCGCGTTCCGCCGGCTCGATGAATCCGACCGACTAAGACTCAGAGTGCTCTATCACCCTCCGGTGGCGGCGCTCACTCAATTGATCCGTGCCCGGGTCCAAAGCGGTCAGAGAACCGATTGGCTGAGCATTGGCGGGGTAAAAATGTTCCTGGACGGCAGCCTTGGCAGTCGAACGGCATGGATGCTGGAGCCGTACGAAGGATCGTGGGATCGTGGCCTGCCCCTCACCCGCGAGAGCGAGGCGCGCGAGGCAATGGGTGTTGCGGCGGGTGCCGGCCTGGCCACGACCGTGCATGCCATTGGGGATGCGGCTGTACGGCGGGCGCTCGACATCATCCAGAGTCTGCCTGAGGTGCCCGTCCCCCATCGGATCGAGCATTTCCAATGTGTTCACCCCAGGGACCTTGATCGTGCCGCGTCTCTCGGTGTGAGCGTATCAATGCAGCCCGCTCATCTGCTCACCGACATCCCGTTGGTGGAGCGACACTGGGGAAAGCGCGGTCAGGGAGCGTATGCCTTCCGATCCCTCCTGCGGCGCGGCTCCCGGCTGGTGTTTGGCAGCGATGTTCCCGTGGCCTCACTCGATCCTCGGGAAGGTGTTTACGCCGCCATGGAACGAAAAGCCTCGGACGGTACCCCCAAAGCAGGTTGGCATCCCGAAGAGAAACTCGGGTTCGCCGAGGTGCTCGCTGGGTATACGGTGGGGCCGGCGCAAGCGTCGGGGTATGCTGGATCGAGGGGTCGGCTTGCGCCCGGGTTTGACGCCGATCTGGTAGCCTGGCGGGTGGACCCGGCCGCAGAGGCTGGTGACGGCAATGCCTTTCGCGCAGCCGCAGTGCTGCTCACCGTCGTGGATGGACGAGTGGTCTTCAATTAGACTCCTGCCATGCCACGTACCTCGATTCGCCGGACCAAGATCGTCGCTACGCTGGGGCCTGCCTGGGACCAGCCGGCGAAAATGACTGAGTTGTTGGCTGCTGGTGTCGATGTGGTCCGCATCAACGCCTCGCACGGGACCCCCGATATCAGGGCCCGCTGGATCCATCAGCTCCGGGGAGTGCTGGAGGGTCGCCGCGAAGCCTGCGCCGTGTTGCTGGACCTCCAGGGTCCCCGGATCCGCATCGGGACGCTGGAGGCGCCCACCAAATTGTCCCCTGGCCAGCGGGTGGTGTTTGCGCCTGAGGAGGTCGCTCGGCCCGGTGAAATACCCACGACCTACGACGACTTAGCGAAGGACGTGCGGATCGGCGCTCGCATTCTGTTGGACGACGGCCTGCTCGCGCTCGAGGTCCGGGGTGTGAAGGAAGACCGGGTAGAGGCGGTGGTCCACTATGGCGGCGAGCTCAAGGCTCACAAGGGGATGAATCTTCCGGGGATCGAGGTAACCGCTCCAGCGTTAACCGAGAAGGACATCGACGATGTCCGGCACGCCAGTGGCCTGGGGGTCGACTATATCGCCCTTTCGTTTGTGCGCCGTCCCGAGGATCTCGAGCAATTGCGAGAGCTGGTCCCTCGCGGCGTCAAGCTGATTGCCAAGATTGAGAAGGACACCGCCCTCAAGAACCTGTGCGGCATCCTCGACGCCTCGGACGCGATCATGGTCGCGCGAGGTGACCTGGGTGTGGAGCTGCCGTTCGAAGAAGTCCCTCTGATCCAGAAGCAGATCATCAGAGAGGCGAGTCTGCACGGAAAGCCGGTCATCACGGCCACCCAAATGCTGGAGTCCATGATTCACGCGCCCCGGCCCACCCGGGCCGAGGCGTCGGACGTGGCGAACGCCATTCTGGACGGGACCGATGCGGTCATGCTATCAGCCGAGACCGCCGTGGGGGATTACCCGCTGGAGGCGGTGCAAGCCATGGATCGCATTGCCCGGGAAATGGAAAGCCAGCGGCAAGCCCGTGGCGCCACAATCGACGCAGCCCTGGGTCGGCGCTCGTCGGGGGATGGGGTCTTACTGCAACACCGATCGCCCCAGAGCGGACCCATTCGCACCGAGGATGCGATTGCGGTCGCGGTCTGCGCTGCGGCTGAGATGCTCAGCGCGCCGATCATCGTGTGCTTTACCAGCAGCGGCTTCACCGCTCGAAAGGTGGCCACCTGTCGTCCTACGGTCCCGGTCTTTGCCTGTACACCAGAGCCGGAGACTTTCCGCCAGCTGTCGCTCGTCTGGGGAGTAACTCCCGCGCTCACCGAACATTCGACCAATTACGACACCATGTTAGCCGTGGCCCGGCAACAGATTCTCGAGCGACAGCTGGCCCAACCGGGCGAGCGTCTCGTGGTCACCGCCGGCGTTCCCTTCGACATGCCCGGGACTACCAACCTCCTCAAGGTCGAAGCAGTATAGGAGATGAAGCTCACCTTTCTGGGGACGGGCACGTCGTTCGGCGTGCCCCAGATCGGGTGCGGGTGTCCGGTCTGCCGCTCGGCTGATCCACGCGATAAGCGGACCCGCTCCGGAGCCGTCGTGGAGACCGCAAGCTCCACCATCCTGATCGACACGCCCCCCGAGCTTCGAGTTCAATTCCTTCGCACCGGCCTGTCTCACGTCGATGCAGTGTTCTACACCCACGAGCATGCCGATCACATCAACGGCATCGATGACCTTCGCATCTTCTCGGTGCGGCGCCGTGAGCCCTTGCCGATCTACGGTCCGGCAGAGACCCTGGCGCGGGTGCGCGCGTCATTCAACTACATTTTTGACGATGCGGTCCGACCGTATGAAGGCACTTCGAAGCCGAGCCTCACGCTCCATTCGCTCGAAGCGAATGCCCCGATCATGGTGGCCGGAATCGAGGTTCTCCCACTGGCGTTCCAGCATGGGCATCTCCGCGTTTTCGGCTATCGCTTCGGCAATCTGGCGTATCTCACCGATGTCAAAGCCATTCGTGAGGCAGAGCGGGAACAGCTCCAGGGTCTCGACGTACTGGTCCTCAACGCCCTCTGGTGGCGGTCGCATCCAACGCACATGAGTATTCCTGAAGCCATCGAGACAGCACAGGCCCTCGGTGCCAGACAGACCTACTTGACCCATCTGACTCACGAGACTGGTCACGCCGACCTGGCCGGGCGCCTTCCGCCTGGAATTCAGCCGGCGTATGACGGATTGACGGTGGAGGTGGCGTGATCAAACTGGCCTACGGTCGCGTGTTCCGCGACGCGCTGGATGGCGAGCACGGGCTCTCGCGTGAAATGCTGGGTGAGCTGTCCGCTCGCTTCGGCTCGGTACAGGCTGAGGTTCGCCGGCGACGATCAGCGGGAGACTACGGTTTCTACCGATTGGTCGACCAGGGACCCACCGTTGAGGCGATCAAGAAGTTCGCCGATGGACTGGGCCAGGCCTACGATCATGTACTGGTGTTGGGCATCGGAGGCTCTGCGTTGGGCACCAAAGCGCTGCTCAACGCTCTGCGCCGGCCGGGCTGGAACGAATGGGACGACGAAGGCAGGGAGTTCTTCCCTCGCCTCACCGTGCTCGAGAACGTCGATCCCACATCGATTGCGGCGGCCCTGGAGCGCATCGATCCCCGGCGGGTGCTGGTGAACGTCATCAGCAAGTCCGGCGGAACGGCCGAGACGATGGCACAGTACCTCGTAGTGCGGGCGTGGCTCGAGAAGGCGCTGGGAGCGGCCGCCCACCGCCACCTGGTGTTCACCACGGATCCCGCACGCGGTGCCCTCCGGGAGCTGGCTCAACGGGAGCACGTGGCCACCCTGGACGTGCCGGCGGATGTAGGAGGCCGCTTCAGCGTCCTTTCGCCGGTCGGTCTCCTTCCCGCAGCTCTCGTCGGGATCGACGTGGACGCGCTGCTGCGGGGCGCGGGCCGGGTGATCGAGCGCTCGCAGGTTGATGAGTTGCTGATGAACCCGGCGGGGCTCTATGGTGCCCTCCTTTGGGCTGCCGATACCCAGCTCGGTGCCCATATCCACGTACTGATGCCTTATACCGATCGCCTACGGGATTTCGCAGAGTGGTACCGGCAACTCTGGGCCGAGAGCCTGGGCAAGCGATCTGATCGTGAGGGGCGTGTGGTCCACACCGGACCGACTCCGGTGGCCGCAATTGGAGCCACCGATCAGCACAGCCAGGTGCAGCTCTTCATGGAGGGACCTTTCGACAAAGTGATTACGTTCGTCACCGTCTCCGATTTCGGGGTGGACCTGCCGATTCCGGGAGACGCACAGGAGCTCCCGTCCGATCTGGGGTACCTCGCTGGTCATACCATGGGCGAGCTGCTCCGAGCCGAGCATGAGGCCACGGCTGATGCTCTGGCCCAAATGGGAAGGCCGAGCTGTACTCTTCAGCTTCCCGATCTCAGCCCTGAAACGATGGGAGAGGCCATCATGTTCTTTCAGGTGGCCACGGGTTATGCGGGAGTCTGGTACGGAATCGATCCCTTCGACCAACCCGGCGTCGAGCTGGGCAAGCGACTCACCTATGCCTCGATGGGACGGGCCGGGTACTCCCGCCCCGAGCGGCAGAGACCGCACCATGAGGATGAGGTGTGACCAGTGTTTGACGGTCTTCAACTGACGGCCTACCTTTGGCCGGTACCCTCTAGGCATTGCTCGTAGAAGAGGCAATCAGCATGGCCGATGCAGTGCAACGAGTTGTCGATCTTTTTCAAGGCGCTGTAGCTCAAATCCCCGGTGGAGTCACAGTCCGGGATGCCGCCAGACTGCGCTCGAGCGCAACCGACCGCTTGGTCTGGGAAGCGGTCTTCGGTTCGCCACCTCAGCGGGAAGCGGCGCGCTGGCTGCTCTGGGAGCTGGGACAGGTCACGGGAGCGAGGCCCGCTTCGATCAACGATCTCTATCTGGCGCGGGGCCGGGGTGAATGCGGTGGTTTCACCGTTCCCGCAATCAACGTCCGGATGCTGGCCTATGACACCGCTCGCGCCATCTTCCGGGCGGCGCGTTCCGGCAAGGCCGGTGCCATCATACTGGAGATTGCCCGTTCGGAGATCGCGTACACCGACCAGCGCCCGGCCGAGTACGTCGCGGTCATGATCGGGGCGGCCTTACGGGAGGGATACACCCTCCCATTGTTCATTCAGGGCGATCATTGCCAGGTGAACCACAAGAAATATCAGAGCGATCCAGAGGGGGAAATCGGCGAAGTCAAGAAGCTCATTGCTGAAGAGATCGGCGCCGGGTTCTACAATATCGATGTGGACACGTCCACTCTGGTCGACCTCTCGCAGCCAACCCTGGCCGAGCAGCAGCGGGTCAACTACGAGCGTGCTGCTGAGATCACTCGCTTCATTCGGGGGCACGAGCCAGATGGTGTCACCGTCTCCGTCGGTGCGGAGATCGGCGAAGTGGGAATGAAGAACAGCACGGTCGAGGAGCTCCATGCATTCATGCAGGGGTATAACCGGAGCATGGGGGAGAGCGCCGTCGGAATCAGCAAGATCTCGGTGCAAACGGGCACATCACATGGTGGCGTGGTGTTACCAGATGGTACCATTGCGGACGTGAAGCTTGACCTTGAGGCCCTGGCCGCACTCTCCCGGGTGGCGCGGGAGGAGTACGGCCTGGCCGGCGCGGTACAGCACGGGGCCAGCACGCTCCCTTCGAGCGCATTCGGGAATTTCCCGCGGATCGAGACGGCGGAAATCCATCTTGCTACCAACTTCCAAAACATTGTCTTCGACCACCCGCGTCTACCGGCCGATTTGCGGGATCGGCTGAGGACCTGGGTCAATGAGAACGCCGCCAGCGAGCGCAAGAGTGGTGACACCAACGAGCAGTTCTATTACAAGTCTCGGAAGAAAGCCATTGGTCCCTTCAAACAGGATCTCTGGTCATTGCCCGAGGAGCTCCGGAACGACATTGCCACTGATTTGGAGAAGACGTTCGGCTTTTTGTTCGGACAGCTCAACGTGAACGGCACCGAAGAGCAGGTGCACCGTTTCATCCAGGCCCCGATACAGCACCACACGGCGCTGAAGCCGGTGCTGGTTGCGGCGGCCGACGACCCCGATGCCGGGGAATAGGAGGACCGCATGCGTCGCAATCAGGGCAGGGAAGTGGTCTACGTCGAGCGGGGTGATTCGTCCGCGAAGTGGCTGTTCTGGGGTGCTTTGATGGGAGCCGGGCTGGCGCTGCTCTATGCCCCGAGCAGCGGGGAAGAGACTCGCCGCAACTTACAGCGCAAGCTGTGGAAGCTCCGGGCCATGACGGAAGAGAAGCTGGACGAGATCACCCAGCAGTTCGGCGGCGCCAAGGATTCACTCGAAGGTCTGATGGAAGACGAAGGGGATGACGAGATGGAAGGCGAGGCGGAGGAGCGCAGCTTTTCCGGGCGCTCCCGGTCATCTCCCCGGGAAGAGCTGGAACGCCGGCTGGCCGACGCCCGCGCCAGACGGCGGTCACCCAGTGATATCGAGGAGCCGCTCGCCTGAGCCCGTCCAACGCCGGCGGGTGGCATCACTCCCCCGCCGGCTTTCTTCGTCGTACTCTCCAGGCCGCCGACGAAGACAACATCCCGTTTCTGGCCAGTGCCCTGACCTTCGACGCTCTGCTCGCTGCCGTTCCCTTCATCTTGCTGCTGCTCATTGGCCTAACCCACTTGGCCCAGGCGGTCACCCAGGGCTCCGAGGTCGACACTCTCGTACTCTTTCACCGCTTCCTGCCGCCTCACTCGTCGCTCCCGGACCAGGACCCATTTGGAGTTATCGAGCGGGTGTTGACCGGGATTACCCGGAATCGGGGGAAGCTTTCGGTCTACGCCGCACCGGCGTTCCTCTGGTTCAGCACCCGGTTGTTCGCCGGAATCCGCACGTCACTGAACGAGATCTATGACGTCTCGCTGCGTCCCCCCCGGCCCCGGCCTTTCGTCGCGGTGTACCTGCTGGCCAAGTTGCGCGATTCGGTCATGGTCATCGGGACGGTAGTCCTTTTCTTGGCGAACACGCTGCTCACGACCGGACTTGCGGTGCTCCAGGCACGCGGCACCGCCAGCGTGCCCCAGCTCGCATTTTTCGTCTCCAATCTGGGTCGGATTCTGGGTGAGGGACTGGCCTTCGCCTTTTCCGTCTCTCTCTTCTACGTGACATACCGCTACGCCTCGGTGCGGCGGCTCCCGTGGAGAACCGCGCTGTTCGCCTCGATCTTCACGGCGGTCCTGTTCGAGGTGGCCAAGCGTCTGTATGGTTTGTACCTCGCGAACTTCGCCTCCTTTGAGTCGCAGGGTGGCGATGCGAATTTGGGTGCGGCTGTGTTGTTCATTCTCTGGGTCTACTATACCGCCATCGTCTTCCTGCTTGGCGCAGTGGTGGCCGAGACCTGGGAGCTGCGCAAGATGCAGCAGCGCCAGCGGGCCATTCTCGGCTGAAGGGTAGAGCTAGCTTCCAACCAGCCTCATCGGCGTTATATTCCAGATGCCTCAGGTCCGAAGGGCGCTGGCGCGCGAACCGCGTCAGGACCTCGCCGGTAGCAGCGCTAAGCGATGTCCGGTGTCGCTTCGGGGTGCCTGAGGCAACTTTTTTGGTGAGCGGTGAGCCGTAAGCGGGCCCAACCTCCCGCTCCCCGCTTACCGCTGACGGTTTACGCTCCATGACCATCTCCCTCGCCCGCCGCTACCGTCCCAAGCGCTTCACCGACCTCCTGGTCCAGGACCACGTCGCCGCGGCTCTGCGTGGCGCCGTGGCGCGGGGACGGGTAGGCCACGGTTATCTCCTCACCGGCCCGCGTGGGGTCGGGAAGACGACGGCCGCCCGAATCCTCGCGATGGCGCTCAACTGTCCCCAGCGCGACCCTGAGGGCGACCCCTGCGGCGAGTGCGAGAATTGCCTTCGGGTCTGGAACGGCTCCGCAGACCTCGACGTGGTCGAGATCGATGCCGCCAGCAATCGCGGCGTGGATGACGCCAGGGATTTGCGGGAGCGGGCGATGTACGCGGCCTCCCGCGAAGGCCATTTCAAGGTCTACATAGTCGACGAAGCCCACATGCTGACCCGGGAGGCCTGGAACGCGCTGCTCAAGATTCTGGAGGAGCCGCCCCCCCGGGTCGTCTTCGTCTTCGCCACCACCGAGCCCCAGAAGATCGCCGCTACCGCCGCCCCGGTCATGTCGCGGCTGCAGCGATTCGACTTCCGCCGGATCGGTCCCACGGCCATTCGCGAGCGGCTGCGCGAGGTCCTCGCCACCGAGAAGCTTCAGGCCGACGATGACGCCCTCACCGTGATCGCCCGTCATGCCGATGGCGGGATGCGCGACGCCCTCTCGGTGCTGGACCAGTGCCTCAGCTTCGGAGACGGCACCGTAACCTCCGAGCGGGTGCGCGAAGTGCTCGGGTTAGTCAGTGACGAGCTCTATGCCGAGGTGCTTCTTCTGATTGCCGAGCGGCGGCCGGCGGGGGTGTTCCCTCTGCTCGATCGACTTATGGAAGGCGGGGTCGATCTCGCGGAGTTCATGGCCGGCGTGGCGGAGGTGCTCCGGGGCCTTCTCATGCTCCAGGTCGGGGCCGAGCCGGAGGGCATGACCGAGAGCCTCCGCGCCACGCTCGAGGGTTCCAAAGATCGCCTCGCCGCCGGCGATCTCCTTCGGATGCTGAAGCTCCTAGCCGATAATGAGACAGGGATCCGTCGGAGCGTGAGCCCGCGTCTTGTGGTAGAGACGCTCTTGCTCCGGTGGACCATGATGGATCGGGTCGTGGACCTCGAGGACGTGATCCGGGCGGGGCAGCGGAGCAGCGCGGCTGCGGGGCAGGGCGTCCCGCTAGCCGGACAGGGTAACTCTCCCCCGCCGCAGACTAGCCCAGCAGCGGGAGAGCGCGCGAACGCCGGTCGTTCCGGGGATCCGGGCCAGCCGCGGTCAGGAATAGCGCCAACCTCTCCGCAAGTCCCGTCGCCCCAGCCGGCCCGAGGCTCCGCCGCCGCGCCCTCCCTCGAGGCTCTCAAAGCCGCCTGGCCGGCGCTCGTCGCGGCGGTCCGGAGCCAGAGTCGATTCCTGGGAGAGGCCTTTTCCGCAGCGGAGCCGGTGAGTCTCGAGTTGCCTTACCTCAACCTGGCGATGCGGGAGGTCAACCCCATCCTGACAGAACGCCTGCAACAGGAGGCAGGCAAGGTCGAGGAGGTGCTGAGCCGCAGCTTGGGTCAGCCAGTTCGGATGCGAGTGCGGGGTGCGGTGGAGCCTACCGCCCCGGAAGCCAGGCCCCAGCGGATGTCCGAGTCGAGCGTCAAAGCCGAGAGGCTCAAGGAGTTCCGGTCCCGGGACCCGGCGCTGGATACCGCGGCGGATGCGTTAGATTTGGAGATAGTGGATTGAGCCAGTCGGGGTCTGGAGTCAAGCTTCTAACTTGAATTTCAAGCTCGACCTAGGACTCTCGACTGACTCTAGCGCAGCGTGTTGCAGTCCCCACACGTCACCCCTACTTTCACCACCATGGCAGGACTACCCGATAGCATGGCAGATCTTCAGCAACTTTTTCAGCTCGGGCAACAAATGCAGGGCCGTTTGCAGCAGCTGCAAACCGAGCTGGCAAACCGTACCATCGAGACCACGGCTGGCGGAGGCATGGTCAAGGTGACCGCCGACGGCAGGGGAACCATCCGTCAGGTGACGATCGATTCCGCGATTTTTCAGGATCGTGACGCCGACTTTCTGAGCGAGCTGGTTCTGACCGCAGTGGCAGAGGCCCAGCGGCGCGCGGCCGAGATGCTGCAGGCAGAAATGCGAAAAGTCCCGTCCCTGCCCTTTACGCCTCCCTTCTGACCGGTGAGCGCGATCGAGGAGCTGATTACCGAACTCGCCAGGCTTCCGGGGATCGGACGGAAGACGGCTCAGCGTCTCACGTTTCATCTCCTGCAGCAGCCCCCCGAACAGGTCGGCAGGCTCGCGTCCGCCTTGGCGCTCGTTACCGAGCGGGTCCGGGCCTGCGAGGAGTGCGGTAACCTTACCGAAGAGCAGCCCTGCGACATCTGCCGGGATCCCCGGCGAGACGCGGGTCTGGTTTGTGTCGTCGAAGAGCCGTCTACCGTCGCGGTGGTCGATCGATCCACCGATTTCCACGGACATTATCATGTGCTCGGCGGACATCTCTCGCCGTTGGACGGCGTGGGGCCGGACGCGCTTCGGCTCGACCGCCTGGTACACCGGGTTCAAAAGGGCGGGATCCGTGAAGTCATTCTCGCCACCAACCCCTCGATGGAGGGTGAGGTGACCGCGACGTACATCCAACAGCTTCTGGCCGGGTTCGGTGTGCGGGTCACCCGGCTGGCCCGAGGGCTTCCCATGGGTGGGGACTTGGAGTACGTGGATGGCGTCACCTTGGCCCATGCCCTGGTTGCTCGGCAGGAGATAGGCTGATGCGGTCCCGGGGCTGGATCTTCGCTGGAGGACTCATCCTCGGAGCCAGCGCCGGCTGGCTCTTGGCTCAGCGCCGGTTGACCTATCACCGGCGAGACCTGTTCAGCCCGCGGCCGCTCAGACGGCTCGCGGCGTTGGGATTTCTGGCGGGACAAAACGGGGTAGAGACGGTGCGTCTGCTGCGAGATTACCTGGCCTGGGAGCGGCAACCGATGCTCCGCCGGCGAGCGGAGGCGATTGTACGAAGGATGGAGGCTACGCTGGTATGAGACAGGGCCGATGAACGGCGCCTCGAGCTGGTCCTTCCGGGAGGACGACTCCCGGCGCATTCAGTCCATCCTGAAGACTTTTCTGGGGGAGTCCAACGCCCGTACCGCCTTGATCGTCGACCGAACCGGCCAGATGGTGGCCACGGTCGGCGAGTCGCCCGCGTTCGATCCTACCGCCTTCGCATCACTCACCGCGGCGGACTTCAGCGCCAACGACCAGTTGGCGAGAATGTTGGGTGAATCCGAGTTCGGAGCCTTGTTTCATCAGGGTGAAAGGGAGTCGATGTACCTGGCGGATATCGCCCGCCGGGTCATTCTGGTAGTGCTCTTCGACAATCGCACTACGCTGGGGATGGTCAAGCTGCGGGTGAAAGCCGCCGTGACGCAGTTGACTCAGGTATTCACCGACATGTTCAACCGCGACGGCACCAATGCGCCGGGCGTCGAGTCGGAATTCCTGGGCGAGGCAGAAGACGAGATCGACAAACTCTTCGGGGCCTGAGGAACTCACCCATGTCGATGATCAACTACGCCTCGCGCGAGATCAACTGCAAGCTGGTCTATTATGGTCCCGGACTGGGCGGGAAGACGACCAACCTGGAACACGTGTACAACAAGGTGGCGCCCGCATCCCGCGGCAAGATGATCTCGCTCGCCACTGAAACCGAGCGCACGCTGTTCTTCGATTTTCTGCCGGTCGATCTTGGCACCATCCGCGGCTTCAAGGTCAAGTTCCACCTGTACACCGTTCCCGGCCAGGTGTACTACAACGCTTCCCGCAAGCTCATCCTCAAGGGAGTGGACGGGGTCGTCTTCGTGGCGGACAGTCAGATCGAGCGGATGGATGCCAACATCGAAGCCATGCAGAATCTCTACGAGAACATGACGCAGCATGGCTATGATGTGACCAGGATCCCGTTCGCCATTCAATACAACAAGCGGGACCTTCCCAATGCAGCGCCCATCGGTGAGCTCCAGGCGGCGCTCAACCCGGGATGGCAGGTGACCGATCCGACCAAACAGCGCACCACCCCTGACCCCTACCATGAGTCCGAGTTCCTGGTTCACCAGGAGGACGGCCACTGGGTCGAGCGCGCGCCGTACTTCGAGGCGGTGGCGCTGACCGGCGAAGGGGTATTCGATACACTCAAAGCCATCAGCAAGAATGTGGTGAAGACGCTGGGTTAGTATGGCCTCGGAATGGACCCTGCCGAACATCATCACCCTGGTGCGGATCTGCTTCACACCGGTGATTGCGCTGCTGCCGTTCATCGCCGGGTACTGGCCCAAGCTGATTGCGTTCGTGATCTTCGTCATTGCTGCTGTCAGCGACATTTACGACGGCCACCTCGCCCGGAGCCGTAACGAGGTCACCGATCTGGGCAAGCTGCTGGATCCGATCGCCGACAAGCTGCTTCTCTTCGCCACCCTGATCCCCATCTACTGGATCTCTCGCCAGCGCCACGATCTCTACGACATTCCCATTTGGGGCAGCATCCCCCTCTGGGTCTGCCTGCTGTTGATCGGCCGGGAGCTGGCCATGACCGGCTTCCGCTGGTGGGCCAGCCGGAAGGGGGTCGTGATCCCTGCGGCCGGGGCCGGCAAGCTCAAGACGACTATCCAGAACATTTTCGTGGGCGCCGTGATCCTATGGTTCGCCTTCCGGGACGCGCGCAAGCCGATGGGATGGGAACACAACCAGTATGCCCAGTATTGGAACCAGTTTCATGGCGGCTTCGTAGCGGTGACGCTCGCCTGCGCTGCGGCGCTCACGGTGTACTCCTTCGTGCTGTATCTCTATCGCAATCGACGACTGTTCTCGGATGGGGCGTAGGGTTGGCTGCTCGCCGATAGCCCCGTGAACACCGAACTCCTCACCATCGGCACCGAGCTCTTGCTCGGTATGACCATCGACACCAATGGCGCCGAGATTGCTCAGGCGCTGGCGGCTACCGGCGTGCAGGTGGTCCGGAGAACCTCGGTATCGGACCGGCCCGACCAGATCCGGGACGCGGTCTCGGAGGCGCTGTCACGCACCGGCGCCGTCCTGACCACCGGTGGTCTGGGACCCACTCGGGACGACATCACCAAGAGAGTAGTGGCCGAGCTGTTCGGGGCCCCACTGGAGTTCAAGCAGGAGCTGTGGGACGGTCTGGTCGAACGCTTCGCTCGACTGGAACGCACCCCGGTCGCGAGCAATCGGTCCCAGGCCGAGGTTCCTCGCGGGGCAACGGTGCTGCCCAACCGTTGGGGCACCGCACCGGGGCTCTGGCTCGAGGGCGAGAGGGGTCTCGTGATCATGCTCCCTGGGGTTCCCTCCGAGATGCGACGCTTGCTGGAACATGAGGTTCTCCCCCGCTTCGCAGCTCGAAGCGCGGGCGGGGTTGTCCGATCTTTACTGGTTCGCACGTCGGGTATTCCGGAATCGTTTCTGGCTGAGCGGCTGGGCGAGATCGAGCAGAAGATCGCTCCGCTCACGCTGGCGTATCTCCCAGGATTGGAAGGGGTGGACCTGCGGATCAGCGCCTGGAACGTGGGGTCGGAGGAAGCAGACCGGCGTCTGCGCAGCGCCGCCGATGAGATCAGAGCACGTGCCGGCTCATGCGTCTATGGGGAAGGGGAGAGCGACCTCGCCGGGTTGTTGCTGGAGCAGGCGAGAGCGAAAAACCTCAAGCTCGCCGTCGCCGAGTCCTGTACCGGTGGGCTGCTTGGGGCTCGGCTCACTGAGATCCCGGGCAGCTCGGATGTGTTTGTCGGCGGCATCATCGCCTACGACAACCGCCTGAAAGTCGAGCTGCTGGACGTCTCGCCGGCGCTCATCGCAGAGCACGGGGCAGTGAGTGAGCCGGTTGCCCGGGCCATGGCAAGCGGGGCGGCTGGGCGATTCGGGACTGATGCCGCGTTATCCGTCACCGGCATTGCGGGACCGGGCGGCGGAACGCCGTCGAAACCAGTTGGTACCGTCTGGCTGGCGTGTAGTCTGAACGGTGCGGTCGAGGCGAGGCGGGTTCTCTTCACCGGCAGCCGGCACGACATCCGCGCCCGAGCGGCGCAGGCAGCCCTCTTCTTTCTGTACCGTCGGTTGGCACCCGCTCACGATCCGGTTACTGCACCGTAAATGCGACGGTGAGTGGCGTTCCCTTGGGGCCCGTTGCTCCCGATCCCGTGTACGGGGTGGCCGTCATGGTGTGGCTCCCCACCGTGGGGGTCCACGGCCGGTAATCTCCCGTGTCGTCGCCGGCCAATGCATAAGGAGCAATGGTTTCGGTTCGATAGTTAGGTTTTCGTACAGTGGCGAACCGCACACTTCCCACCAGCGATGGCGTGGTTTCCGCCTGACATTGAGGTTCTGGGGCGGCAGGTCCAGTCTGGCTATTATCTTTCCTGGACCTCGAATGGTGAGTGTGAGAAGTGAATAAGAGAACCGATTACCGAGAGCACGTGGATACCGAGGAGACTCCCATCGACACCCCCGCTGGCATGAACCAACCGGCGGCCGACCAGGGCCGCAGTGCCGATGGCGCGGACATCGCCTCTACTGATATGAGCGCCGATCCGTCCTCCCGGACTGAGAGTACCCAGCCCACCTTCCGCGGCGGCCGGGACGCCAAGCTGGAGACCGAGCTCTCAGAGTTGAGAGATCGCCACCTGAGGCTTGCCGCCGAGTTCGACAACTATCGTAAGCGCAATGCAAAGGAACGGGTCGAGCTATCGGACCGGGCCCAAGCCAATTTCGTCGCGAAGCTGCTGGACGTTCTCGACGACCTGGATCGCCTGATGGCGAGCGATCCGGGAACGTCGCTTCCGGCACTTCGGGAGGGTCTCAGCGCGGTGGATCGGAAGCTCTGGAAGGAGCTCGAGGAGGCCGG
>DASSED010000038.1:0-16119 GCA_035695405.1 Gemmatimonadales bacterium
CGCCCCACAATGGAGATGAAAGCATCGGCTGCCGCATGGCCATCCCATTCCGGTTGCCCCAGAGGGTGTTGATCTCGCCGTTGTGAGCCAGGAGTCGGAAGGGCTGCGCCAGAGGCCAGCTGGGCAGGGTATTGGTCGAGTAGCGCTGGTGGAAGACGGCAATAGCGCTCTCGTACTCCGGATATCGAAAATCGGTAAAGAAGGCCGGAAGCTGGGTGCCGGTGAGCAGCGCCTTGTACACCACAGTGCGGCAAGAAAGGGAGCAGACGTAGAAGCCCGCCAGGCCGGCCTCGCTGGCGCGCCGTTCCATTTCCCTCCTGGCGAGGTAGAGTGCTCGTTCCCACGCGTCCTCGTCGGGAGCCAGCGCCGGCCGCCCGACGATGACCTGGCGAATGACCGGACAGGATGCCAGGGCCGTGGGTCCCAGCGCGGCCGGATTGGTGGGAACGTCTCTCCAGCCCAGACAGGGAATGCCATCTCCGGCCAGCACCTGCTCCACCATCGCTACCGCCGCTGAGGCGCCTTCGGCTCCTTTGGGCAGAAAGAAGGCGCCGACCCCGAACGGCAGGCCAGGCTGGAGGTGCAGTCCCAGGCGATAGGAATCGCGGAAAAAGAGCCGGGCAGGGATCTGAGTCAGGAGTCCGGCACCATCACCCGAGTTATCGGTGGAGGCGGCTCCGCGATGGGCAACTCGGGCGACAGCCTCGAGTGCCATCGCCACGACCTCGTGGGTTCGATTTCCCTCGGCCGCGGCCACGAAGCCGACCCCACAGGCGTCGTGATCACGACCGGGGTCGAGCGAGGTACCTGCTACGGATGCGGCGTGTCGGGAAGAGTCCTGACAGGTACCGGCCGGGTGGATCCGCTGCCCAGTGGCGGCCATGGTGCCTCCTGAATTGTCATGCCCATTCGACCGGAGAGGCCGAAGTGGGGCAAGAAAAAAGGCCCGCTCCAGGTTGGGAGCAGGCCGGGGGTTCACGTCAACGTGCTACGCTCACCCGGGCGCTCCCCTGGAGCGGACGAGATTGATATTGCTGGCGAGGGCGGTGAGCGATGCGTTCATGACCGCATTATTATGCATTGCGTTGAATCCGTCAAGTGATGGGTCTGGGCCAATTTGTCGCTGACGAGGTACTTACCCTCGGAATTCGCTCGAGCTCTTGACAGGTTATCATTGGTGTCGTAGGCTGAACATCCTGTCTCACGAATAAAGTTTCTCTGGAGCTGGTCCATGCGCGTGACTCGGGTCCTCGTCGTCAGCCTTCTTAACCGGCTTGCTCTCCTTATCGGTGAGCCAGAGCCCCGCGGCGTGCTCGGACGAGCGACATGAGAGACTGAGTCTCCAGACTGCTACCAGCGCCGCGGACCTCCGCGGCGCTTTTTTTCTGGCCCTCAACCGAAAGCAAGTATGGCTCATCCGAATGTGCTGATCTTCGATACCACGCTGCGAGACGGCGAGCAGGCTCCGGGGAACAGCTTGTCTCCGGAGGAAAAGCTGCGACTGGCACGGCAGCTGGATGCTCTACGGGTGGACATCATCGAGGCGGGCTTCCCGGCAGCGTCGGAGGACGATTTTCGCAGCGTGCGGGAGATCGCCACTGAGCTCCGCCGGCCGATCATCGCCGCCCTGGCCCGATGCCACGAGCGCGACATCGATCTGGCTGGTGAGGCGCTGAGCGGAGCGGAACGAGGCCGGATCCACGTCTTCGTCTCAACCTCTGACCTCCACATTCGGGAGAAGCTGCGTACTACCCGGGCAGGGGTGGTGGAGATGGCACGGATGGCGGTTCGGCGCGCTCGCGGCTATACCGATGACGTGGAGTTCTCCGCTGAAGACGCCAGCCGCACCGACCCTGATTTCCTTTGCCGAGTGGTGGAGGCTGCCCTGGAGGAGGGCGCTCGCACGATCAACCTGCCGGACACCGTGGGCTACGCTACGCCGGCAGAATACGGGCTGATGTTCCGCGACATTCGGGAGCGGGTCCCCGGGGCCGACCGCGTCGTTCTGAGCGCCCACTGCCATGATGATCTCGGGCTGGCGGTGGCGAACACGCTCGCGGCGATCGCGGCCGGCGCCGCTCAGGTGGAGTGCACGGTCAACGGCATCGGGGAGCGTGCCGGCAATGCGGCCCTCGAAGAAATTGTCATGGCCAGTCAGGTCAGGGCCCCGGTGCTCGGCTTCCAATGCAACATCGAGTCGCGCGAGATCCATCGGACCAGTCAGCTCCTCTCCTATCTCACCGGCGTATTTCCCCAGCCGAACAAGGCAATCGTGGGTCGCAATGCCTTCGCGCATGAGGCCGGCATCCATCAGCATGGAATGCTCCAGAACGGCCTCACCTACGAGATCATCCGTCCCGAGATGGTCGGAATTCCCCGATCGACCCTGGTACTGGGCAAACACTCCGGCCGCCACGCGCTGGAACGCCGCTATCTCGAGCTGGGCTACCAGCTGGGCGAGGATGAGCTGGCCGAGGTCTATCAGAGCTTCACGGCTCTGGCGGAGCGCAAGCGGGAGATCCTCGATGAGGATCTGCTGGCCCTCTTACACGAGAGCTTCCACGATGCACCGGAGGAGTTCCAGTTGACGCACCTTCGCGTCGTGTGCGGCAGCGTGACCGCCACGGCCGAGGTCCGGATGACGGGACCGTGGAGCGGTGAGCGTTCGGCCCGGGGCACCGGCGATGGTCCCATCGCGGCCGCCTTCTCGGCCGTCAGTGAAATCCTCGGGCGCCCGGTCGAGGTGCTGAGTCTCAGCCTGCGGTCCATTACGCCGGGGCGGGACAGCGTGGGTCAGGTATTTCTCCAGGCCAAGATCGACGGAAAGTCTCTCTCGGGCCATGCCGCCTCAACCGACATCGTCGAAGCCAGTGCCCGTGCTCTGGTGCACGCCCTGAACAAGGCTCGCTACGCCGAACAGCTGGAGGATAGCTCGTTGAATTCGGTGTACCTGTGGGGCGTGTGATGGCGGGAGGAAGGGTGAGCCGCGAGCGGTTGGCAGTCACCGGTTCTCAAATCCTCTGCCGTGCGCTGCTCGAGCAGGGCGTCGAGGTCCTCTTCGGTTACCCCGGTGGGGCGATCATGCCCTTCTACCACGCGCTTCCGGAGCACCCCGGTCTCAGACACGTGCTGGTGCGCCACGAGCAGGCGGCGGCTCACGCCGCCGACGGCTATGCCCGCGCCACTGGACGAGCCGGTGTGTGTGTCGCGACCTCGGGACCTGGGGCCACCAATCTCGTCACCGGGCTGGCCACGGCCCATATGGACAACACGCCGGTCGTAGCTATTACCGGCCAGGTGTCCCGGGCCATGATGGGCCGCGACGCCTTCCAGGAGACCGATATCATAGGGATCACCCAACCGATCACCAAGCACAATCGCCTGGTGGAAGACGTGGAGGAGCTCCGTGCGGCGGTCGAGGAGGCCTTCTTCGTGGCGCAAGACGGCCGGCCGGGCCCGGTGCTGCTCGACATTCCCAAGGACGTGCAGAATCAGCAGGGAAGCTGGGAGGATGGGAAGCGGGAAAGCTGCAGGAGATCGGCACAGTCCCAACCGCTTCCCCCCGTTTCTGCCGCGCTGCTTGCGGAAGCCAGTTGTCTCATCAACAGCGCTCAGCGCCCGCTCATCATGGCAGGACACGGGATCATCCTGGCGAACGCGCACGCCGAACTCCGGATGCTGGCCGAACGGACTGGCATCCCGGTGATCACCACCCTGTTGGGGATCAGCGGCTTTCCCGAGTCTCATCCCCAACATCTGGGAATGCCCGGGATGCACGGAGAGGTCCACGTCAATCGCGCCATTCAGCAGGCCGACCTGATCATCGGCCTTGGCCTTCGATTCGACGATCGGGTGACGGGAAACCTCGCGGCGTTCGCCAGAGGGGCCAAGGTGGTTCACGCCGATCTGGATCCCTCGGAGATCGGCAAGAACGTGCCCGTCGCCGTAGCGCTGGTGGGAGACGTGCGAGACACCCTTCGTGCCTTGCTGGAAACCGTGGTGCCCCGACAGTGCGATGAATGGCGGGCCGAGATCGCGGGGTTCGTTCGTCCTCGCCAGGAGAGTTTCCGGGGCGGATTGACACCCGAGGGAATTCTGGACGCCATCGACCAGGAAAGCCGGGGACGATGCACCGTGGTCTCCGACGTCGGTCAGCATCAGATGTGGGTGGCCAAGCTTTTCCGTTATCAGCGCCCTAACAGCCACATCACGTCAGGTGGTCTGGGTACCATGGGCTTTGCCCTGCCGGCCGCCATGGGCGTGCAGCTGGCGCGGCCAGGTGAGCCTGTCTGGGCCATTTCGGGGGACGGTGGGTTCCAGATGAACCTGCAGGAGATCGCCACCATGGTGCAGGAAAAGATCCCGGTGAAGATGGCGATCTTCAACAACGGATATTTGGGGATGGTGCGGCAATGGCAACAGTTCTTCCATGGTCGACGCTATTCCGCCACTCCGATCTGGAGTCCCGATTATGTCCGTCTTGCCGAGGCCTACGGCATCGCCGGCTGGCGAGTGGAGTCAGATGCCCAACTCGAGGGTGCGGTGCGAGCCGCAACCGAGTGCGCCGGCCCGGTGTTGATCGAGTTCATGATCGAGCAGGAGGCGAACGTGTTCCCGATGATCCCACCGGGTGGTTCGCTGTCCGAGCCGATCGAGCGTGAACCGGCCCCGCCCCTGGTTCCGGCATGAGCCGAGCTCAGGCGGTATCGGTTCTGCTGGAGGACCACCTCGTCACGCTCAATCGAGCCGTGGGTCTCATGCGGCGGCGCAACTTCCCGGTGCGCAGCCTGGCTGTAGGACCGTCGAGCACACCGGGACTTTCGAGATTGACCCTTATGATCCATTCGGATTCCGAGACGGCGGACCGTGCCGTCCAACACTTGCAAAAGATCGTCGGGGTACGGGCAGCGGTCGCCTTTCCCGCAGGGGAAAGCGTGACCCGTGAGCTGGCTCTGGTGAAGGTGCGAGCCGGACGGGAACGCTATGGTGAGTTGCTCGATGTGGTCCAGCTCTACAACGCCTCGGTGGTCGACGACTCGCCCGACGCCATGATTGTGGAGCTCAGCGGCTCCGAGGCCTTTGTGCTCTCGTGTATCCGTGCCCTCGAGCGCTTCGGCGTGGTCGAGGTCGCCCGCAGCGGCACCATCGCGCTGGGGTCGGTAAGTGCCATTTAATCGGGGACTTCATCATGACCGCACCAGTGCGGGTGTACTACGACGCTGATGCCGATCGGCGGCGGCTCACGGGTCGCACCTTCGGCATCATCGGATACGGCAGTCAGGGGCATGCCCACGCGCTCAACCTTCGGGAGAGCGGCGCCAACGTCGTCGTCGGACTCCGGGAAGGTGGGAGATCCTGGGAACGAGCCAGGGCGGCGGGGCTCGACGTGCGTCCCGTCGATCAGGCGGCGCACATCGCCAACGTCATCATGATGCTGGTACCCGACCAGGATGCACGAGCGGTGTACGAGGCCGGCGTGGCCCAGGGGCTTCGGCCGGGCAAGACGCTGATGTTTGCCCATGGGTTCAACATTCATTACGGCGAGATTGTCCCGCCGCCCGACGTGGATGTCTCGATGGTCGCGCCGAAATCACCCGGGCACCTGGTGCGCAGCGAGTTCGAAGCCGGCCGGGGAGTTCCCGGGTTGGTGGCGATCCATCAGGATGCCAGCGGAGAGGCCTTGGCGAACGCATTGGCCTATGCCGCCGGCATCGGCTGCACCAGGGCCGGCGTCATCGAGACCTCGTTCCGGGAAGAGACCGAGACCGATTTATTCGGTGAGCAGGCGGTCCTGTGCGGTGGAGTGACCGCGCTGGTCAAGGCTGGATTCGAGACGCTCACCCGAGCGGGATATCGGCCCGAGATGGCGTACTTCGAGTGTTTGCACGAGCTGAAGCTCATCGTGGACCTCATGTATCGAGGCGGTTTGCAGTTCATGCGGTACTCCATCAGCGACACCGCGGAATATGGGGACTACACCCGAGGGCCTCGCGTGATCACGGACGAAACCCGGGCGGCTATGCAGCGGATTCTCGAGGCGATCCAGGACGGGTCCTTCGCGCGGGAGTGGCTCGCCGAAAACCGCGCCGGCCGGTCCGAGTTCGAGCGGTTGCGTCAGGCGGACCGAGACCATGAGATCGAACGAGTCGGTGCCCGGCTTCGCGCGATGATGCCATGGTCGGAGGAAGGAAAGAACAGCGGGGCAGCGGGTCAGCAGGGCAGTGAGAAGCTGGCAACATCAGAGAGCAAGGCGCGAACTCCCCGGAAGACCAAGCGCCCCGCACACCCGCTGCCGCGATGAGCTCGATGGGGCCGCGGACTCTGTTCGATAAAGTCTGGGATGCGCATGTGGTGGCCCAGCTGGAGAATGGTCCCGCGCTGCTCTACGTGGACCTGCATCTGGTGCATGAGGTCACCTCCCCCCAGGCCTTCGATGGGCTGCGAGTGGCGGGCCGGCAGGTGCGGCGGCCCGATCTGACCGTGGCAACTGTGGATCATAACGTGCCCACCGGCGACCGCTCGCTTCCCATCGCCGACCCGCTATCGGCTCGGCAGGTGGATACCCTGGTCCAGAACGCCCATGATTTCGGCATCGAGCTCTTCGACCTGAGCTCGGTGGAGCAGGGCATCGTGCACGTCATCGGGCCTGAGCTGGGTCTCACCCAGCCCGGCAAAACCATCGTGTGCGGAGACTCACATACCTCGACCCACGGTGCCTTCGGCGCCTTCGCGTTTGGCATTGGAACCAGCGAAGTGGAGCACGTCCTGGCTACCCAGTGCGTGGTGCAGCTTCGGCCTAGGACGATGGAAGTCCACGTCACGGGGTCTCTCGGTGCCGGGGCATCGGCCAAGGATCTGGCGCTGGCGCTGATCCGGCAGATCGGTACCGCAGGCGCCGTGGGACACGTGCTCGAGTACACCGGCGATCCGGTGCGCCGGCTGTCGATGGAAGGCCGGATGACTCTGTGCAACATGGCGATCGAGGCTGGCGCTCGCGCCGGCATGATCGCCCCGGATGACACCACCTTCTCCTATCTGGCGCGGACTCCTCGCGTACCACGAGGCGCTGCCTGGGAGGCGGCCACCACCCAATGGCGGGGACTCGCGACCGATCCCGGCGCGCGATTCGATCGACGAGTTGTGATCGATGCGAGCAGCGTGGTGCCCCAGGTCACCTGGGGTACTACTCCAGCCATGACCGTCGACATAACGGGAGAGGTACCTCATCCAGCCGAAGCGCCGTCAGCGGAAGAGGGCCGATCCTATGAGCGAGCCCTCGAGTACATGGGGCTGATCGCCGGTACGCCACTCCAGGGACTCTCGATCGACCGCGTGTTCATCGGGTCCTGTACCAATGCCCGCTTGGAAGATCTGCGTGAGGCGGCGAGCATCGTATCAGGCCGAACAGTTGCGAGCGGTGTGCGTGCGCTCGTGGTGCCGGGTTCGCGAAGGGTACAAGCGGCAGCTGAACGAGAAGGGCTGGCACAGATCTTCATCGATGCTGGATTCGAATGGCGCAATCCGGGATGCTCGATGTGTCTCGGAATGAACGAGGATGTCCTCGGACCGGGCCAGCGCTGTGCGTCCACCTCGAACCGAAATTTCGAAGGCCGTCAGGGACGAGGCGGGCGAACTCACCTCATGAGTCCGGCCATGGCGGCGGCGGCCGCAGTCACAGGCCGGCTCACTGATGTGCGAGCCCTCTTGAACAGTGGGTCTCCGATGGCCATCCCGGCCGCGGCTTATGCAGCTTCACAGCAAAGCTGAATGATGTCCTAGAAGTCATTGTGATGGCTATACTTACATCTCTGAGTTCCAGCTACTTCTCTGGGATCATACTCAAGAGTGATGCATAAATAATTGGAAGACTCATGGAGCCATTTGTAGCCCATCACGGGCGCGTCGCAGCTCTACCACGGCGCAACGTAGATACCGACCAGATCATCCCCAAGCAGTTCCTCAAAAGGATCGAGCGGACGGGTTTCGGTCCCTTTCTGTTTTACGATTGGCGTTTCCGATCCAATGGCGAGGAGAATGCGGAGTTCGAGCTCAACCGGCCGGAAGCTCGCGGCGCAACAATTCTTCTCACCGGTGAGAATTTCGGCTGCGGCTCGTCACGAGAGCATGCGCCGTGGGCCCTGGCGGATTACGGCTTTCGCGTCATCGTGGCTCCATCCTTTGCCGACATCTTCTACAGCAACTGTTTCCAAAATGGGTTGCTTCCGGTGGTCCTGGATCAGGCCAGCGTCAAATACTGGTTCGAACAGTATGCTCGAGAGCGTAGCTTAGAATTGACGGTCGATCTCGCCGAACAGACGGTGTTCGATGCCACCGGGCACGTGGCCGGTTTCGAGCTCGAGACGTACCGCAAGGACATGTTGATCCGGGGGCTGGATGAGATCGGGCGGACGCTGCTGCTCGAGGAACGAATCGAGCAGTTCGAGCGCGGCCGGGGCACTCGGTGAACCGTTTCACGATTGCAGTTCTCCCCGGGGACGGCATTGGACCTGACGTCATCGCGGAGGCGGTGCGCGTGCTCACGGCAGTGGCGGAGATCCACGGCTTCGAGCTGGAGACACCGGAGTATCTCGTGGGCGCCGCCGCGGTGTTCGAGGCCGGTCAGCCGCTACCGCCGGAAACCCGACATGCCGTACTCCAGGCCGATGCTGTTCTCCTCGGCGCCGTCGGCGATCCGACGCTGGCCGATGAGGGACCCGAGCGTCGTCCGGAAGCCGGGCTTCTCGCCCTGCGAAAGCTGCTCCGAGCCTACGCGAACCTTCGACCAGTCTCGATCCATAGCGCGCTACGACAGATCTCGCCCATCAGATCCGAACGCCTCAAGCAGGTGGATCTGCTGATCGTACGGGAGCTCACCGGAGGACTGTACTACGGTGAGCCGCGAGGCAGGGACCAGTCGGCCGCGTTCAATACCCTGCGCTACAGCACCGCCGAGATCGAGCGGGTGGCGCGAGTGGCGTTCGAGGCGGCACGCGGCAGACGAGGGCAGGTGACCTCGGTTGATAAGGCGAACGTCCTGGAGGTGTCGCAGCTCTGGCGTGAGACCGTAACCCGCATCGCGAGCGAGTATCCCGACGTGCGCCTGGAGCATCTCTACGTGGACTTTGCGGCCATGAAACTGGTCACCGAGCCCGCATCGTTCGACGTCCTCCTCACCGAGAACATGTTTGGGGACATTCTCAGCGATGAAGCAGCGGTGCTGGTCGGGTCACTCGGACTGTTACCCTCCGCCTCGCTGGGCGAGGGGCCGGGATTGTTCGAGCCAGTTCACGGATCGGCACCGGACATCGCTGGTCGGAGGATCGCGAACCCGATCGGAGCGATTGGTTCGGCAGCGATGCTGCTCCGCTACGGGCTGGATCTGCCTGAGGCCGCCCAGACCATCGATCGCGCGATCGCCGGAGCACTGGCCGACGGGGCTCGCACTGCCGATATCGCCGCGCCGGGGGAGGTAGGTCTCACCACATGTGACTTTACCGACCAGGTAATCCGGCAGCTTCGAGTCGCCGTCCGTGAAAGTAGCGCGGCTACGCGATAGCAGAACTGTGCCGGAGCCAGAGAAGCCACATGCTGCTCCACCCAGTCCCCAGAAGCAGCCCGCCGATCACGTCGGTGGGATAGTGAACTCCGAGATAGACTCGCGAGAGACCCACCCCGAGCGCGAGCAGCGCGGCAAGACCAAGGGCCATTCTTCGCAGATGAGGTGAGCCCCACGGCGCGGTCCACGCAATGACGCCCAAGCCAAACACCAGCGGTGTGAGCATACTGTGGCCTGACGGATAGGAGAACCAACCCGCCCCGTGCATCAGTCGCGAGATCACGTGGGGCCGAGGCCGGTGTACGGCGAGCTTGGTAAGAGCGTACAGGGCCCAGCCACTCAGTACTGCGGCAGCGTACCAGCCAGCCTCTCGCGGTCTTCTTCGGATTTTGAGACCCACCAGCAGAAGAACGGCAAAGGGGAACTCCAGGTATCCCGAGCCAGCGATGCTGAAGATTTTCATCAGGAGGGTACGCCCAGCGGTCCTCTCCTGGTCCAACCCGAGCATCACCCGCGTGTCCCACGCCAGGGTATCACCCCTGATGACGCCTATGGTGAGAATGATGAATGCGACGAGAGAGATAGCCAGGAGAAGTGCATACCCCTGCTGAGACCGTTTCGATACTCCACCTTCGAAGCTAGAGATCGGTCACAGCCCCTACGCTCGCGCTCGACACCAGCTTGGCATACTTGTACAAGACCCCAGCGAGGTAGCGCGGCTGGGGGGGGCGCCATGCCTGGCGGCGCTGGGCCAGAACCGCGTCGGGCACCTCCAGCTGTAGACGGCGCTGCTCGGCATCGATCGTCACTCGATCTCCCTCCTGCACCAGCGCGATCGTCCCACCGGCTGCCGCTTCCGGGGCGACGTGACCCACCACCATGCCATAGGTCCCGCCCGAGAATCGTCCGTCGGTGATTAACCCGACGGAGTCGCCCAGTCCGGCGCCGATGATGGCGGAGGTCGGCGCCAGCATCTCCCGCATACCCGGGCCGCCACGCGGTCCCTCGTAGCGGATCACCAGTACATCGCCTGGTTGTATGCGTCCCGCGAGAATCGCATCCAAACAGCTCTCCTCCGAATCGAAGACCCGCGCGGGTCCGCTGATGCGGGGACTCTTGACCCCGGTGATCTTCGCGACGGCGCCCTCAACCGCCAAATTTCCCTTGAGAATTGCCAGGTGGCCTTGAGGATAGAGCGGGCGGTTCCAAGGCCGGATCACCTCCTGATCCAGGCGGGGCTCTGCCGGGACTCTTGCCAGGGCGTCGGCCACGGTCTCACCGGTGATCGTGAGCGCATCACCCTGAAGCACTCCATGGACCAGAAGCGTCTTCATGACTTGGGGGACGCCGCCCGCGCGATGAAGATCGGTTGCCACAAAGCGTCCCGAGGGCTTCAGGTCGCACAGCACCGGCACCCGGGCTCGGATGGTTTCGAAATCATCGAGAACAAGCGGTACCTGTGCCGCCCGGGCGATGGCGAGCAGATGGAGCACCGCATTGGTCGATCCACCCAGTGCCATCACCACAGCGATCGCATTCTCGAAAGCTTTTCGGGTGAGGATCTGGCGCGGTCGCAGCTGCCGCCGAATGGCCTCGACCAGCACCGTGCCCGATTGTGCCGCGCTCTCGGCCTTCTCACTGTCCTCCGCAGCCATGGTAGAGGAATAGGGAAGACTCATCCCCATCGCTTCGAACACCGATGACATGGTGTTGGCAGTGAACATCCCGCCGCAGGATCCCTTGCCGGGACAGGCATGGCGCTCGACCTCGAGCAGCTCACGATCACCGATCTTCCCGGCGCTGTGCTGGCCTACCGCTTCGAACGCGCTCACCACGGTCAGGTCCCGGCCGTTGAGATGACCTGGCTTGATGGTACCCCCGTACACGAAGATTGCCGGAATATTCATCCGAGCGATGGCGATCATGGCGCCGGGCATGTTCTTGTCACACCCGCCCACAGCCAGCACCCCATCCATGCTTTGTGCGCCGCAGGCGGTCTCGATCGAATCGGCAATGACCTCGCGGGAGACCAGTGAATACTTCATCCCCTCCGTTCCCATCGAGATCCCGTCGCTGACGGTGATCGTGCCGAAGAGCTGAGGCATGGCGCCGGCTGCGCGTACGGCGGATTCGGCCCGGTGGGCCAACTGGTCCAGACCGGCGTTGCAGGGTGTGATGGTGCTATGGGCGTTGGCGATGCCTACGATGGGCTTGGTAAAATCGTCGTCGTCAAAGCCGACCGCGCGGAGCATCGCCCGATTCGGCGCGCGCTGCACGCCCTGGGTGATCGTGCTGCTTCTCAGGTTGTCGGGCATGAAGGGAATGTATGGGACAGACGGGAACGACCGGAAGGCTGCTGCGGCCGGGTCAGGCGGGAAGGTTGGGGAAGACGGGATAGACGGGCGACGAGCAGAGCAGGGTCATCCTGAGCGGAGCGAAGGATCTCTCAGGGCACGCGCCTCTGAGAAATTCATCGCTACGCTCAGAACGACTGAGCTCTGCAACGGGCTTACCGACTTTCCGCTGTGTCGCTATGTGCCTGCAGTAACGGCTGGCGTCACCGCGGCTTCGTTCTTCTCCCCAGTTCGAATCCGGTAGACCTGCGCCACGTCCAGCACGAAGATCTTGCCGTCCCCGACTTCCCCGCTGCGGGCGCTGCCCAGAATAGCGTTGACGGTGACCTGAACGAACGGCTCCGACACCCCGATCTCCAGTCGGACCTTCTCCTGCAGGTCAACCTTGACGGTCGTGCCCCGATAGGTCTCGACCCGTTCGGTTTCGCCCCCGTGTCCCAACACGCGCGAAACGGTCAGGCCACGCACCTCGGCGTGATACAGCGCCTCCAGGACTTCGTTCAGACGATCGGGGCGGATGATTGCGACGATGAGTTTCATGGCTGCTCCGATCAGCGCGCGATTTGAGGGGTGAACGCCGGTAGTGGCTCAGGATCGAGCGCGGCCTCCGGCGGCACCAGGATGGAGCCTTCGCCGCTGGCGTAGGCCTCTTCGCCGTGCTGACTCACGTCCATACCGATGCCTTCGGTGCGAGGCACCGCCCGGAGCGCCATCACCCGGCCGAGCCCCTTGAGGATGATAAAGGTCAGGAGGCCGGCGTAGAGCGCGGCGCTGAGACAGGCCAGCGCCTGGATAGCCAGCTGGTGCGGGTTGCCGAACATCAGGCCGTCGTTGCCGGCGGAGTTCCATACCTTCTGCGCCAGCACGCCGGTGAGAAGGGCACCGGTGAGTCCGCCGATCCCGTGGCCGGCGAAGACGTCGAGCGAGTCGTCGATCCGGGTGCGGGAGCGGAGCTGGATAATGAAGTAGCTGGGAAATGCGGCGATCGCCCCGAGGACGAGTGCGCTGCCTGGGCTGACGAAACCGGCCGCAGGGGTGATGGCCACCAACCCCACCACAATGCCAGTCGCTCCACCGACTGCCGTGGCGCGGCCGGTCCGCGCGTAGTCCAGAAGAGTCCAGACCACCAGCGTGGCCGCGGGAGCGAGGAAGGTATTGGTGAAGGCGAGTGCGGCGAGCTCATTGGCGGCAAGGGCGCTGCCGCCGTTGAAGCCGAACCAACCGAACCAGAGCAGACCGGCGCCCAGCAGAACGAAAGGCACGTTGTGGGGCAGCACGGCCGTGCGGCCGTAGTCTTTGCGGGACCCGAGCACCAGCGCGGCGACCAGTGCAGAGACGCCGGCGTTGATGTGCACCACGGTGCCACCGGCAAAGTCGAGTGCGCCCCGAGTCATGAGCCAGCCACCACCCCAGACCCAGTGCGCCACCGGCGCATAGACCAGCAGCGTCCAGAGCGTGATGAATGCGACGTACGGCCCGAAGCGCATGCGCTCCACCACCGCGCCCGAGATGAGGGCGGCAGTGATGATGGCGAAGGTCGCCTGGTAAGCCATGAACAGTACATGCGGAATGGTGCCCTTTGCCTCCATCCCCACGCCGCTCAAGCCCAGGTTGGCCAGGCCACCGAGCAGCGGACCGCCGTCGCTGAAGGCCAGACTGTATGCGGCGATGGCCCAGGTCACCCCCACGACGCCCAGCGCCACGAAGCTCATCATCATGGTGTTAAGCGAGTTCTTGTTCCGCACCAGGCCACCATAGAAGAATGCGAGGGCAGGTGTCATGAGTAGCACCAGCGCGGTCGAGACCAGCATCCAGGCCGTGTCGGCGGGGACGATTTTATCCACTGAAGGCTCCGTTCGAGGCTAAGAGTCAGGAGTCAGGAGTCGGGAGTCGGGAGTCTGCCAGTCCGGGGTTTCCTGACTCCCGACTCCAGACTCCCGACTGCCCTCACGCGTCGTAATACAAGAAGAACTCGTACGGGTGCGGCCGCACTGCCACGGGAGCGATGTCCTTGGTCCGCTTCATCGTGATCCAGGTCTGGATGACATCCGCGGTGAACACGTCACCCGCGAGCAGGAAGTCATGGTCCTTCTCCAGCGCGTCGATCGCATCGCCCAGGGTGCCGGGGACCTGCTTGATGAGCTGCTTCCGCTCATCGTGGATCTCGTAGAGATCCTCATCGATCGGCTGGGGTGGCTCGAGCTTGCGCTTGATGCCGTCCAGCCCCGCCATGAGCATCGCCGAGAACGCCAGATAAGGGTTGGCGGTGGGATCGGGGGCGCGAAACTCCACCCGCTTGGCCTTGGGATTGCTCGAGTACATCGGAATCCGGCAGATGGCCGACCGGTTGCGCGCTGAATACATCAAGTTGACCGGTGCCTCGAAGCCGGGCACGAGGCGGCGGTAGCTGTTCGTGGTCGGAGCACACAGGGCCAGGAGCGCCGGGGCGTGGGCGATCAGTCCACCGATGTAATGTCGAGCTGTTTCCGAGATGAGGGCATAGCCGTTCTCGTCGAAAAAGAGTGGCTTGTCCCCCTTCCAGAGCGACTGGTGCACGTGCATTCCGGAGCCGTTATCACCAAACAGCGGCTTGGGCATGAACGTGGCCGTGAGTCCCAGGTTGTGACACACGTTCTTGACGACGTACTTGTACGCCAGCAGCCGATCGGCTGTCTGGACCAGAGAGCCGAATCGGATGTCGATTTCCGCCTGGCCGGCGGTGGCAACCTCATGATGCTGTACCTCGACCGGGACCCCGGCCTCGATCAGTGCGAGCATGATCTTGGAGCGCACATCCTGGAGCCGGTCCACCGGTGGCACCGGGAAATACCCTTCCTTGTGACGCGGACGGTGCCCCAGGTTGGGCATACCATTCCGCCCCGAGTTCCACACCCCCTCCTCGCAATCGATATGGTAGTAGCCCTCGTTGGCGTTCTGGTCGAAGCGGACCGAGCTGAAGATGAAAAACTCAGCCTCCGGCCCCCAGTACGACGTGGTCGCGATACCGGTTGTCTTGAGGTACTCCTCGGCTTTGAACGCCACGAAGCGAGGGTCCCGGGAGTAGGGCTCCAGCGTCACCGGGTCGTAGATGTCGCACGTGAGCGAAAGGGTAGGGACCGACAGCACCGGATCCACGAAGGCGGTGGACACATCCGGGATGAGGAGCATGTCGCTCTCATTGATCGCCTGGAACCCGCGAATCGAAGACCCGTCGAAGCCGAGACCCTCCCGGATCATGGCTTCATCCAGGGTGGCGGCCGGGATGGAGAAGTGCTGCCAGGTACCGGGCAGATCACAGAACTTGAGATCCACCACCTGGAGGTTCTTCTGTTTGATCAGCTCCAGAAGCTTCTGGACTTCGCTGCTGGTGGAGCTGCGAACTGGAGCAGAGGGCCGGGCCGTCGTCGCCATGGGTGTCTCGCACTAGTAAAGGGTCCAATAACGACGATGCCCCCGCGTTTGAATCTCGAAACGCAGGGGCATCGGGTGAGTACGTCGTCTACTCAGGCCTTGGTCCAGGCGGTTCGATTGGGGTGAGGCGCCGGTTTCGTCCCACCGCACTGGGGGGCCGCTGGTTGATGCCGATGAGAGAGCTGGCTGGGCGCATGAAATTCCCGTTCAGATGCCTGGGTGCTACCACCTGGCCTCAGTATACGGGCTGGTGGGTCAGGTGTCAAGAGAAATGTGCACATTGTGCACAAAACCGAGCGCAAATCTGCAGGATTGGCGCTAGAAAAGTCGAACGCCATCGACTCTCTTGCAAGTTGTGCATTGTTTGGCACGCGGCGCGCGGTCGGCGCAAAGCTGCTACTGCCTTCACCAGTATACGGTTAACCTTTAGCGCCCATGACCGGTCAACCGCCCGAGCCGAGTGCGCCTGAGCCGAGGCCAGCGTTTCGCCGTTCCCCTACGGCCGAGCGGCCCCGCTGGTCCGGGCCGCTTCTGGGACTGCTGCTCGCGGTCGCCGCGGCGGGAGCCGCCGGATACGCGTTGACCCGTCCCCATCTCGTGTTCACCAACCAACTTGCTGGTTCAGTTCGACTCATTCTGGGTACCGGTCCACCCCGCACGATCTTACCGGGCGAGACTGTCCGGCAGTCCCTGGCCCGCGGCGGGTCGACGGTTGCGCAGTGGTCCCTGGTTCGTCCGCTGTCGGCGAACGAGCGTCCCATGGGCAGCGAGGTGCGGGGGTCCCTGGTGTGACGCGAG
>DASSED010000039.1:0-2702 GCA_035695405.1 Gemmatimonadales bacterium
ATTCACGGCCGGCGGCAAACCGGTCCGGGGAGAGATGACGGCTCAGCTCTCGCTCTGGGATGCAGGGACCGAAGTGAACGAAGAACCCGGTCTGGGCCCAAACCAGGGTCCGCGGCAGAAGACTCCGGATGCAGGCACTCCGGAGCGGCAAGGCATCGCCCACGTGCACGACCAGTACAGCTATCCCCGGATCGCCGATGTTCTGCGGCTGATGATCACGCCGGCGGCCGATGCGATGAGCGCACGCTGAACCTGGCACAAAAGAAGTAAGACCCCTGCGCTCAGGGCGGCTTCGGCGGACCACGAAGTCTGGCTCCGGAAATCGCAGCGGCATCAGGTCCAGGTGAGCGGGAAAAAAGAGAGCATCGCCATTCCCGCTCACCAGGCTGTTCGTAACCGGCTCAAGCTGTCTGTTGCCCGCTTACGCTTTTGCACTCATGGGTACCCGAGATGTCTTCTCACTACGACGTCATCATCATCGGCACCGGCGCCGGCGGAGGCACGCTGGCTCACCGCCTGGCTCCCAGCGGCAAACGCATTCTGCTCCTCGAGCGGGGAGACTACGTGACCCGGGAGCTGGACAACTGGAGCACCCGCGCGGTCAACGTCGATGGGAAGTATCAGACCAAGGAGAAGTGGCAGGACAGGACAGGCAAGGAGCTACATCCGCACACCAATTACTGGGTCGGCGGCAACACCAAATTCTATGGCGCTGCGCTGTTCCGGCTCAGGAAGGAAGACTTCGGCGTCGTCAACCATCACGGTGGGATGTCGCCGGCCTGGCCGATCGGCTACGACGAGCTGGAGCCCTACTACACCGAGGCGGAGCATCTGTATCAGGTGCACGGGGAACGGGGCGAGGACCCCACCGAGCCCCCGACCAGCACACCGTACAAATACCCGGCGGTGAGCCACGAGCCTCGTCTCCAGCAGCTGAGCGAAGACTTCAGCGCACTCGGGCTGCGGCCCTTCCACACGCCGCTCGGCATCATGCTGGATGAGAGGAACCGGCGGCTGAGCCGCTGCATCCGCTGCGGCACCTGCGACGGGCATCCCTGCCTGGTGAACGCCAAGTCCGATGCCCAGGTAGTCTGCGTCGATCCAGCGCTGGAGTATCCTAACGTCACCCTGCTCACCAACACCTATGTCTCTCGGCTGGAGACCAGCGCGTCGGGACGGGAAGTGACTCGCGTGCTGGTGGATCGCGACGGCGTGCGTGAGGGCTATACGGCGGACATCGTCGTCTCGTCCTGCGGGGCGATCAACTCCGCGGCCCTCCTGCTCCGGTCCATGAGCGATCAGCATCCGCGCGGCCTGGCCAACGGCTCCGACGTCGTCGGCCGGCACTACATGGGGCACATCAACTCGGTGCTGATGGCACTGTCACGCTGCCCCAACCCGACGATCTTCCAGAAGAGCCTTTCGGTGAACGACTTCTACTTCGGGGCGCCGGAGTGGGAGTATCCGATGGGTCACATTTCGTTTGTCGGCAAGCTGGACGGGGTGACGCTGTCGGCAGGAGCACCGGCGATTGCGCCCGGCTGGACCCTGGACTTGATGGGCAAGCACTCGCTCGACTTCTGGCTCACCTCCGAGGATCTGCCCGATCCTGACAACCGGGTTACCCTGGATCGAGAGGGTCGCATTGTTCTCTCCTACACCCCGAACAACGGCGAGGGGCACTAGCGGCTGATCGCGAAGCTGGAGAAGCTGATGAACCAGCAGCGCAGCTGTCCAATACACGGCCGGGAGTGCCACCAGGGACTCTTCTCCCGAAACCTGTTCGTGGGCCAGCGGATTCCACTTGCCGGCGTGGCTCACCAAAACGGCACCGTCCGCTTCGGCGACAATCCCGCCACCTCGGCCCTGGACCGGAACTGCAGAGCGCACGAGGTCGACAACCTCTACGTGGTGGACGGGAGCTTCTTTCCCTCGAGCGGTGCAGTGAATCCCGCGCTCACAATAATGGCCAACGCCATGCGGGTGGGCGACCATATTCTGGAACGACTCGGCGCACGGAAGAGCGTCGCCCTGGCTGGTAGCGGAAACGTTGCGGGAGCGGCGGTATGAAGCCGCGGTGGACGCTCGTCCTGCTCGTCTGGAGCACTGCGTCAGCTCAATCGCCTCAGCCCTGGATCGGCAGAGGCATCCCGGCACCGCATGCCGCCACTGCTGACAGTGTCGAAACCGCCGGCTCTCAGACGAAGTCCGCAGGTGCTGTCGCCGTACAGATGGTCGGGCTCACCGTCTCCGACATGGACCGGTCGGTCGAGTTCTTCACCCGGCTGCTCGACTTTACCAAAGTCTCGGACGACGAGGTCGAGGGTCCGGCGTACGCAGCGCTGGAAAATGTTTCCGGTGCTCGTCTCCGTGTGGTCCGGCTCAGGTTGGGCGGCGAGCTGCTCCAGCTCACCCAGTTTCTCGCGCCGGAGGGACGTCCGTTCCCGGCCGACTCCCGGAGCAACGACCAGTGGTTCCAGCATGTGGCCATCATCGTGAGCGACATGGACCGGGCATATGCGCGCCTCCGGCAGTTCAAGGTGCGTCCCGGGTCGACCAGTCCGCAGTTGTTGCCCAAGACGATTCCCAACGCGGCCGGCATTCGCGCGTTCTACTTTCGCGACCCGGACGGCCACTTCCTTGAGATCCTCCAGTTCCCCCCCGACAAGGGGGACCCCAAGTGGCACCGCGCCGGCGCTCGG
>DASSED010000040.1:0-2040 GCA_035695405.1 Gemmatimonadales bacterium
CATGAGGACATGCCCCTGGTAGTAGAGCTTGGCCTCGTGGCTATCGCCCTTGCGGAACAGCCGGGCGTCCGGATCCGTCGTCGAGGCATGGGTGGCGTTGCTCCGGCGCTCGCCGTGGAAGTTGACGGTGGGATTGCCCGGGTCGTCGGGGGGTGGGCCCGAGGCGTGCTGGGGTTTGAAGCTCTTGAGACTGGCCCAGGCCTCGATCAACGTGCCGTCGACGGTGAAGTGCTCATCCGAAAGGACGCCGCGCCGCCGCGCCTCGGCCACGACGCGCTCGAAGAAGGCCCGGGCGATGTCGCCCTCCAGCAGCCGCTGGCGATTCTTCGTGAAGACGGTGGCATCCCAGATCGGGTCGTCCGCCGGCAGGCCCACGAACCAGCGAAAGAGCAGGTTGTAGTCGAGTTGCTCCATCAGCAGCCGCTCGCTGCGCACGCTGTAGAGGACCTGCAGCAGCAGGGCCCGCAAGAGCCGCTCCGGGGCGATCGACGGCCGGCCCACCCGGGCGTAGAGCCGCTCGAACTGCGGCGACAGCTCCGTCAGCACGGCATCGACCATCGCCCGCATCGGCCGCAGCGGGTGGTCGGCCGGCACGCGCTGCTCCAGCGGGATGTAGCTCCACACCGCGGCCTGCCGCTCGTCGTCGCCACGCATGCGCGCCTCCTCACGAAGTGTTACGCGCATCCTAAACGAACTCGCGGGCGGACCCGGCATCCAAAGTCGGGTTTTTCCGCAGCCTGCTAGTCCTTCTAACGTCCACAGTGCGCGGCGCGCGAAGCGCGTCCGCTCCAGTGTGTGGTTAGCTGGTACCGCTTGGTCACAGGTCGTCGGGCCGCAGCCCGGTGCGCCTGGCTATCCGGCCGGGAGAGCGTGCGACGGGAGCCCGACTGCCGCTTTACTGCCCACCCGAGTCTCAGGAGGGCCGCCAGCACCCGCCGAGCGCGGGTACTGGGCCATGCGCTCATGCCGCCGCGAACGAAATGCTCAGAAGCTGGGGGCCAGCTTCGCCATGCTCCAGACGTTCCGCGACCACGCGGAGTGCCAACGCCTGGACCTTTGACACCGCGGAATCCTGATCCTGGCCATACGCTAGAACGCCCGGGAGCTCGAGGACTTCTGCGAGCCAGCGGCCGTCCTCTTCCTGCTCCACCTCGACCTTGAAGGTGATCACGCGTCTATGCCCTCCACGACGATTGTACGGTTCCTCCCGCCCGGCCCCAGGACACGATCCAGCTAACGCCCGCGATAACCTGCCAGGGCTGAGCGAAGCGAAGCCGTCGTCAGGTTCATCGCGAAGTTAGATGTCCGGGAACTGTGACCGTGGATCGGTCACGCCAATCGCCTTGAGAGTACTCAGTAACCCCGTTTCGACCTGCCTGTCGGTAAGGGTCGGATGCGGGTGGACGTTGAGAAACGCCTCATTGATGAAGGAGTGAAAGCCGAACGCGAATGAAAGCAACTCCTCGAATGCCGCGATGCTAGGGAGGTTGCCCTCGGGCACCATCTGCTGGATGTGCGCCAGGCGTGTGTTTCTGACGCGGTCGATCGCCCGCATGTGGGCGGCGATCCGAGGGCGCTGGATGTAAAAGACCTGATCGAGATCACTGACCCAGTCAGTGGAGGCGTTCACCCCGTATCGCCGGACGAACTCGGCGGCGACAGACGGGTTCTGGATCGGTACAGTCTTTGCCAGGCGGAAGACGCCACCGACAGAGCCCAACTCATAGCCATTCGGCTGCTCCCGCTCGAACACCTTGCCGAGGCCGAGGGCAACCGCAGAGGGGCTTTGGTTTTGGACGAAGCCGAAGAAGCTGTCGCCGGGCGAAATCGCTTTCGCGTTCAGGCCGATAACACGGTAGGTCGCGAGACTCGAGTGGATCAGCCACAGCTCCTTGCCCAATTGGATGTTCGTTGCATCCAGGCGCGACCTGGCTTCAGTCATTGACATCTAACGACTCCGTTCACCTGCCGGGCCGGCTGCAAAGACCAGGCATATGTGTTCATTCTGTTCCGGCGTGTACCGCGCTAACACCTTCTTTT
>DASSED010000041.1:0-24844 GCA_035695405.1 Gemmatimonadales bacterium
TCCTTTGCCACCTCATGAGCCGGTTGCCCAGTACGGCGTGCAACCGCAGCTACGTCATCGTATTCCGGCTTTACGCGGGGGCCATCGGGCCCTTCGAGGACCTTCACCCGCACGGCTGAGCCATCGGCGGAGGTGACCTCAATTTCTCGCCGGGCCAGGGTCACCCGCTCGGCGGTATGGCGGCGCACGCCGGATGTCGTGCTGTGGCGGAACAAGGCCGCTATGACCCGGTCGGCTTGGGCCGGGCCAGTAGTGATTTCGATTCGGAACCCCACCCGGCCCTTCTTCATCTGCGTCGCCCAAAGCTGAACGTCCAGCGCGCCTGCCCCGAATAAAGCCTCTCGCAGCGGATCAAGGTACTCCGGGCTGAGATCATCGATGTCGCTCGAGAGCAGTACGACTTCTCCGGCTTCGCCCGCCGCCTCGGCGATAATCAACCGCAGCGCATTGGGGTACTCCGAAGGATTTCTTCCACCGGCGCCCCAATTTCCCGCAGTCACCGCTCGCCACCGCGAAGGCGGTGGTCCCTCCGAGAGTACCCTCAGCAGCGCCGCACCGGTGGGGGTAGTCGCTTCTCCTGTCACCGGGCCATTGGGAGCCACCTCCAGGCCTTGGAGCAAAATGGATGTGGCGGGTGCGGGCACCGGAATGGTCCCATGCGCGGCGTGAACCCAGCCAGTCCCCAATGCGATCGGCCGATTGAAGATTCGGGAGATCCCCAGTTGCTCGAAGCCTTCAACCCCGCCGACGATGTCGACCACGGCGTCGACCGCACCCACCTCGTGAAGAGCGACGTCGTCCGCCGGCACGCCATGGACCTGCCCTTCAGCCTCACCGATTAGTTGGAATGCCCGGATGGCCCGCTCCTTGACCCAGCTCGAAATATCCGCTTGCTGGACCAGTCGGATCAATTCGCCGACGTGCCGGTGCGGACCGGCGTGGTGATCATGTTGATGCGGAGCGGGAGTACGTCGTTGATGCTGGAAGGCTTCCGAGGGGGCTTCTTCGCGCCCGCCAGGCAGTCGAACCGTCACTTTCGTGGCCTCAACGCCGCAGCGCTCGACGAGACCGACGTCCACCGTGACCTCGGCTAGGCCCAAGCGTGACGGCAGTGACTGGAGCCACTCTCGCGAGGCACCGGCCGCGATCAGTGACCCCAGGAGCATGTCCCCGCTGATGCCGGCCACCGGATCCAGGATGGCAAAACGTCCATCGGGCATAGACTTAGAAATATGCCTAGGTGGAGCGACCGATGGTAGAGCGAGCGGTGCAGCGGGATTATCGGCGTAGCGCCGTGCCGCCATCCTCTCGGAGATGTTCCAGGATGCGCTCGGCCAGTCGGTGAGAGAATCCGGGAACGGCTGCCAGCTCGGAGACAGAAGCCGACTTCACTCCGGCCAGACTGCCGAACCGCTCCAGCAGCCGGCGGCGTTTGGTGGGTCCTACACCCGGTATACGAAGCAGCTCCGAGGTAATGGTTCGCTGAGTCCGACGCTTCCTGTTATAGGCCAGGCCAAATCGGTGCGCTTCGTCCCGGGCCCGCTGCAATAGCCGGAGGGAAGGACTTCGCCGTGGCAACCGAAGGCTCTCTGCTCGCCCCGGGAGGAAGACCTCCTCCTCCCGTTTGGCGAGACTGACTATCGGAAGTTCTGGGAGCCCTGCCTGCGACGCGGCTTCCAGCGCGGCGTTCAGCTGCCCTTTGCCGCCGTCGATCACGATGAGATCCGGGATGGGGAGGTTCTCGTCTCGGCGGCGGCCCAAATACCGGGTCAGGACCTCCTGGATGGCGGCAAAGTCGTCCTGCTGCCCCACCCCCTTGATCTTGAACTTGCGGTACTCGCTCTTGCGAGGACGACCCGCCTCGAACCAGACGAGCGAGCCGACGGTATCCCGGCCCTGGTTGTGCGAGATGTCAACGCACACGAAGCTGCGCGGCACCAGGTTCAGTCCCAGGTCTCGTCCCAGGGCATAAACCGGGTCTTCCGCTCGCTCGTCTGTCTCAAAGGATTCGATCCGCAGGCTCTCCATCAGATGGCGCGCATTCTGATCCGCCAGCTCGAGCCAACGCTGAGCCGTGCCACGCTGCGGTACCGACCAGTCGGTCTGGGGCAGCAGCTCCCGGAGGGTGTCCCATTCCGCAGGGGGGAACGGGAGTACTAGGCGGCGGGCCCGCCCTTCGGCCGGCACGTAATAGCGTACCAGGAAGGCACTCAGTACCGCCGCGTCATCCTCTTCCTCCACCCCCTCCAGGAACCGGTGTTCCCGACCCACGACCCTGCCCTCCCGCACGCGCATCAGGACACCGACGGCGTCGTCCCCGTCGCGGGCGTACCCCACGACGTCTGCATCCCCGGTCCCCAGAATTTCAACGGCGGCGGGTTGGTCGAGACGGTCCAGCCAGCGCAGGGCGTCGCGCATCTCCCGGGCTCGCTCGTAATCTTCCCGCTCGCTTGCCTCGAGCATCGCTTCCCTGACTTTCGCCCGCACATCGTAGGTTCGACCTTCGAGGAAGTTGACGACGTCCTCCACCATGCGCTGGTATTCCGGTATGTCGTGCCACCCCATGCACGGTGCCCGGCAGCGGCCTATGTAGTAGTCGAGGCAGGGTCGTTGACGGCGTTCTTCCGGCAGCTTGTCCTGGCAGCTCCGGACCGTGTACAGCCGCCGGATGATCGCCAGCGTGCGCCGCAGCTGAGCCACGTCGGTGTAAGGGCCGAAGTAGCGCGCACCTGGTATGTCGCGCTTGCGGGTGACCAGAACGCGAGGAAAGGGCTCAGCCAGGGTGACGGCGATGGAAGGATAGCTTTTGTCGTCCTTGAGGCGGACGTTGAACCTGGGCCGGTACTCCTTGATGAGGTTGTTTTCCAGGATGAGCGAGCCCGGCTCACTGGGTACCACGATGGTGTCGACGTCTGCAATGAGCCGTTGAAGCAATCGGTTGCGGGGACTATCGGGAAAGTCGGTGCTGAAGTAACTCCGGACCCGGCTCCGCAAACGCTTGGCCTTCCCCACATAGAGCACCTCCCCATCCGCGCCCTTCCACAGGTACACCCCCGGACCATCGGCAAGCGTAGCGAGCTTCCGTTGGAGGGCATCGGGAAGTGCTGGAGAGGTCATCGGATTCCGTGCCGGGGAAAGCGTACTAGCGGGTTCTAAACCCGGGGATTCGACTCAGGGTGCGGCGAGCTTCCGGAACTCCAAGGCTCGCGGCCACGGCGAAGAAGGCTGCACCGTACATACTGAGTGAAAATAATCCCATCACCAGCGGAGCCCGGTCTATCAGCGCCAGCTTCACCACCCAGGCGGCGATGGCTGCCGACCCAGCGCTGCCCCAGAGCCGTGTCAGGTAGGAGAGCGGTAGTCCGGTGCGCCCGATCCGCTGGTTCAGGGTTCGCCGCAGGAGACTGAACTCCACCCACCCAGCCACACCGGCCGAGGCGGTGAGGCCGGCTACGCCCCAGCGTTGATCGATACCCAACCATCCTGGTAGCGGTAAGGCACAGACGTATCCCAAAGCGATCGTGAGGACGACGCGAATGATCGCGAACCGGAGTGGGGTCCGGGTGTCGTGCAGCGCGTAATAGGTGGAGGCATAGAGTCGCCCCAGGGTAGAGGCCAACAAGCCGACCGCAGACCCGGCAAGAATTCCCCAGACGTAGACAGTCATCTCCCGGGTAAAGGCCCCGGACTGGTATATGGCGCCCCCGACCACATCGCCCAGCGCCAGAAACGCGACCGCGCTCGGCACCACAAAGAATGCGATTTGGCGGAGTCCTCCCTCGAGGCGACCCCGCAGCTCAGCCGATCGTTTGTCCTCGGTCCCGGTCGCACTCGACATCGCGGGCAGCTCCGCCGCGGAGACCGACATGCCAAAGAGACTCACCGGTAAGGTGTACAGCACCTGGGCATATGAGAGAGCGGCCACCGCGCCAGTGGGCAGCAGGCTGGCGAGTACGGTGTCTACATAGGCACTGATCTGAACCACACCTCGACCGACGAAGACCGGGGCGAAGTTGCGCACCACTTTGCGGACACTTTCCAGCTGGGTGCCGAGCCGCAGGTGAAGCTTACCGAGGAGGCGCAGAACCGGAGGCACCTGTACTCCGAACTGCAGGGCGCTCCCGGCGACCGAGGCCCAGGCGGCGATCGTGGCCAGGGGATAGCCGGTCGCGGTTCTGCCAAAGGCAATGAGCACGACGATGATGGTGACGTTCCAGATCACCGGCGCGGCGTACGAGAGAAAGAAACGCCGGTGACTGTTCAGGACACCGAGGCACCACGCAGACATGACCAGGAGCCCAGCGCCAGGAAAGAGAATCCGAACCAGCTGGATGGTGACGGCACGCTTCTCTCCTTCAAATCCCGGCGCGATGATCGCGATCAGCACTGGAGTGAGGAGCACGCCCGCGAGAACCAGAAGCGCGGTGATCAGAGCCAATAGGCTGAATACCGCGCCGGCAAGCTTCCTGGATTCCTCCTGCTCGTCCCGCCCGAGCAGGTGGGCATAAACCGGGATGAACGAGGCAGACAGAACGCCTTCACCAAAGAGATTCTGCAGGAAGTTGGGGATCTTGAACGCCGCGTTGAACGCATCAGCGGCATCGGTGGTGCCGAGATAGTGGGCGAAGACTCGATTGCGGATCAGCCCGAGGATTCGGCTGAGCAGGATGCCTGCGGCCACCAGCGCCGCGGGGCGTGAAGGCCGGCTGGGCCGCGGGCTCAGGGTCTCTCTTGCGGTGGGAGAGCGGCCCGAGGGCTCGGGGCCTCGAGCAGGCGCTGCAGAAATGCGTTCTCATCCTGCAGTGTCTGGACGCTCCGGACGAGATCATCCACTTCGGCTTCGAGCAGCTCGACCTTCTTGGCGAGCTCGCCGAGGCCGGGAAGCGGTTCCTGGGGCCCCTCCAGGCGTCGAGCGAGGGCTCTGCCAATGGGAGAGTCCACGACGATTCCGATGATCGGGATCAATAGAGCTACCAGCAGAATGAGCGCGATGACCGACATATCGTCGAGTCTATGATGGGTGGAGCACGCCCTCAAGGGCGCTATCGTACCACGTTTCGATGGCGTGACTCAGCTCGGGGATGAGGCTGGGTCCGTATCGCGCGAGGAAAGAAACCACGTTCAACACCCGTTCCTGAGGCTTGTTCTCGGGCAGGATCATAGTCCGGGCTTTGGCGATCTGAGCCAGCTCGGTAGCCTGGCGCCGCTTGAGGTGCTGGATCAATTTCTTTTCGGTCTCCTGAATCCCAGCAAGCGCCTGGTTTCGGTTTCCTTGCACCGCGCGCACCAGAGTAGGATCGATGGTGCCGGCACTCTGGGCCAAGGATTCGTACCCTGCCCCGATGGCAGAACGCAGCGTTGCGAACGCCTTCACGGCGTCCTCAGGAAGCTGTGACCGGACCAGCCGGCTCTCCAGAAGTCCTTCCGGGTCATTTAACAGATCCTTTACGTCCAGATCGAACTTCTGAACCACCCGCTCGACCCGGGGGTCAACCAGTATCCCCGACCACCGCGGCGCTACCTGCTGCCGGGGAACTCCCATGAGCTGATAGATGGGGGTCGTCAGAGCCAGATACTTGAGCTCGCTCGGTCCGGCGACATAGGCCACGGTCGGGAGCAGGGCGCTTTCGATAACCGGACGGAGCAGCACGTTGGGCGAGAGCCGCTCCGCCTCGGTGCGGGCGATTCGCTCCAGCTCCTCGAGCCCGAACGCTTCTCCACTGCGCCGCGTCTGGAACCGACCATCTACCCGGACCAGCCGGTCCCGGCCCTGCTGACCCTCCAGCATCACGAGGGTGGCGCCATCGGCCACTGGCACACCCGGATCGAGGCCCGTGACTCGCAATTCCTCGAACCGCTCCCGAAGAGCTCGATCCAGTTGCTGAGACCGGGCCAGAGCATCGATCAGGTGAGGCGCCGCCGCTTTTTTGACCGCCGGGTGGGTGCTGTCGAGACAGATCACCCCGGCCGGCGCCAGGAGCTCGCTCAACGCCTCGGCAAAGCTATGGGCGATCGTGGCGCTGGAATGGTAGTGCCGACGCAACCACTCCAGCGTCCATTCGCGGAACTCGAAAGCGCCGAGGTCGCTCTCCAGAATCGCAAAGATGTCGTCCATCGCCGGGCCCAGCGGCTCCTGGTACATCGGCGTGAGCGGCGCATCGGCCGGTCTGGGTGGTAGAGTCACCCGCCGCAAGGTTCCGTCCGCCGCGATCCAGCTGGCCTGACTCGCCTCGGCAAAGTCGTGGTCGTCCCCAGCAACCCAGAACACCGGAATGACAGGCCGCTGCCACTGCCGTTCCAGAGTGCGTGCCAGCGCGGCACTGGAGAGCGCCTTGTAGATGGTATAGAGCGGTCCCGTGAGGAGTCCCGGCTGTTGGCCAGTGGTCACCGCTACGGCTCCTGGACGGCGCAACCGGGCGAGCGCGGCGTCCCGGACCGGGCTTCGCACGACGGCGTCGGCCAGCCCCAGATCAAATTTCCCTTCGCGTGGCGCTGGAAACTCGATATGGTCAGCCAATGGCGTGGCAACGATGCGCAGCGTCATGTCACCTGACCCATGAGAATCGTCCGAGGCGAGTGCGAATGGAGTGGCCCAGCATCGTAGTCCCCGAAACTGAACCGCACCTCTACCCCTGCACCCTCGAGCATACTCGACATCTGGCTGGGCTCGAAGAGCCGGACCCGCTCGCTATACTGTTTCCCGTGAGGGGCGCGAATGCGCTTACACACATAGCGTCCGTCAGGTGACACCGAGCGTGAGACCTCCACCATCGCTCCTTCGAGCTCAACCTTCTCCTCGGGTACCAGGCTGCGGCGGACTGCATCAGGGTTCAGGAAATCGATCACGAACCAGCCGCCTGACCGTACCGTCGATACCATCTCCTGAAGGGCGCCGGTGTGCTCCGAATCATGCTCGAAGTAGCCGAAGCTGGTAAAGAGATTGACCGTGAGATCCATCGAGGAGGGGCGGATCGGAAGCTGACGCATGTCTGCGCGAACCAGCGGGGCGCTTGTTACCTTGCGGGCAAGCCGGAGCAGCGGAGCGGACAGGTCGACACCGGTGCTCCGAGCGCCTCCCTCGACCAGCGCCCGCAGGTGACGGCCGGCACCACACGCCACGTCAAGCACGCGCCAGCCTGGTCGGAACGGCAGGGTGCGCCGTATCAAGGCGATAGCCCGCTCTGCCTCGGCATCGTCGCGATGGGGATAGAGCCGGAGGTAATCCTCGCCGAACCATTCCTCGAACCACTCAGTCATGAGTCACGGGGTACGAGTCACGCGTCATGGGCACGCGTCAGAACGCCAACGTATCGCGAGCCAATATGATGCAAGACTCCCGCTCGGGACTGGTGACTTCGTGACTCCTAGGCTCCTTTATGATACGGCTCTCCCTTGAGAATCGTAAACGCGCGGTACAACTGCTCGAACACCACCACCCGGGCTAACTCATGTGGCAAGGTCAGCGGTCCCAAACTCCACCTCCGTCCAGCCTTCTGAACCAGGGTGGTGTCGAGGCCGCGAGACCCTCCAATCACGAGACTAATCGGTCGGGAACCCACCAGCCAGCGCTCTATCTCGCCCGCGAGGTCACGAGTGCTCCAGGGAGACCCGACGCGCGTCAGCGCCACAATGGTCGAGCCGGGACGGAGCTTGGCGGTCAAACGCCTCGCCTCTTCCGACAGCTGGACCGCCGTAGTCGGTGACCGGCTTGCTTCTTTGATCTCTTGTTCAGAAAAGGAGAGGTAACGCTTCAGGCGCCGAGCGTAATCGTCGCACGCCTCGCGGTAGTAGGACCGCAGCTTGCCTACGGCGAGAACCTCGACCTCCACGGATTTACTGCCTCACTCCGCCGCCCGGCTGCGTGGCGGTCACGCATACATCCCTCTGAGCCGGTGCACCGCCGCGACCCGCTCGATGGCCTGCATGTATGCCCCGATCCGCATGTTGATCCCGTGGCGTCCTGCCATTGATGCCACCTCGTCGAATGACTGAACCATGATGCGTTCCAGCCGCTGGTTCACCGTGTCCTCGTCCCAGAAATAACCCCCGCGATCCTGAACCCACTCGAAGTAGCTGACCGTCACCCCACCCGCGTTCGCCAGGATATCGGGAATGACAAAGACGCCGTTTTCTTCCAGGATCTTGTCCGCGCCGGCGGTGGTGGGACCGTTGGCGCCTTCACAGATGATGCGGGCCTTGATATCGGGGGCATTGTGACTGGTGATCACGTTCTCCAGCGCTGCAGGGACGAGTACGTCGCAGTCCACGGTGAGCAGCTGTTCGTTGGTGATGGTCTCGGCGCCGGGATACCCACTCAGGAACCGGTGCTGTCGGACGTGCTGAAGGACGTCTCGAATCTTGAGGCCCTTGGCATTGTAGATTCCGCCCGATTTGTCACTCACGGCGATGATCTTCATCCCCTGCTGCTCCATCAGCGCGGCAGATACCGAGCCCACGTTGCCGAAGCCCTGGACGGCAACCCGGCTTCCCTGCACCGGCATCCGTAAGCGGTTGAGGGCCTGCCGAGTCACCAGCATACAGCCACGACCGGTCGCCTCGCGCCGCCCCAAGGATCCACCCATCTCCACCGGTTTCCCCGTCACTACGGCCGTGACCGTGTGGCGTTTGTGCATGGAGTAGGTGTCCATGATCCACGCCATCACCCGCTCGTTGGTGTTCATGTCCGGCGCCGGTACGTCAGAGTCGGGCCCCAACATTTCGATGATGGCCGAGGTATACCGGCGGGTCACTCGCTCCAGCTCGGTGTTGGACATGGTACTGGGATCGCACACGACCCCGCCCTTCGACCCCCCGAACGGGATATTGACGACCGCACATTTCCACGTCATCCAGGCAGCCAGGGCTTTCACTTCATCCAGGGTCACGTTGAGGTCGAACCGGATCCCGCCCTTCGCCGGTCCCCGTGACGTGTTGTAGAGCACCCGATACCCGGTATACACGTCGACATCCCCGTTGTCGCGCAGAATCGGAACCGACACGATTACTTGTTTCTCGGGGCTGCGCAGCACCTTGTAGAGACCCGGGTCGAGGCTCAGGCGCTGGGCTGCGTAGTCGAAGCGCGACATCATTGCTTCGAACGGATTCTCTTCGCTGAGAAATTTGTCCTTATCGGGACGAATCAGATCCTGGTTGGGACGGGTGGCGGTGGTCATATGGTCTGGTACGCTCCGAGTGTTGTTTTACAGACCGTCGATCGGCGTGACAACAGTATCCAAAGCGGCAGTGATACGATCCTCACCCTCTTCCCATTCGAGGTCCAGCATGGCCACCAGCGGCTCGGGGACGGTCGTGGGCCAGCGATCTCGCAGCTTGACTGCATCTTTCTGGGTGATGACCACATGATCGGCTCGCCGGGCGGCGTGCGCCAACCAGGCAACGTCCTCGTCCCGATAGTTGTGGTGATCCTTCCAAGTGGCAACCTGCACCGCCGCCCCGGTGGCCTTGGTTTGCGCCACGAATGCGTCCGGATCGGCAATGCCTGAGGCGGCTACCACTCGTTTCCCTGCGAGGGTCGAGGCGGCGTGTCGCCGGCCGCTCACCATACCCTCCAGATAACGCAGCCCGAGGTGGACCACGGCAACTGGCCCCGGAATCCGGGCCTGGAGCCTGGTTGCGAGCTTGAGAGCGGCATCCGCGTTGGCGCGTTTCCGGGTTACGATGATCGCATCCGCCCGCTCCAGGGCTCCCCATCCCTCCCGCCAAGGCCCCGCGGGCAGTGACCACCGCACCGCACGGCTAGTCTCGGCACTCACCACTGCCACGTTGAGGTCCCGCCGGACATCGAGCCGCTGGTAGGCATCGTCCAGAACCAGCACCTGGGCTCCTCGAGCGAGGGCGCGGTCGGCTCCCACGGCCCGATCCGGGTCGGCGACGACCACGGCGTTTGGTACCGCATGCTGATGGACGAGGGTTTCGTCTGCTCCATAACCCCGCAGCAGAATTCCAGGCACCAGTCCACGCGAGGCATAGTAGCGTGCTATCCAGATCGCAATAGGCGTCTTGCCCGAGCCGCCTACGGTGAGATTACCCACTGCCACAGAAGGAAGCGGCAGGTCAGCGACCCCCAGCCAGCCCCGCCGGTACGCTGCCTCCCGCAATGCCATGGCTCCCCGCCACAGCCCGGACGCGGGCAGCAGCGCCAGGCGGGCGAGGCGAGCATCCGGACGCCGACTGGTCCAGAGCCAGCGAACTACCCGATGGCCATCACCCCGTCGACCCATGCTTCCTCAGAGACCTCATGGAGACGTTCCTCAGCCAGCCCCAGACCCGCGCTCAGCCCCTCTTCCCCGGGAGGGACCTCAAACGGCCGGCCATAGGTTATCACCACCCGGGCCAACGGCTTGGGGATCATGAACCGGTCCCATGAATGTAATCGCCAGGCCCGATCGGCTCGGGCATGGAGCGGTACGATGATCCCCCGCCCTCGCTGGGCGGCCGCCACCACGCCGGGCTTGAGCTCCCGCCGGGGCCCGCGGGGCCCATCAGGAGTGAAGGCGAGGGTTCGTCCTGCGCGGAGCTCGCGGACCGCTCCCAGCAGGGCGCGGGTACCACCGCGGGTGCTGGAACCGCGAACGGCGCGATATCCCAGCGAGAGCGCCAGATCCGAGAGATACTGCCCGTCGCGCGCCTCGCTCACGACAATCACAATGCCCTGATGTCGGTGCTGCCACAGGAGCGGCAAGAGAGCCTCATGCCACAAAAGAAACACATGGGCTCGTCCTGCATCGTACAGCCCCCGCCAGCGTTCCTCGTGCACCAGCTCGATCCGCCACGATGTGGCCAGGGCTCGGACCAGGCTTGTGATGAACGGCTTGGCGACGACCGGCGATACCTTCAATCGCACGGCCCCAACAACTCGGCGGCTAGCGCCACCACCCGATCTGCGGCTCCCGCCGTACCCAGGCGCTGGCGCACTTCAGCGAGCGCGGCGCGCTGCGCGATACTGCCCGGATTCCGGGGATCGAGCAGTGGGCGCAGAGCGCCGGCCAGCTCCGGCGCTCTGGCCCGGTCTTGCAGCATCTCAGGAACCACTTCCCGCCCCGCGACCAGGTTCACCAGACTGACCCATTGCACCGTACGTACCCGCTGAAATACGGCCCAGCTCAAAGGATGCACCTTGTACGCCACCACCATGGGAACACCCGCCAAAGCCGCCTCGAGCGTGGTTGTTCCCGATTTGGCCAAAGCGGCATCGGCCGCGGTGAATAGGCGCACCGGACCTCCCCTGACGATTTCGATCGGTCCGGGATCGGGGTAGGAGCCGTTTGCGGTTCCCGCGACCAGGACCCGATCACAACTTCCCTCTCTCAGCAGCTGGAGCGCCGCATCCCGGAAGGGCTGCCATAGCCGACGAATCTCCTGCGACCGGCTCCCGGGGAAAATGCCCAGCACGCGGGCACCGTTCGCAATGCCCAACTGGGATCGCGCCTGATCTCGCGTGGGCCAGGTCACGCCATCGAGCAGCGGATGGCCGACGTAATGGCTCTGGAGACCGAGCTCGTTGAAAAAGGTCTGCTCGAAGGGGAGTACGACTGCGAGCCGGTCCACTGCATTGGCAAGCCGCCGTGCCCGTCCGGGACGCCAGGCCCAGAGCTGAGGAGCTATGTAGTAGAGGACCTTGGTCCCCGACCGATGGGCCGCTTCGGCCACCCGAATATGAAAGCCGGGGTAATCAACCAGAATTACGAGATCGTAGCGACCGGCCTGGAAGTCGGCCTGCATGGCTTGCAGCAGGCGGTAATGGGCCCTGATCTTGGTTACGATTTCCACTACACCAAATGCCGACAAACCCTCCATCCGGTACCGCAGGGTGGCACCGGCCTGCTCCATGTGGGGCCCTCCCAGCGCTTCGATGGTGGCGGCTGGATATCGTCGGCGAAGAGCCCGGATGATGCCGGCGGCATGAAGATCTCCCGACGGCTCACCCGCAGAGATGAAGATGCGAGGCGCGCTGGGGCGCCCCATCAGAGTGCAGAGACCTCGAGCGGCGGGGTCCGCACGGCATCGGCCACCCGAAGCGCCAGCTCCAGGGCCGCGCGTCCTTCTTCGCCACTGACGACCACCTCCCGCTGGCCCCGCACTGCGTGGACGAAGCTCTGCAGCTCGAGGGCGAGAGCGTCTGCTTCGGGCGCCTCGAGGACGATCCGCTCGACCACATCGGCCAGCTCCCGTCCGGTGCCCGGCTGCCACCCGGTCCGCACCCGCATGAACTCACCACCGCCGCTCGCCAGGTCGAGCGAGAAGTATCCGTTGGGCTGAAAGAGGCGGAGCCGGCGAATGCGCTCGCGCGACACCCGTGAAGCGGTCGCCAGGGCGACCGCGCCGTTGGCGAACTCCACCCGGGCGTTGGCGATATCCAGATGCGAGGACAGCACTGGCAGTCCGGATGCACGAACCTCGGTCGCGCTGCTGCCGGTCAGGTGCAGCACCAGATCGAGGTCATGGATCATGAGATCGAGCACCACGGCGACATCGGTGCCGCGAGTCTGAAACGGTGCCAGTCGGAGACTCTCGATGTAGCGGGGGCCGTCGAGGAATGGCTCGGCAGCTCGGAGAGCCCGGTTGTAGCGCTCGATGTGACCCACCTGCAGTTGAAGCTGCTGCCGTCGCGCGGCGGCGATCAGCTGGTCGGCCTCGGCCAGGGTGGCGGCAAGGGGCTTTTCCATGAGCACCGGCACACCCAGCTCCAGCGCGCTGAGGCCGACGGTGGCATGGGCCGGCGTGGGGACCGCTACCGTGACGGCTTCCACATGATGCAGCAGGTCGTCCAGGCTCCGGAAAGCTCTGGTACCCAGTTCCCCCGCGATCCTGCGGGCTCGGGCGGAGTCGAGATCGTACACCCCACTCAGCTGCACCTCGTCCAGTCCCGCGAGGTGCCGGGCATGGTGCTGGCCCAAGGCACCCACGCCGATGACGCCGACGGGGAGTCTGGGACTCACGCCGGAACTCCCCGCTCGCTCGACTCCACAAACGCCAGAAACCGGGCGATCTCGGGTGAATCCGGCAATTCGTTGCGCGCTCGATCGAGCGCCTGCGACAGATTCAGGTCCGAGTTGAAGAAAAGACGATAGGCTCGCTTCAGCGCGGCAATCGTCTCCCCGGAGAACCCGGCTCGCTGCAGGCCGATCGAGTTCAGGCCGTACAGCTCCATCGGGTTGCCCACGGCTTTGACATAGGGCGGGATATCCTGGTTGACCCGGGATCCACCCCCGACGAAAGCGTACGTGCCGATGGTCACGAACTGATGCACCGCATTCAGGCCGCTGAGAATGGCCCGGTCATGGATAACCACGTGCCCGGCGCACTGGGTCGCGTTGGCGATCACGACGTCGTCTCCCACCTGACAATCGTGGGCCAGGTGGACGTACGTCATGAGAAAGCATCGAGCCCCCACCGTGGTCTTGCGGGTGGCAGCCGTGCCTCGGTTGATGGTGGTGTATTCCCGGATGATCGTTCCCGGGCCGATTTCAACCCAGGTCTCTTCGCCCTCGTATTTCAGATCTTGCGGGTCGCCCCCCAGGATAGTCCCGTCCCCGACCGAGACATCTTCTGCCAGCCGGACGTTTCGCTGCAGCGTGACTCTGGGGCCGATCCGGCAGCGGTCCCCGACGGTGACCTGCGGTCCTACGATCGCAAAAGGGCCGATGGTCACGCCGGCACCGATCTCTGCCCCGGCATCGATCAGCGCGGTCGGATGAACCCCCCCGGCAATCAACGATCCACCACGCGGGCCATCATTTCGGCTTCTGCCACCACCTGGCCATCCACGTAGGCCACACCCTTCATCCGGCAGGTGCGCCCCCGATTTTGGAGCATTTCCAGCTCGCATCTGAGCTGGTCGCCCGGCAAAACCGGACGGCGGAACTTGACGTTATCGAGCGACATGAAGTACACCACCTTCTGGTCGGGCTCCTCGATCGTACCCAGGAGGAGCATGCCACCGACCTGGGCCATGGCTTCGATGATGAGGACGCCGGGCATGATCGGGTGCCCGGGGAAGTGCCCCTGGAAAAACGGCTCGTTGATTGTCACGTTCTTGATCCCGACGATCCGCTTGGTCCCCTCGACCTCGATGATGCGATCAACCAAAAGGAAGGGGTAACGATGGGGGATCACGTCCAGGATCCGGCCGATGTCCATCACGGCGCCTCCGTCGCGTTGTCCGGTCCGGGTGAGCCAACGGGCCAACGCAATATTACCCTGATGGCTCGGCTTGGTGGCTACGATGTGGGCCTGCACCCGACCGCCGGTCAGTGCCAGGTCTCCCAAGATGTCGCCGGCCTTGTGTCGAACGAATTCATCCGGCCACCGTAATGCACCGCCCACCAGGCCGTCATCTGAAAGAATTAAGGTCGATTCCAGCGCGGCTCCCAGGGCCAGTCCTCTGGCCCTCAGTGCATCCGCTTCCCGAAGGAAGCCGAAGGTTCGCGCCTTCGCCAGCTCTCTCGAGAATTCTGTCGGTGTAATGTCGTAGGAGCCGGTCTGTTTACCGATGAGTGGATGGGGCCACTCGATCGTGGTGGTCAGACGCAGCTCTTTCGCGGGCGCGACCACATACGAGCTGTCGCCCTCGCGGATATCGAACGGCTGTCTTACTCGGTACACGACGGGGTCGCCCGGCTGCTCCTTGATGCCGGCCTCTTCCAGCGCCGTCAGGTAAGGGGCAAACGAGCCGTCGCCGATGGGTGGCTCCACCCCGTCCAGTTCGATGGTGAGATCATCGATCTGCAGCGCCGCTGCCACGGCAAGGACATGCTCCACCGTCTGAACGGTGATGTCGCCGCTGCCCAGTGCGGTTCTCCGCTCAGTCGACTGCACCTCGGCCAACCGCGCGGGAATGATGGGACTGCCGGGGAGGTCCGTTCTCCGAAACACGATGCCCTGCCCCGCCGAAGCGGGATGGCATAAAGCGGAGACGAAGGCACCGCTGTGAAGGCCGATACCGCTGACGCAGGCGCTGCGTGCGAGAGTACGCCTAGGCATGCCGAGCCCGATGGGGGGCCAGTTGCTCGAGCTCATCGACGATGGGGGCCAGTCGGTACATGGCCGCCTGGGCTCGCAGAAACTGCCGATGGGGACGCGCTGGATGGCCGCTGAACGACGAGCCCGCAGGGACGTCGCCGAAGATCGCGCTTTTGGCCGCGATTCGGGCGCGGTCGCCTATGACCAGATGGTCGGTGACTCCCACGTGCCCGGCCAGGATCACATCATTCCCGATCCGGGTGCTCCCTGCGATGCCGACGCCGGCCATGATGAGGCATCGCTCACCGATGTGCACATTGTGTCCCACGTGGACCAAATTATCGATCTTGGTACCGCGACCGACGATGGTGTCATCGATGCTCCCTCGGTCGATACACGAATGGGACCCCACCTCCACTTCATCGCCGATCAGGCAGCCACCCACGTGCGGTATCCGGCGGTGCCCCGATCGGTCTGAGAGGTACCCGAATCCCAGACCGCCAATGACAGCCCCAGCCTTCAGCACCACGCGACTGCCAATGCGGCTGCCACGATAACAGACCGCTCCCGGGCCGATGGTGCTATCCTCGCCCACGATGACGCCATCCTCGATCGTCACGTGCTGAGCTACACGGGAGCGGGCGCCCAGGCGCACGTTCCGTCCCAGCACCACGAAGGGTCCTACCGTGACATCCGCTCCTATCAGCGTCCCCGAACCGACCCGAGCCGTGGAATCGACTCCTGGCGCCGGTGGATCACCGGGGAAGAGTGCCTGGAGAACCTGGACCAGCGCGGCATAGGGATCGGGGACGACGATGCGGGCTCGGGGCGCAGCCGCCAGGGCGGCCAACTCCTCCGGTATGAGTACGACACCGGCCTGCGAGGTGCCGAGGTCGCTGGCGTAGCGGCCCGACACCGCCAGAGAGAGGGCGTCGGGTCCGGCCTGATCCAGCGGCCGCACCGCGCTGATACGGACGGTCCCGTCGCCAAGCAGGCGGCCACCGACCAGATCGGCGACCGCCTGCGCGGTAAGGTGGCCGTCTGCCACGCGACTAGGTTCCTGCCTTGAGCTGCTGGATGACCCGCTGGGTGAGATCCAGCGACTTGTCCGCGGTGACGATCCCGTTGTTGGGCGCACTCACGTCGAAGATCACCGCATAATTCCCTGCCGCGCGGACCCCCTCGATGACGCTGTTCACCTTGGTCTGAATTGGATCCAGCAGCTCGCGCTCGCGGGTGGCCGCCTTCTGCTGCAGCTCCTGGGTCCGCTGCTCCAGCTTCTGCTGTTGCGCCTGAAGGTCCTTGCGCTTGGCGGCGCGCTGGGTTGGACTCAGCATTACGGATTGCTGATCGAAGTCCGCCGCGGCCGAATCGAGAGTGGCCTGCAGTTTCTGGACCTCCCCCCGATACCCCTCCAGCTCCTTGGTGAAGGTGGACTCGGCCTTGGTATATCCGGGCGTCTGCTTCAAAATCGCCTGCGTGTTGACGTAGCCGATCTTCCCACCCTGCTGTGCCGCAAGCGGGGCCGCGCCGGCCATCCCCATGACGATCACGCCCAACCAGACTCTTCCGACGGACAACCTCATGCTTCACTCCCGATGAAAGGTGCGTACCGGTTAAAAGAAGTTCCCCAGCTTGAAGTGGAGCTGCCAACCCGGCTTGGGTCGGCCGTTGAGATCCACCTTGTCGAATCCGTAACCCAGGTCGATACCGATTGGGCCCAGCGGCGAGATGACCGCCGCGCCGAATCCGGCGCCCCGGAACAAGCGAGTCGGGTCCCAGTCCCGCGCGGTGCGATACACATTCCCGGCGTCGAAGAAGGAGCTGATGTACAGCGATTGACTGATCCGGGCGCCGGCCTCGACGGTAAACGCCGCGTACGATTTGCCGAACGATTGCGAGCTGGCGGCATTGTTGCCGCCGGCGGTTGGATCAAATCCATTGGGCGTGATCGAGAACTCGTCGTATCCCCGCAGAGGGATGCCGTACTGGACACCGCCCAAGGCATACAGGTCCTGGTAAAAAGGTCCGGCATCGCCGAACACGAAGCCGGATTTGGCGGTGAGTCCCAGCACGAACTGCACCCCGGCCCCCAGTTGCCCGCCTCCGCCCATCGTTCCCAGCGGAGCATACCAGCGCCCTTCTAGATCGACCTTCCGGTAGTCTCCGGTGCCTCCCAGAAACCCGCCGTTCAGCTCTCCACTGACGTTGGTCATCATGCCGCCAGTGGCGAAGGGCAAGCCGATCCGCGTATCCCGCACCAGACTGGTTCCCAAGGTGGATTTGGTGCACGCCTTGCAGTTGAACGCGGCCTGGATATCGGCGGAGCCCTCGGAGTACCGAATGCGCTGAAACGAGTATGAGGTATAAAATCTGGTATAGCGAGATCCCAGAAACGGAAACCCGAGCTGCAGACTCCCGCCGGTCTGCTTCCGGCGACCCAGGTCGCCGATGCGGTATCGGGCCCGGGAATCGAAGAGGGAGATGGTCCCGGATATCCGGCTCTCCCGTATGGCCGGATCGGTGTAGCTCAACGTGAAGTCGTTGATGTTCTTGCCGAACTGCCATTGCAGCTTGCCGCGCTTACCCCGGCCAAAGAGGTTGGGCTCTTCCAGACCCAGGAACCCGCCCACGCCGGTCCCCTGCCCCAGAGATGCGCCGAAGTTGATGTTTCCGGTGCGTCGTTCCTCCACCCGAAATACGATATCGACATCCACTCCGTTGGCTGCCGGCTTGACGTCCGGCGGCGGCAGTGGTTGTTGGAAGAACCCGAGATTGGCCACGTTCTGATAGGAACGGATCAGCCGTTCGCGGCTGAAGAGATCGCCGGGGAGCATGACAATCGCCTCACGAATTACCCGCTCGTGCGTGACCTCGTTTCCTACGATCTCCACCTTGTTAATCGTGGCCGGGGAGCCTTCCCGGATCACCCAACGGAGATCGACGACCGGTGTCCCTTCCCGTCCGGTGCGTCGCACTTCCTCCGGTTGAACCTGAGCATAGATATAGCCGTTGTTGGCGTACAGGTTCTGAACTTTCTCGGTGGCCTCGTTCCACTCAGTGCGGTTGAAGGGCTGGTTCCTCTGGACGGGGGTCCCGTCGGGGCCAGTCGGCCCGAAGGGGTAGAAGGCACGCAGCTCCTCGCTGGAGAAGCGCCGGTTTCCCTGAAGATCGAAGGCGCCCACCCGGTAGATCGGCCCCTCATCTACCGTCAACCTGAGAACCGCCTTCCCGCCGGTAGAGTCCGAGATCAAGGAATCGTGGGTGACCTGAAAGTCAACGAACCCATTGTCGGCGTACCAGCGAGGGAGCTTCTCTCGGACGTCTTGCTCCACGGTGCGCTCGTCATACGCACCCTTCTGAAACCACCAGAAACCTTCCGGCCTGGTGGACATATGCTTGACCACCGTCTTATCGGAGAAGTGCTTGTTGCCCTCAACCACCACTTGGCTGATGGCGACCCGTTCGCCTTCTTCGACGTCGAAGACCACTCGCGCTCGTCCTGGCCTGGGCTCCAGTTGAAGTAGCTTGACCTTGGACGCGTAGTAGCCCTTGTGCTTGTAGAGCGAGTCGATGGCTGCGCGGCCCTGCTCCACCGCGGTCCGATCGAGGGGGCGGCCTTCGCTGAGATGCACTCGTCCCTTGACCTCGCTTTCCGAGAGCTTGGTCACACCCCGCACCGCCCACTTCTCCAGCAGGGGCCGTTCTTTGACCCGGATGACCAGGACCAGTCGGCCGCCGATGTTGCGCTGCTCCACCAGCACGTCGTCGAACTGACCGGTGCGGAACAGCGCGGTAATGGCGCGCTGAATATCGCGATAGTTGATCGGTTGATGAACGATGATGCCGGAGGTGCCGATGACCTGCGAGGGAGTCAGCCGAGATTGTCCTTCGACCACGATACTGTCGACTGCCGGTGGGGTTGGCTCCTGGGCGGCGAGCACCGCCGGCCCAGCGAGTAGCAGGGAACCAGCTGCGAGGGTCTGAAAGGATCGGTGCATCGGACGGGGCGGAAGATGAGCGCTCCGGGCCCCCAACGGAAGCCCGGAGCGCGCGGCCTCAGGAGGCCTGAGTGCTGGTCAGCGCCCGGAAGACCAGCCGCTCGCCATCCGGAGCGACGTCCACTTCGATCTCGTCACCCCGACCAAACTCACCCATCAGGATCTTCTCGCTGAGCGGGTCCTCGATGTAGCGCTGGATGGAGCGCTTCAGCGGACGCGCACCGTAGTTCTGGTCGTAGCCATGCTCGACCAGGAAGTCGACGGCCGCGGGAGTGAGCTTGACCTCATCGCCGAGCCGCCGCTGGACCTCGCGCAGCAAGATCGTAACGATCGCCGCGATGTGTTCCTTGGAGAGCGGGTGGAACACGATCACATCGTCGAGTCGATTGAGGAACTCCGGATTGAAGGTCTTGTTCATCTCGTCCTTGACCGTCTCCTGCATTTTGTCGAAGCTGGCGCGAGCATCGCCTCCATGGAACCCGAGGGCCTTGCCCTTCATGATGTCGCGAGCACCGACGTTGGAGGTCATGATCACGACCGTGTTCTTGAAGTCGATAACTCGGCCGTAATTGTCCGTCAGATGACCTTCGTCCAGCACCTGGAGCAGGATGTTGAACACATCCGGATGCGCCTTTTCGATCTCGTCCAGCAACACCACCGAGTAGGGCTTCCGCCGGACCGCCTTGGTCAGGGTGCCCGAATCCTCGTACCCGACATAGCCGGGAGGCGCGCCGATCAGGCGAGACACGGAGAATTTTTCCATGTACTCCGACATGTCGACCCGGATCAACGCCTGAGCATCGGCAAAGAGGAACTTGGCCAGAGCCCGGGCCAACTCGGTCTTTCCCACACCGGTCGGGCCGGAGAAGATGAATGAGCCAATCGGCCGGTTGGGGTCCTTGAGGCCGGCACGGGACCGCCGAATGGCGCGAGATACCGCCTTGATCGCCTCGTCCTGACCAACCACCGATCCGTGCAGCTCGTCTTCCATCCGCATCAGCCGCGCCGTTTCGGCTTCCTGCAGGCGGGTGACCGGGATCCCGGTCCAGCGGGACACGATAAAAGCAATCGCCTCCTCGTCGATCACCGGGCGGCGGGTCTGCCGCTCCCGCTCCCATTCCTCATTCTTGAGCCGTATCTGATTCTGGAGATCCCGTTCCTGATCCCGGAGTGAGGCCGCGCGTTCGAAGTTCTGATCGCGCACGGCATCTTCCTTCTGGACGTTCACCTTCTCCAGCGCCGACTTGAGCTCGGCCACCTCTGCCGGGGGCACCTGCGAGGCCAGACGGGCCCGTGCGCCCGCTTCATCGATCACATCGATGGCCTTGTCCGGCAAGAAGCGATCGGTGATGTACCGCTCGGAGAGCTCGGCTGCGGCGCTCAGCGTCGCATCGGGGATGCTAATCCGGTGGTGATCCTCGTATTTCTTCCGGAGGCCCTTGAGTATTTCGATCGTTTCCCCGACCGTCGGCGGCTCGACCACCACGGTTTGGAAGCGCCGCTCCAGGGCGCCATCCTTCTCGATGTACTTGCGGTACTCGTTCAAGGTTGACGCGCCGACGCACTGCAGCTCTCCCCGGGCCAGCGCCGGCTTCAGCATGTTGGAAGCGTCGATGGCGCCCTCGGCCGCTCCCGCCCCGACCGGTGTGTGCAGCTCGTCGATGAAGAGGATGATCTGCTTGTTCTGGGCGATCTCGTTCATGACCGCCTTGAGCCGCTCCTCAAACTGGCCCCGGTATTTGGTGCCGGCGATCACTGCGGCCATATCGAGCGAGAGCACCCGGTGGTCCCGCAGAACGTCCGGGCAGAGCCCATTCGCGATAAGGAGCGCCAGTCCTTCAACGATGGCGGTCTTACCCACGCCGGGCTCGCCGATCAGTACGGGGTTGTTCTTCTTGCGTCGGGCCAGGATCTCCATGACCCGCTCGATTTCCTTGGCCCGACCGATGGTGGGGTCGAGCTGGCCTTCCGCGGCGAGCTGCGTGAGATCGCGGCAGAAGTGATCGAGGGCCGGTGTCTTGGACTTCTTCTCGGATTTCGGTGTGGAGGCGGGTTGGCTGCTGCCACCGGCGGCGGAGGCCTGCGGCATGTCGCTGCCGAGCAGGCGAAGGGTCTCGGCCCTCGACTGCTCCAGGTTCACGCCGGCGTCGGTGAGCACCTGGGCCGCAATTCCCTTCTCCTCTCGCAGAAGACCCAGCAGCAGGTGCTCGGTCCCGACATAGGAGTGGTTGAGCTCCCGCGCCTCGGTCATCGCCAGCTCCAGAACCTTCTTGGCGCGCGAGGTGTACGGGAGATCCGGCCCGGCCGCGGCCGCCGCCTTCCCCTTCTTTACCGTCTCTTCGATCTTCTGCTGAATGTCTTCCAGATCGACGTTCAAGTTGGTGAGGACTGCCGCTGCAACCCCCTCGCCCTCACGAATGAGGCCCAGAAGGATGTGCTCCGTCCCCACGTATTCGTGATGCAGGCGGGCCGCCTCCTCGCGAGCCATCTGCAGGACTTTACGGACACGATCAGTAAAGTTGTAACCGTTCATCGGGGTACCCTACGTAGCTCCGAAGGCCGTTCGTCGCGGCTTATCCACGGCGCCCCACTTCGGATTCCAACGCTTTGCGCACGAACTGTGCCCGCCGAACTGGCAGATCCGGGTCGGTAGGGGCGAGCCCCTCCGATACGGCCAAGTGTGCCGGCTGAGTGTACACCAGCAGCTTGTTTAGGGTGTACATCCCGACATCGGGGATGAGGTTCACACCCACGCCTAGTCGCACGCCGCTCAACAGGTTCATGGCCTCTTCAAACGACAGGGCCCGGGCATAACGAAGCAGGCCATACGCGCGCCAGACTTTGTCTTCGATGATGGCGGGGGCATCGCGCAACAGGACTTGCCTGGCCTGCTCCTCATAGTCCATGACCTGGCGGACCATCTTGCCAAGGTGATCGAGCAGCTCGTACTCCGAGCTGCCTAGTGTCGTCTGGTTTGACAGTTGGAAAAAGTTGCCGACGACCTCGCTGCCCTCACCGTACAGGCCGCGGAAAGTCAGTCCAACCTGGGCCAGACCCTGCAAAACCTTGGAAATTTCCTTGGTCAGCACGAGACCGGGGAGGTGAATCAGAACCGAGGCCCGCAGCCCGGTGCCAACGTTGGTCGGACAGGAGGTAAGGTAACCAAACTCGGAGTGAAATGCGAAAGCAAGTCGTTGTCCCAGTTCGGCGTCCAGCTTGTCCACTTCGGCATACGCCGCGTCCAGCGCGAAGCCGGAATGGAGTCCCTGAAGTCGGAGATGATCCTCCTCATTCAGCATCACTCCGAGCCGGTCCTGCACCAGGATCGAGGCGCCCGATCGGACCCTCCCATCGGCGTCCAGACCGGCCAGCTCTTTGCTCACCAGGTGCCGCTCGTGAAGCAGCTGTCGATCGGTCCGGTCCAGCCGATCAACCCGGAATTTGATAGCGCGTCGAAGTAACACAGTCTCCCGCGCGGCGGACTCAACGGTCTGCAGAATGTCTTCCCGATCGCTCTCCGAGTTCCGGCCCTGAAATACCCGGCCCGCGAGGTTGCGGGCGAGACGGATTCGCGTCGATAGCACGAGGTGACTGGACGGCCCACTGGCATCGAGCCATCCCACACCGCCGTCAGTCAAGAGACTCAGGTCGATCATTCCAATACCCGCAAACGGTCTCGCAGCTCGGCCGCGAGCTCGAAGTTCTCGGTTTCGACCGCCAACCGGAGCTGCTCTCTCAGCTCGTTGGCCTGTTGCCGCCCCGGACCAGCGGTAACATTGCGATCCGCGTACCGCTCGCCCATGTGATGGGTCGAGCCATGAAGCCGTCGTAGAAGATCCCGGAGCGGAACCTCGAAAGACCGATAGCAATCAGGACAGCCCAGGCGACCGCTCTCCCGAAAGTCCTGGAGGGAGCCGCCGCACCGGGGGCAGGTATCCAGCCGCGGCGTTTGCTGGGCCGGTTCGGAATCCTGGCCCATGGCTGCCAGAAATGTTCCCAGTGGGGTCTTGGGCTGCGCACCAGGACTCTCGACCCCCTTCTCGGCGGCACAACGCTCACAGAGATGGAGGGTCGTCACCTGCTCATTGACGATCTGGGTGAGGTGGATGACCGCCTCTCGTTCCCGGCACTGCTCACATGACATCAGGGCATCCACTCCACATTGGACAACGGCACCAGGTGCCCACCCTCCAGCGAGAGCACCCGATCGGCCCGGGCTGCCAGCTGTCGGTTGTGGGTGACCACGACCAGCGCGGTTTCGAACTCGCGTGACAGATGCGCGAACAGCTCGTGCAGTTTCTCGCTGTTGGCATGATCCAGATTTCCCGACGGCTCATCCGCCAAAACTACCAGCGGGTCGGCGGCCAGTGCCCGGGCGACCGCGGCACGCTGCTGTTCGCCCCCGGAGAGCTGCGAAGGCCTATGCGACATGCGTCCCGCCAACCCCACGGCGGCGAGCAGCTCCTCAGCCCGAGAGCGAGCCCGCGCGTCCTCTTCGCCAGCGATGAGGAGCGGCATCATGACGTTCTCGAGAGCGGTGAATTCGCGCAACAGATGGTGAAACTGAAAAACAAAGCCCACCTTCCGATTTCGAATTGCGGAGAGACCCTCGCCGGTCTCGCTATCGTACGCCTGCCCGGCAAGCCGTACCGTTCCTCCCGAGGGACTGTCTAACGCGCCGAGCAGGTGAAGCAGCGTGCTCTTGCCCGAGCCGCTGGCCCCCATGATGGCCACGAATTCCCCCCGGCCGACTGTGAGATCGATACCGGAGAGCACCTCGATTGGGTTGCCGTCCCCTCCGCGATAGACCTTTCGCAGGCCCTGAGCCTCGAGTATCGCCGTCATTCGTGGCGAATGGCCTCGACCGGAGTGAGTGATGCCGCGGACCGCGAGGGGTAGAGCGTGGCGCAAATGGCGATGGCCAGGCTCGCGAGCACCACGACGCCCACGTCCAGCCACTCGATGTGGACCGGCAGGTGATCGATGAAATATACCGCGGGATTGATCTTGACCCACCCGGATCGATCAACCACATAGGAGAGGGACGTCCCCAGCACCAGCCCGATCCCCGTGCCCAAGCCACCAATGACGGCGCCCTGAACCAGGAACACCCGGCCGACCGAGGCCGACGTCAACCCCATGGCCCGCAGAATTCCGATTTCCCTGGTTTTGTCCGTGACGACCATGGTAAGCGTGCCCACAATGTTGAAGGCAGCGACTACCATGATGAAAAAGATAATCAGACCCATCGCCAGCTTCTCCAGCTGGAGAGCGCTGAACAAGCTGGAATTCTGGGTCTGCCAATCCAAAGCTCGATAGGGATACCCCAGGCGCTTCTCCAAGGCCGCTCCGATTTCCGGAGCGCGCTCCGGATCTGCCACCCGCACCGCGATCCCCGAGACCGCGTTCCCCAGGCCAGTGAAGCGCTGAGCGGTCTGCCGCGATAAGACCACGAATTGGTTGTCGTACTGGAACATGCCGGTATCGAACAGCCCGGTAACCTCGAACTTCCAGAACCGAGGCACCGCGACCCCGAGCGCCGGGTTCACCTTGGCTTGAGTCACTGGTACCAGGGTGACCACGTCTCCGGGATACACCGACAGCCGGGACGCGAGTCGGGAGCCGAGCAGGATGCCGCCATCCACTCCTGGCTTGGTGGTCTTGAAGGAGAGGTCTCCTTTGGTGATCGCCTTGGGCAATGAGGTCACGGATTTGCTGCCGGTGTCCGGGTCAAAGCCCACCAGATTGACCCCCTCGCCGTAGTCCTGCCCCGCGGTGATACCGGCCTGGCTGATGACCTCCGGGCTCGCGGCTACGACACCGGGTTGCCGCCGAATTTCTTTGAGGACATTCTGCCAGTC
>DASSED010000042.1:0-14590 GCA_035695405.1 Gemmatimonadales bacterium
GTGGTGGCCGAACGCGAGGGCCGGTCCATTCGTCTGGGCCAGGTGGCCAAGGTCTACGATGGGACCGAAGAGCCGCGCACGCTGGCGCTGTTCAATGGCCGCCAGGCGGTCGGGGTGGAGATCATCAAGTCGAAGGGGTACAGCACCACCCAGGTCAGCGATCAGATCAAGGCTCAGGTCAGCCGGCTGCAACGGACCATGCAGTCAGGGGTGAAGCTCGAGATTGTGCAGGATGCCGGCCAGCGGGTGAGCCGCGCCGTTGCCAACGTGCAGGAGGCGCTGGTCGAAGGTGCGCTCCTCACGGTACTGGTGGTTTTTCTCTTCCTGAACTCCTGGCGCTCCACCGTCATCACCGGTCTCGCCCTTCCGGTGTCGGTGCTGGCCAGCTTCATCGCCGTGTGGGCCTTCGGCTTCACCCTCAACACCATGTCCCTGCTGGGCCTCTCCCTCGCCATCGGCATTCTGATCGACGATGCTATCGTGGTCCGGGAGAACATCGTCCGCCACATTGAAATGGGAAAGGACCACGTGCGCGCCTCGCACGAGGCAACCGACGAGATCGGTCTGGCGGTCGCGGCCACCACCTTCTCGATCGTAGCGGTATTCGTGCCGGTGGCATTCATGTACGGCATAGCGGGGCAGTGGTTCAAGCCTTTCGCGCTGACCATCGCATGCGCGGTGTTGGTTTCACTGTTCGTGAGCTTCTCGCTCGACCCAATGCTGTCGGCGTATTGGCCCGATCCCCAGACCGAGGCCCACGAACGGCGCAATCCGATCGCCCGGGCGCTCGATCGGTTCAACCGCTGGTTCGACCATCAGGCGGAGCGCTACCAGCGCGTCATCGCGTGGGCGCTGGATCACCGGCTCGCGATGGTATTGATAGCCGTGGGATCGTTCGTGGGGGCCATCGTGCTCCAGGCCACGGTAGGGGGAGCGGGGTTCATTCCGGTGAGTGATCGAAGCGAGATCAACATGATCATCGAGGCGCCGCCGGGCTCCAGCCTGGACTACACTAGGATCAAATCGGAAGAGGTGGAGCGGATCGCCCGGAAGCACCCCGAGGTCGCCTACACCTACACCGCGATCGGCACACCCATTCCTTTGATGGCGCCGGGGGTGGATCAAGCGCTCACCTACGTTCGGCTGGTTCCCAAGCACGAACGGCACGTCAGTCAGGACCAATTGGGTGAAACGCTGCGCCGGGAGCTGTCGCACGTGGGTGGAGCGGAGGTGTCAGTCTTCACCAGCGGGTTTGGCGGGGCCATGAAGCAGATTCAGGTCGAAATGCGCGGCGAGGACCCTAGCGTGCTCACCCGCCTGGCGACCCGTGCCGCCGCGCTGGTGCGCCAGGTTCCCGGAGCCGTGGACGTGGGACTCTCGACCCGAGGCGAGCGACCCGAGCTGCTGGTCGAGCTCCGCCGTGGTCTGGCCGGAACCCTGGGTATCACGGTGGCGCAGGTGGCCCAGTCGCTCCGCCCGGCCTTTGCCGGTATCGATGCCGGTGACTGGGTCGATCCCACCGGCGAGACTCGTGACGTGACGGTGCGATTGGCCCCCGAAGCCCGGGAGCGCACGGTGGATCTCGAGCGGCTGCCGCTGGTGATTGCCGATTCTACCGGAAAGCCGGTCACTTTGCCGCTCGGCCAGGTGGCATCGATTCGCCAGGGCCTCGGTCCGGCCCAGATCAATCATCTCAACCGGGAGGCCGTGGTCAACGTTCAGGCCAACGTGCAGGGGCGCTCGCTCACGGAGGTCACCCGGGACATCAATGCCAAGCTCGCGGACCTCGAGCGCCAGCTTCCGCCGGGGTATCGGGTTACGCAGGGAGGGGAAGCCCGGGATCAGGCCGAGGTGTTCACCCGGATCTTCACAGCGTTGGGAGCTGCTGTGGTGCTCATGTATCTGATTCTGGTGGTGCAGTTCGGCTCATTCCTGGATCCGCTTGCCATTCTCATATCGTTGCCGCTCTCGTTGATCGGCGTGGTGCTGGCGTTGCTGGTTACCCGCGATACTCTGAATATCATGAGCCTGATCGGAGTGATCCTGCTCATGGGTATCGTGGCCAAGAATGCGATTCTGCTGATCGATTTTGCCAAATGGGCTCACGAGCGAGGAACCCCTTTGCGTGAAGCCTTGATCCAGGCCGGCCGCATCCGCCTGCGTCCGATCATGATGACCACTATCGCCCTGATTGCAGGAATGATTCCCGTCGCGCTCGGACGGGGGGAGGGCGCCGACTTCCGTGCTCCGCTCGGACGGGCGGTCATCGGCGGCGTCATCACGTCCACGCTGCTTACGCTCCTGGTTATCCCCACGGTGTATGAGATTCTGGACGGATTCCGCTCTTGGATCATTGCCAAGTTCTGGCGCCGGATCGTCCACACTCACCCGGTGCCGACAACCACCACGGCGGCGTCGGCCGACTAACCCGGGCAACGAAGAGAGAACTCCGGGCGCAGGCTGGCGTCCATACCATTCGCTCGCCACTATACCCAGGCCGGTTTTCCTGGCCCTTGTTCTGGAGCCCTGCGCTGTCGATCCGCCGCACCATCTCCCTTCTCGTTCTCTCTGCGCTGATCGTCGGCTGCGGCGGCGGCCAATCGCTGCCCGGCCCCGTTGTCGTCACCTTCCCCATCAGCGCGCTGGGAGCGGAGGGCCGGGTGCTGGTTCGCCAGCTGGACCGCTTCACCGCGGCCAACCCCGGGATCAAGGTGGTCCAGCGGGTGACTCCCGACGCCGCCGACCAGAAGCACCAGCTGTATGTCCAGTGGCTCAACGCCGGCGCCAGTGATCCGGACATTCTCCAACTGGATGTAATCTGGACTCCGGAATTCGCCGCCGCGGGTTGGATTCTTCCCTTGGATCAATTCCAGCCGGACACCGGCGGCTTCTTCCCCTCCACCATCGCTGCGAATCGCTGGCGGGACACGCTCTACGCTCTCCCCTGGTTCATCGACGTCGGCATGTTGTACTGGCGTACCGACCTGATGTCGGGTCCGCCCGCGACCTTCGATGACCTGGTCGGGATAGCCGCGCGCGCGAAACAAAGGGGAGTTCCCCAGGGCTTCGTATGGCAAGGAGCTCGCTACGAAGGGCTGGTCACGACCTTCCTGGAGTACCTGGGAGCCTACGGCGGCCGCATTCTCGATGGCGGCAAGGTGGTGGTCAACTCTCCCGCTGGATTGAAGGCGCTCACCGAGATGCGGGACGAGATCTATGGCAAGAATATCGTTCCGTCGGCAGTGCTCACCTGGCACGAAGAGGAGAGCCGGTTTGCCTTTCAAAACGGCGAAGCCGCCTTCATGCGGAACTGGCCCTACGCCTTTCCTTTGATGCAGGACAGCACGCAGTCACGCGTGGCGGGAAAGTTTGCGGTGGCGCCGATGCCGAGTGGGCCGGGAGGATCACCCACAGCCGCCATCGGTGGTGCCCAGCTGGCCATCAACCGGCGGACCGAGCATCCCCAAGCCGCCTGGGCAGTGATCGAATATCTCACCCGGCCGGAGCAGATGCGGGAGCGGGCTCAAGTGGTGGGACAATTTCCCACCCGGTCTGCGGTGTACGAAGATCCCGATCTCGCCTCGGGCCTGGCCATTCAGCCGGCTACCGTGCGGCGCATCATCGAATACGCGGTCCCCCGGCCGGTCACCCCGATCTATACCCAGCTTTCCGAGATCCTGCAGATTCAGCTGCACCGGGCGTTGACCCGCCAATCCGAGCCGGGGCAGGCTCTGGCTCAGGCTCAATCGGAGATGCAAAGGCTGTTGGATCGAGTGGGATTGGGTGAAGGGGAGCGGGTTGCCCGCCGCTGACCGGCTTCAGGGATTTGAGCGCCAGGAAGCTCGGATCGCCTGGCGGCTCGTGCTCCCGGCCGTTCTCACCATCTTGTTGGTCGCACTATTCCCATTGCTTTGGACGGTGTGGGAGTCACTTCACCTTCACGATCTTCGGATGCCGTGGTTGGGCAAACCATTCATTGGACTGGATAACTACATCGAGGCCCTGCAAGACCCGCGATTTTGGAGCGCGTTAGGGCACACGCTCTTCTTTGCGGCGACCAGTGTCAGCCTCGAGCTGCTGCTGGGGCTGGTGTTGGCTCTGGCGTTGAACCGCACCTTTCGCGGCCGAGGGGTGGTCAGAGCTGCCGTGCTGATTCCCTGGGCCATTCCCACCGTGGTGTCCGCCCTGTTGTGGCGGTTCATGTTCGAGGGCCAGCACGGAATCATCAATCGAGGACTGCTTCAGATGGGCCCGGTGGACCAGCCGATCATCTGGTTCATCGACCCACATGCGGCCTGGGTGCCGATTATTCTGGCGGACGTCTGGAAGACCACGCCCTTCGTCGCCCTGCTTCTGCTCGCCGGGCTCCAGAACATCGAAGCGTCACTCTACGAGGCCGCCCGGATCGATGGCGCATCGGCCTGGCGCCAGTTTCGCCACGTCACCTTTCCGCTTCTCAGGCCAGCCATTCTTGTTGCGCTCATCTTCCGAACCCTGGATGCGTTCCGGGTCTTCGACCTGGTGTATGCGTTGACCGGTGGGGGCCCGGGAACATCGACCGAGCCGATCGCCCTCTACACCTTCAACACGCTGCTTCAGAACCTTCAATTCGGCTACGGTTCGGCTCTGTCCGTGATCGTATTTCTGCTGACCTTCAGCCTGGCGCTGGTCTACATCCGAGTGCTGGGTGCCGAGCTCACGGGCTCGAAGCGATGAAGCTGAGCAACCGATGGCCGATACTCGTGCTGGTGCTGCTGGTAGCAGCGAGCGCGTTTCCCTTTTATTGGGCTCTGGTCGGTTCCTTGACTCCAGAGGCCCGGTTATTCGAGAACCCGTCGCTCTTTCCCACTCATCCGATTCTCGACCACTATCGCGCCCTGTTCACCGAGCGGGCATTCTGGTTGCCGATTCGAAACTCGCTGATTGTGGCGGGAGCGACGACCGCGCTCTGCGTGACGCTGGGTGCCTTTTGTGCCTATGCCCTGGCACGGCTCCAGTTTCCCGGAAAGACAGCCCTGCTGGGATTCATTCTGGCGGTGGGCATGTTTCCTCAGATCTCGGTCGTCTCGCCGCTGTATCTCCTACTTCGCTCGCTGCACCTGATCAATACCTATCCTGGCCTGGTGCTGCCCTACCTGACCTTCGCCATGCCGCTGACCGTGTGGCTGATGGTGGGATTCTTCCGGCAACTGCCGGCCGAACTGGAGGAAGCCGCCATGGTGGATGGGGCCAGCCGGCTCCGAGCGTTCCGCGAGGTGATCGTGCCCCTGGCCCTTCCGGGTATCGCAACGACGGCGATTCTCACCTTCGTCTACAGCTGGAACGAGTTTCTCTTTGCTCTCTCGTTTACGTTGGGCCCTGAGCGCCAGACCGTTCCCGTGGCCATCGCGCTTTTCCGGGGCCAGTATCAGGTCCCCTGGGGACAAATTCTGGCGGCGGCGGTCATCGCCACGGCGCCGGTCACCCTCCTGGTGCTCGCCTTCCAACGGCGTATCGTGCAAGGCCTCACGGCCGGCGCGGTGAAAGGATAGTCATGGCATCGGTTCGGCTCGAGGACGTAGGCAAGGTCTATCCCAACGGCCACGTCGCGGCACGAAGTCTCGAACTCGACATCCATGACGGCGAGTTCATGGTCCTGGTGGGGCCTTCCGGCTGCGGGAAAAGCACCGCGCTGCGAATGATCGCCGGGCTCGAGTCGCCCACCTCGGGCCGCATTCTGATCGGCGAGCGAGACGTGACCGCGTTGGGTCCACAGGATCGCGACATTGCGATGGTCTTCCAGACCTACGCCCTGTACCCTCATATGACGGTACGCGACAATCTCGCCTTCGGACTTAGAATGCGAGGTGTGGGACGGGAGGTGATCGACCACCGGGTGGTCGAGGCGGCGCGAGCGCTGTCGTTGGAGCCGGTGCTGAGCCGCAAGCCCGCCCAATTGTCAGGTGGCCAGCGACAGCGGGTTGCTCTCGGTCGCGCGATCGTGCGGGAGCCCAAGGTATTTCTTTTCGATGAGCCGCTCTCCAACCTCGACGCCAAGCTGCGGGTGGAGACCCGGGCCGAGTTGGCTCGGCTCCATCGCCGTCTGGCGGCGACGGTCGTCTACGTTACCCACGACCAGGAGGAGGCCATGACGCTCGGCAGCCGGGTGGCGGTCATGCTGGACGGGGTCATTCAGCAGGTGGCTCCCCCCATGGAGTTGTATCGCCTTCCGGCCAACCAATTCGTTGCCGGTTTCGTCGGCTCGCCGGCGATGAACTTCCTCCCGCGAAAAGAGGTTCCCCCCACGCTCTCGCCTCACGCAGCGATCCTCGGCGTCCGGCCGCACGACATCGAGATCGTGACCGCCGGATCAGGCGACGAGAGTGCCTGGGTCGAGTTGGTCGAATCACGGGGAAGCGAGAAGCTCGTCTACCTCTGCCTCAGAGGGAACAATCAGGGTCCGGCGATTCGGGTGGTGGCCCCGCCGGAGACACCCGTGGAACCCGAGCGAATGGTGGGCTTGCGATTCGCCCAAGAGAAGCTGCACTGGTTCGACGAGCAGGGACAACGGGTCGGTTAGAGGCGGCGAGACCGAGTGACGGGTAGGCTGGAAGAGAATCCTGTCGTCACTTGAGACGCGCCAACGTGTACTGAACCACCAGATTCGTCGTGTTCCAGAGCTGCACATCTGAGCTCGTGCCGTAGCGCACCGGTATCAGCTTCCCACCTTTGATCTGATAACTCCACAGCTCGTTGTGTTGCAGGCCGGACGCGTTGACAGCGTCCAGGATGATGCGGAGCGCATCTCGAAACTCGGGTCGGCTCCCTCCCTGGACCTGATTGGCGATACCGATCAGAAGGAGGTTCACCTCACGACCCCAGACGACCCGGGGGCTGTGATACTGATCGGCCTTGAAACGCTCCCAGATGGCTCGGGAGGCGAAGGCATCGTTGGCGACCAGAGGTCCCAGTCCGGCAACAAAGAGACCAACCGGATAGGCCCGGAGGAACGGCTTCAGCTCGAGTAGCACCGAATCACTTGGAGCGGTGGTGCCGAGGAAGAGCTCCGTGGCGGGATCGGTGTTGACGATCCGGATCGGGTGTCCGGTAGCATCGAGGGAGAGGGCCAGGAAGGTGAGCGATTCCCCCACTTCACTGTGCCGCCCCATGACTGTGCGCCAATAGCTCCGCTCGGCTGCTGGCAGCCAGGAAAGCTTGCCGTCGACCCGGCGACGTATGTCGTCAGGAGCCAGAGTCACGGTGAAATGCGTGCGGGCACCCTGCCACGTCTTGATGGCCTTCTCGAGATCGCCCCGGTCCTTGAGATAGCCGCCCAGCGGGCCGGAGAGGGAATCGGTCAGCTGACTCAGCGTTCGCTGGTCCACGCCGATCGAACCCAATGCGTCGAGGATTGTAGCGATGGCCTCGAGCGCCTTGGGTACCCAGATCACATTGATGTCCATGGCGAAGCGTCCACCCGCATAACCCGCGTCGCTATCGCGCCAACTGGCTGAACGCCAGTGAGTCGAATCTCGCTGGGGAAAGCTGACCAGATTGGTGACCCGAGGTGTCTCCGCATAGGGCCGGGTTAGCGAAGCCACCAGCGCCAGCTCCTTGAGCAGCAGCGCCAGCCGGGACTCTCCGCTGTCCGCCCGCTCCAGGAGGAACTCGCGCTTCCGGCTCGGGGACACGGTCGAATCGGCAAGGTAGCGCGCGGTAAGCACCGGCAGCTGGAACTCGTCGTCGATCATATGGTAGTTCTCGCGGGTCTTCTGCAGATGCCGGAGCAGGTCCGCTGCCTGCGCGAGTGCGTCCCCGGCTTGCTGCCTCTGCCGTCGATCCGTCGCTTTGGTGTACGCCGTGATCAGCGAATCGTAGATCACTGCGTGCTCGCGGACGGCCTGACCGCCCAGCGCTTCCTCGTGGCTCACGTCGCCCTCTGGTCCGAGCTTCCGGAGCACGCTCCCAATCACGTGCTCCGCCATCGCCGGTTGCCAGATCGGTCGCATCATGAGCGCTGTCATCATCATGTCGCGCCCGAAGTAGGTGGCGAAGTTGGGGAGCCCAGCCATGAGCTTCTCTTCCGAGCTCAGGAGCTCGACCCCACGCACCTGTCGCTCGAGCCGGCGCTGGATTTGAATCGTGGAGTCATTGTTGGTTGGACGCGTCAGGAAGTCGAGAAAGGCCGGGGTGAAGATTTGCTGGCGGCTGAGTGGGGTGAGCCCACGGACATCGGTGGTCACCCGAACAGTGAAATGCACCGAGGAACCGGGACGGGTACGGAGGGAGATCGAGCTCGTGCGAGCCTGCGCCTTGATCTTCCTCGGGTCGAAGCAGACCTCGAGCCTGAGGTGATTACGTCCGTCCAGCGAGGGACGCTCCAACCGGAAGATGCGGGAGGTATCGGTTGAGGAAGAGTCGAGCGCCGGAACCAGGCGGGCCTTGAGTGCCGTGAGGTCCGCCGCTCCCAAGAGCGTGAGGTGCTTCTGCTGCTCGCCGGTCGGGAGCCGGGCAACCGCGGCAACCAGAAGAGACTCCTCGGCCACGCGGAATGGAGTCGTTCCGAACGGCTGGAGATGTCGCTTGGAATAGACGAAATCGCGCTCAACCCGCATCGAGCCGAGCACGAACCAGCCGAGCTCGATCTTGGAGGTGCCTGAGGTAAGGTGATACTCGATCGACCGTGAGCTGGCCGAGTCGGAAACTCTCGCCGGACGGGCCCCCCAGTCGAGATTCGCGGGACGACCGGCGGCGTCCCGAGCGGTAAAGCCCGCGCTCTCGTTGCCGGCGTCGGCCCATACCAGGACCGCTCGGCCGCCTTGCGGCTGAAGGTAGATCTGGACGGTGTTGTTCTTGGAGTCCCGATAAAAGCGCGTCTTGTAACCCTGGTAGGCAATGGTGTCGTCGAGACCGGGTTCGGGAAATGCGAGAACCGGCTGAATTGGGCGAGCAGAATCTGACCGTGCCGGGGCACTGATTAGCGCCGGGCGATTGGGCTCGTCGGTGGTGAGGGTGAACCCGCTGGTGGGAGCGCTCTGCTGGGCAGTTGGCTCACTCGGTAGCAGCGCATGAAGCCAGCAGAGCCCCGCCAGCCAGCCTCGTGTTCTCATGAAAACCCTTACTAGCAGACGGCGACGGGCCTCTCGACCCGCCGCCGGTATTTGGGAATAGACTACACTACTAGCGGCTTGGCCCGGCCTGGCCGAACTCGTACTCCAAGGAGAGCTGAAAGCGCCGGGGCAGAAGCGGCCGAGCCAGGAAGGTGGTGCTCAGGCCGCCGCCGATGAGGCGTGGGTTGCCCTCTTCCAGCCCCTTGCTCTGGAATGCGTTGAGCAGATCGGCGTTGATTCTGACGCCCGCAGCCGGGATGGCGTACCCGGCTCCCAGGTTAAAATAGTTGTAGGAAGGGAGCTTGAAGTCGGTAAATCGCTCCTGGGGACGCTGAGGCCAGCGCGATCCGACCCAGTGCCAATCAGCCTTGAACTGCAGACCCGCCACCGATTGCGGCGAATAGAAGGCAGCCAGATTGCCGATGGTCGCCGGAGCAATACCCAGAATCGTGCTCGTCAGGGGCGCTCCGTTGATCATGGTGTCAGGCCTACCGGCACCCAGTTCCGCCTGCATGATGGTGCCGCTTCCAACCAGCTGGAGACCCTCCACCGGTGAGACGAAGGCTTCGACTTCGGCACCAAATGACCGGTTTTCCGGATCGGTAGTGATGCGCCATTCAGTCTGCCCCGTGGTCGCATTGAAGATGGCACCCTGACCGGTGATGTTCTTGAGCTTCGTATAGAAGCCGTTCACCGTAACGCCTACCCGACCTGTGGCATACTTGACTCCCACCTCGCCCGACTGCACCTCACGCGACTCGAAGATGTCTACCTGCGCTTGATTGGTCGCGTTGAGGAACTCGTCCAGCGCCGGCATCTTGTAGCCGCGCGCGGCGGTGCCATAAAACGAGACGTTGTCGTTGAAGCGGTAGTTCAACCCCACCGAGGACGACCAATCGGTAATCCCCTTGGTGAAGTGCCGGAAGGAATTGTTGCCGAATTTTTCGTTATCGTAGGGAGTATTGGCCGGGTCCCCGTCGAGGTCAAACTGCGCCGTGTTCTCCGCACTTTGGACGAAGGTATTGTATTCCACCCGAACCCCGAGATCGGCCCGGAGCTGGTCGGTCAACTGGACTTCACCACCCACTACGCCCGAGGCGATCGTCGCCTGGCCCGACCCGTTCTTGTAGTCGGACATGAACTTTCGGAATCCGTTCTTAGTGACGTTGATGGTTCCCCCGCCGGCCGGATGCGCAACAGCCTCCAGGAAATGCTGGTTGTCCGCGACATCGGTCAGGATCTGGGTGAAGAACCAGCGGTTGTCCTGACTGTAGTTGGCCAGATAGGCACCCATGGTCAGGGCGTGCCTGCCGAAGCTCCGCCGCAGCGACAACTGGTTCTGCACCGCAGAAATGGGTTTTTCGACGTGCCATTCATCGCTGGGAGAGAGGAGGCCGTTGGGCGTGCTGAATGGGAGTTGGTTACCCGCGGCGTCCCTGACGTTCAGATAGAAGAGATCGACGGTGCTCCCGGCCGGTAAACCAAGCCCGCCGGACCCGGCGGCGGTGGTGGCGTAGTCTGCCGCCGCCACCAACTGTCCTGGCAGCAACGCATTCCACTCTTGGTCGTCCTGCATCACCTGAGCGGTGTTCTGCAGATGCCAGTTCTCGCTCAGGTCGAGCGAGACATCGGCCGTGAACCAGGTCGCCTGGGTTCTGAGGCCGTTGTCCAGCGGGAGTGTCAGCGTACCGTTCGGCGTTGGGACCCGGATGTCCAATCCTTCTGGTGTGCTCATCGCACCGTAGTTGCTGAAGCCCTGTACATACTCGGGATTGTCCGGATTGGTGAGCGGCAGTGGCAGGATGAACTGGTTGCGGTCGTCGATGTACTTGGCCGAAATACGCAGATAACCTTTGTCGAAAAGCCGGGTCACATTCCCCTTGATCTGACCGCCGCGAATACCGGGAAATCCGGGATCACGGACGCCGTGGTCATACCGGTAGAACCCGCCCACGTTGAAGCGCCAGTCATCTCCGAACGGACCGTTCATGTTGAGGTCGTAACGGGCCAACCCCTTCGTCGCTCCAGTGGCCCGCATGGTGCCGCCGAACACGTCGCCACCGCTCTTGTTGATGAAGTTGACGATCGCGCCGGGGGTGTTGGAGCCGAACAAGGGAGAGCTGCCGCCGCGTACCACCTCCAGCCGCTCGATGTTGGTATCGAAGCGGAAGAGATTGTCGGCGTTCATGAAGAAGGTGTGCATGGTAGGAAAGACCGGCAGGCCGTCCTCGAGGAACGCCACGTACTCCACGCCGAGTATCCCCCGCATACTGATGTTCTCGTTTACCTCGCCGCCCGAGCTCTCCACCCGGGTGAACCCCGGCACGTAGCGCAGCATCTCGGTGGTGCTGCGGGGTGCCGCCGCCTGAACCTCGGTCGCAGTGAGCGTGGTAACCGCCACACTGGCATCGAGGTTCATACGCGGTGTCTGGGTGCCGGTGACCACCATTGTCTGGAGCTGGAGGGGATCGCGGCGAAGGGTGAAGTCGTGGGTCACGGTTTGATTGGCTGCCACGTTGATCGTCGCCGCCTCCGGCCTCAGCCCGAGAAAGCGGGCCCGCAGCGTCTGGCTCCCGGACGGCACGCGGTTGAGAACGTATTGCCCGTTGGCCCTGGTGGAGGTCCCCACCGATTGACTGATGAAGACCTGGGCGCCGACGACCGGCGCACCCTCATCATCAACCACTCTGCCGGTGATGGTGCCGGTCTGCCCCTGGGCGGCTGCATTGGTGAAATTGACGATGGGAAGCAAGAGTGCGACTGCAACACTGACAATCCGGCACTTCATAGCGGCATCCTCCTCTTGTCAAAGGTTCCGCGTTAGAGCGTAGAAGCACTGCGTGGGATGGAGACCCGGATGGCTGCGAGAGACACAGCGGAAGGTCGGCAAGACGAGTTGGAAGGAGCGATTGTCAACAGTTCCACGACGAATTCCGACCGCGGGATTCCTGATCGAGGGTCATGCCTCGGTGGACAATGAACTAAAACAGGCCGTGCCTCGGCGCAAGAGGCAATGGGGAGTCGTGCCTACTGCTCGAGCCCGGTCTGATGCTCTCGTAATTCCGTGGCGACTCCCTCGGACGACTGGCTGGCCGGCCGGACTGTGGGTTTGCCGGCGTAAAATGTGGCGCTCAGCAGAAGGCCTGCGCCGAATGCCAGCATGATCAATCCCCACCAGAGGTTAATATTGATCGCTTGGGAGCGCTGGTACAGCATAGGGTCGTTGGACGTGATGGCACCATAACCAGCCAGCATTAATCCCAGGACCGCGAAAAGACCGCCGATGGGGAGCCTGATGTCCAGGGTACTTGTGCCGGTCATGGGCTGCTCCTGGGGAGACGCCTTAAAAGAACGCGAGATTCAGTGCGGCGGTGAGCACCAGAACCACGGCCCCGAGCACCCATGGCCGCTGGTGCCACGCGAGCTCGCGGTCGCTCGCTCGGGGCGTCTGGGAATAAACCAGGCCATGTAATTCGCTCGCCGGCCGAGGCCGGGTGGCGAGGCTCACGGCGATGGTGATCACGAAACATGTGGTCCACGCGACGATTGCCGTCCAGAACGTCTGGGCCAGCTCGCTGGGATACGTGTGCCACACGCCCAGGTAGCCGCCTTTCACGCCGACCTGGGCTCCCGCAGCCAAGCTGAGCCCATGGTGTATCGCCGCGGCAAGCGTTCCGGCCAGCAACCCGGCGAACGCGCCGTGCCCGGTGGTGCGACGCCAGAACATGCCCAGGGCAAACGTAGCGAAGAGCGGGGCATTGACGAAGGCGAAGACCAGCTGCAGCAGGTCCATGATGTTGTTGAATGCCACCGCCACATAGGCCGCGGCGATCGAGAGTACTACGCCCGCGACAGTCGCGATTCGGCCCATCCAGAGATAGTGCTGATCCGAGGCACCCCGCCGGATGTGGCTCTGGTAGATATCGTAGGTCCATACCGTGTTGAACGCCGTCACGTTTCCTGCCATGCCGGACATGAATGAGGCCAGCAGCGCCGTGAGGCCCAGCCCCAGCATCCCCGCAGGAAAAAGCTTCACCAGCATCATCGGCGTCGCGAGGTCGTAGTCCAATACCACTCGGCCCGCAGTATCGAGCAGTGGGGTTCCTCCGGCCCCGAGTTTGGCGGGAACGACTCCCTGGCCAGCGCCGCCGGAGCCCGCCCCCAGGACCAGCGCGATCATCCCGGGAAGAATCACCAGAAAGGGGAACAGCATCTTGGGCAGGGCGGCGATCAGCGGTGTGCGCCGGGCAGCGGTCATCGAGTTGGCCGCCATGGCTCGTTGCACCACGAGAAAATCGGTGCACCAATATCCGAACGACAGCACAAAGCCGAGACCCATCACCACTCCGAACCACTCGAATCCGGCGGGGTTGCGCGCCGGGTCGCCCAGATTGGCCCAGGCATCGGTGTAGGCGTTGGCTGGCAGGCCACGCGCCGTGGCCACGTCGGCCAGCCGCATCTGGAGCCCATGCCAGCCGCCCACGGCCCGCATGCCTAGCGCCACCAGCGGCGCAAAGCCGAACACGATGAGAAAGAACTGGAGTACCTCATTGTAGATAGCGCTCGTCAGCCCGCCGAGGAGTACGTACGAGAGCACGATCACCGCCGAAACCAATACACTCACGTCGAAGCTCCACCCCAGCAGCAGATTGAAGAGCTTCCCCATGGCATACATCGAGACGCCGGAGGAGAAGACCGTCATCAGGGCAAACGACACGGCATTGAGGGTACGGGTCTTCTCGTCGAACCGGAGCCGGAGATATTCCGGGACCGACCGAGCTCGGGAGCCGTAGTAAAACGGCATCATGAAGAGTCCCACGAATACCATTGCGGGAATGGCGCCGACCCAGTAAAAGTGGCTGGTCAGAATGCCGTACTTTGCGCCTGACGCGCCCATTCCGATCACCTCCTGGGCCCCGAGATTCGCTGAGATGAATGCGATCCCGGTGACCCAAGCCGACAGCGATCGTCCGGACAGGAAAAAATCAGTGCTGGATCGCATGATCCGGCGAAGCAGCCAGCCGACCCCGAGCACGGCGACGAAGTAGACCGCCATCACGGCATAGTCGATCGGCGCCAGATGGGTAACGGGATTCTGGGTCATGCTACTCCAGGAAGTACTGAACGGTGGACACCACCCGTACCACCTTCTGGAGCTGGGCACTCTCGTTCACGCCCGGCGCCTGATCGCGCGGCAGAATGACGAACACCCCCTGGCTCGCCTGCCGGATCGGGCCCAGGTCGGTTCGCGAGTCGGCCGCGAACTGCTGGGCGGAGGCACGCGCATTCGCGGTGGCTTCAGCTACCATGGCGGGCTTGAGCTGATTCAGGCGGGTGAAGATAAAGGTCGGCCCGCCCACGCCGTATTCACCGCTGGAGGACAGGATCACCCCGTCGGCAACGAGCTCACTCACCAGCTGGCTCGCGGCCATGACTACGTCCGGCGAGCCCGAACGAACGATAAGGGTCTGCTGAATGACGAAGCGGGGACCGGCGCGCTG
>DASSED010000043.1:0-7286 GCA_035695405.1 Gemmatimonadales bacterium
CCCGTCACCGCCCAGGCGGCGTACCAGCGTGTAGAACTCCAGCTCAGTCAGAAGCCGGATGACCGCATCACGATCCGGCTCCCTCAGCACCATATCATTCACGTCCAGCGCGATCGGTACGTCCCGCTGGATGGTGACGAGCTCACGCGAGAGCCTGGCGTTATCTGCCTGGGTGAGGAGCGCCTCGCGCGCTCTCTTGGCAGTGACATCGCCTGCCCGGGCGAGGATAGTCTCGAGGTCGCCGAATTCGGCGAGGAGCTTTTGAGCGCCTTTTTCGCCGATTCCTCGCACTCCTGGAATGTTGTCGGAAGAATCGCCTACCAAAGCGAGGAAATCCGCGACCTGCCGAGGAGGGACACCCAGGCGATCTCCGGCGTTGGACTCATCGACCCAGGTTTCATCGACGGCAGCGGGCCCGCCACGTCCGGGATTCAGCAGCGAGACGCCGGGACCCACGAGCTGATAGAAGTCCTTGTCCCCGGACACAATCACCGCCTGGAGGCCGCGCGAGGCAGCCAGTGTGGCCAGGGTTCCGATGACATCGTCGGCCTCGTATCCCCGAATCGCGATGATAGGGACACCGAAGGCCTTCAGCAGCTGACAGATGCGCTCGACCGAGCGGTCAAAGTCGGCCTGGAGCTCCTGATCCAGCTTCTCCCGGGTGGACTTGTAATCTGCGTAGCGCTGCTCGCGGAATGACGTCCCAGCGTCATTGATCCAAGCCACGTAATCCGGGCGATACTTTTCCCGAAGCCGCAATAGAAAGTTGACCACACCCCAGGCGGCGGATGTGTTTTCTCCCTTAGCGGTGCGCAGCGGCCGCGAGATCATGGCGTAGAATGCCCGGTAAATGAGGGCATAACCGTCGATGAGAAAGAGCTGCGGAGGTTTGTGGTTGGGGGACATACTGGAAAATAGACGGGAAGGGCGGGAAGGACGGGGACAGAGCCGTCGTCCCGACTCCTAACCTTCCATCACGACTGTCTCCGAAGTCGATTCAAGGTTCGCTCGAACTCAGCCCGGGAGCCGGGGGTGAGACGAAGCCGGCCAAAGCCAGTTTCGTCCTGGAAGAACAGCGTCAGCCGGTAATTGAGGTAGGTCCAACGAACCACCCGTCCAGCCGTTCCGGGGCTGGTCTCGATGCTCTCATCGGGGGGCCCCAGGCTGATGAAGACCTCGCCCCGATCGGTGCGCCACCCCGCCACTCCCTCATCAGTAAACCGGGCATTCGCCGCTGTGATGCGAGTGAAGTACTGATTGAGGGCCTCGTTTTCGGGTGTGGCCTTATTGGGGTCGGTTTCGGCGTAGAACTCCCGCCATAACCGGGACCGCTCCGAAGCGGGGGCCTTCCGCATGGCACTCACCCGAGCATCCTCGCCGAAATAGCGCAGAATATCGAGCATATCGTCGAAGTTGGTCACCACCCACGCCTGGGAAAATGAGACCAGAGCGGACACACTGCGCTGATTGGGCGGGGTGCCGACCGAGAGCTTGAGCTCTCCCAGGGAAATGCTGTCGGGGGCCAGGCGAATGACCTGGCTCTCGACCGGCCGTCCACCGCGAAACCGAAGTGAGTCGGAATAGATGACATTCTGCTGCTCGTCCGACACTTCGAAGGGAACCATCGTCGCGGCGGGGAAGCCGTACCCCTCGATATACGCCAGCAGGGTGTCGGATCCATAGCCTACGGCCCCTCGAGGATTGAGCACCACCGACAGGGGATCAGTCAGGCTGCCCCGGCCGGTCGCCTGGTAGGCGAGGATCGGTGTCGAGGTGCTGGCCGGCGAAAACCGGGGGGCGATGTACCGGCCCTGGGTCCGGCTTTCCGCAGTGGAGCCGGCATCCCGCACGGTCACACTGACATTGTAGGCGCCGGGGGTGAGCCGGAGAATCTGCTGGAACAACACGCTTTCGTCGGCCCGTAGGGTTTCCTGGAAGGTGGGCACGCGAACCACTTCCTCTCGCGCAAGCTCCACCGAGCGGGCGCCCTCGCGCTGGAACGAAAGACTCACCCTGTAGCGGGCGACAAACAAGTTGCCTTCGCGCTGGAAGGCGAACGCCCGATTCTCCAGCGACAAACCGAGTACGGTGATGACCGAATCGGCTGGCCCGGCGACGAACGCGACGGTTCCGACGAAGGGAAGGGGGTCGCCGGCGGCAAGGCGACCGAGCCGCTGATACACCGCGGAGGTGTTGATCAGCTGGGTGAACTGATCCGCGGGGGCGGGCGCGTCTTTGCTGCCCACGCGCTTCCAGCTGCCGCAACCCATTGCGGCACCCAGCATGGTTAGGACGAGCAGCCCACGCATCTTTCTACCCCCAAGTGAACTGCCCTGGCTGTGGAGATGGCTGATCGGCGGAACGTAGTGAGAGCGGTCAAGAGGCGTCAAGCGCGTCTTTGTCACGTCCAACTTGCTGCCTCTTGTGAGATTAACTAGCTTGGCCACTCCATGGACACCGCCAACCTGGTTGGTCGAACCATCGCCGGTTACCAGCTCACCAGCTACGTCGGGGAGGGCGGCACCGCGACCGTGTACCGGGCCGAGCACCCCGAGCGGGGCGTCGCCGCCGTGAAGATCCTTCGCTCCCGGCTGGCCCAAGACCCGGTAGCCGTCAAGCGATTCCTCCGCGAGGCGGAGTACGGCTCCCGCGTCAGCCACCCCAACATCGTCCGGACCTACGACTTCGGCCAGTCGGATGGGTTGCATTATCTGGCCTTGGAATGGGCGGATGGCGAGCCGCTGGCTGAATTCGTAAACCGGTCCGGGCGTTTGGCCCCGCCCTTGGTCGCCAAGATCGTGGAGCAGATCGGCGCCGCGCTCACCTCGGCTCATCGGGCCGGCATCATCCACCGCGACCTCAAGCCAGCCAACATCATGTACAACCCGGCCGAACAGACGGCCAAGCTGCTCGACTTCGGCATCGCGCGCGACGCCGAGCTAAGTCCGGAGGAGCGACTCACTCGGGCCGGATTTTTCGTGGGTACCATTCAATATGTGGCTCCCGAGACGCTGAGCGGCGAGCTGGTGAAGGAGCAGGCTGACGTCTACAGCCTGGCGACCATCGCCTACTACCTCCTCACCGGCGTACTCCCATTCGCCGGTAAGAGCCCGCGAGAGCTGTTCCAGCAGCTGCTGACCCAATCCCCCATCCCTCTCAACGAGGCCAAGAAGGGTCTCCGATTCCCGGCCGCGGTCGAAGCGGCCGTGATGCATGGACTGGAGCGAGACCTGTCGAAGCGATGCAAGACAGTGGACGAATTCGCTCGCGCGTTCTGCACCGCGGTTTCGGAGGAGGCGCCGAAACGCACCGGGTTCCTCACCTCCTTGTTCCGAAAAGGCGGCGATTAATGGATGACGAGCGGCTCCGGCGCCTTTTGCTGGAGCGCTCGGTTCAGCGGGGGAGCTTCACCCTCGCCTCGGGACGACAATCCTCGTACTACATCGATTGCCGGCTGGCCACCATGTCCGCCGAGGGAATGGTGCTCATCGGCCGGCTGGGATTCGAGGCCATTGGACGAGCCGGCTGGAGGCCAGCCGGGGTGGGTGGGCTCACCCTGGGGGCCGATCCCGTCGCCTACGCCATCGCGGCTGCCAGCTTCGGGAGCGACAAGTCGATCGACGCCTTCAGCGTTCGCAAGGAACCCAAGGAGCACGGCTCCCGGCGACTGATCGAAGGAAACTTCCGCTCGGGCGACGCGGTGGTGATCGTCGAAGACGTGATCACGTCGGGCGAGTCTGCCCGGCGCGCCGCCGTTGCAGTCGAACAGGCCGGTGGACGCGTGCTCGGCATTCTGGCCGTCGTAGACCGGGAAGAGGGAGGCCGTGTTGGATTGGAATCCGAGGGTCGGCGGGTGATTGCATTGATCACGGCCACCGCGCTGGGGCTCACGGCGAGGTGAATCGGCGTAGCCTCGGACGCGGCATCGCTGCGGGTGGGGCCCTCGCCGCATTCGCCTGGGCCGGCTGGGCCGCCCACGCCTTCGCCATCCCTGAGCTCAGGGTATACGATGGGTACCGAATGATCCTCTGGTCCACCCTCGCGGTTGCGATCGTGGCCCCGGTAATCTGGCGCTGGCGCCGGGATCGTGCCCTGGTGGCCGTGGCACTCGCGGCGACAGTTGGGTGCGTGGTGCCTCTCATCGTCTCCGCGGTCCAGCATCATATGCCGATACCGGCTCGGCTCCGGGGAGCCTGGATTCTGGCGGGAGCCGATCTGGTCGGCCCCGCCATGGTGGTCGGCTTTGTCTGCCTGTGGCTCGCCCTTCGCGAATGGACCGCGCCTCGCAACCCATCGCAGGAGAATCGAGTATGAGTCGAGTCCCACTCACGACCTACTTGAACGATCATCTGGCCGGCGGCAACGCTGCGCTCGAGCTATTGGAGCAGCTCATCGAGCACATGCAGGATACCGATGACAAAGCTGAGCTGAAGCAGATTGAGACGGAGATTACCGAGGACAAATCGGTGCTCCTGGCTATTCTGAAAGGCAGCGGCGGGAACGAAAGCCGAGTACGATCCGCGGCGGCACTGGTAGCCCAGAAAATCGGGCAGGTGAAGGTGGCTCTGGACGATCCGGGCAGCGGCGAGTTCCGCAATTTCGAAGCTCTCGAGGCCCTGGCCCTGGGCATCCAGGGGAAGGCGGCGCTCTGGCGGGCACTGGATGAGGTGAAGCGCAGTGTGCCGCAGCTCGATCGGGACTACGCATCGCTCGAGCGCCGAGCCCAGGATCAATTCGAGCGGGTGGACCGGCTGCGTCTCAGTCTCGCTCGCAAGGCCCTATCTTCCTAGCGCGAGACGAAAGCGGTGAGTGAGCAGCTGAAGCCGGGCGACATCACGCTTAACGATCGTCCAGTGTGTTCTTCAACGCCCACCCTGAAAGGAGGCGGTGATGGCACCTCGTACGCGTTATCGATTGGATCGCGTGACCGTCGTGCCCTTTGAACAGCGGGCATCCACCTGGACTTTCGCCGGGGAGGCGATGTCGGGCATCGAGCAGACGTACATGGTGCAGGACGGCAACCTGCCTCCTCCAAACCGGTGGGAGTTTCTCATCCGGTATCCCGCCGACCGGAACCAGCGAGTCGAGGTTCGGCCTCGAACCACTCCCAATATTAAGGCTTGGGCCGAACTGCCGGACCGGTCGCTCACTTTTTCGCGCGCCACGAAGGGCGATGCCCGGGGGAGATGGTACTGCCAGGTAGCGCTGGCGGATCCTACGGGTACCAGGAGCCGGACCATCGTGCGGGGAGATGAGCGGGGTGAGTTGCCCGCCTGGTTCGACGAGCTAAAAGGCCGGATGCGACTCAAGCAGAACGTGAGGACGACCAGGGGGACCGACGGAGAATCGCTCGTTATCCTGGTTCCACCCGACGATTACGTCGCCATGATCCGGCTGTTCTTCGCCACCAAGGTGTGGATCCTCAAGGAGCGAGTTTCGTTACGGAGTTGACCAGTGAGCACCGAGTACTGCGCGGCATGTGTCGAGATTGCCGGCGAGATCACGGCTCCAGGTGGCGTGATTCTGGATGACGGCCTTTGGTTCGTGAGTCATCATACCGGCCCCTACAGCGATCCGGGAGAGCTGATCGTCAAGACCCGGCGCCACTGCGAGTCGCTGGCGGACCTGACCCCGGATGAGGCGCAGGCCTTGGGTCGGGTGCTCAGAGCCGGTGTTCGGGCGCTGGAGCAGGTGGTGGAGGCTGAGCGCATTTACGCGATGTCCTTCAACGAGCGACTGCGTCACGTGCACTTTCTCCTGCTTCCCCGGACCGCGAACATCCCTCGTGGCCACGTCATCTCCGATCTGTACCGGAGGGGCCGCAACCTTCTCCGGCGGGTCGGAGTACTGCGGAATCCGACTGCGGCCAACCGGGCCGCCACAGCGGAAGGGATTCGGGCTGCCTGGAACAGCACCTGAGGAAGCGCCTCAGCCATGCGCCGGAAGCAGTCACTCGACATCAGCAGACTCAAATCCCGCCCGGACGCCGAAGCCTGCGCCCGGCTAATGGCGAGCTCCGAGCCCTGGGTGACCCTGGGCCGGTCGTACGAAGCTTCGCTGCGCATCGTGGGGGACAGCAGTCGCGAGGTGTACGTTGCCAGAGACGAGAACGGCCCGGCGGGATTTCTTATCCTATGCATGACCGGGGCGTTTGTCGGTTACATCCAGACCGTGCTGGTCCACCCTGACCGGCGAGGACAAGGAATTGGCTCTCGGCTGGTGCGGTTCGCCGAAGATCGGATTTTTCGCGATTCTCCCAACATCTTCATGTGTGTTTCGTCGTTCAATAGCGATGCCCGTCGGCTGTACCAGCGTCTAGGTTATCAGGTGGTCGGTGAGCTGACGGACTATCTCGTACGGGGATATTCGGAAATTCTGCTCCGGAAGACGGTCGGCCCGATCAATGGGTATGAATCGCGGCCGCAGTCGGGTATGGCGCCGGGTCGGTAGCGTCCATAGGATCGAGGGACCAGGGAGTTGTCTCAATGCGCGAAGCGCGACTGCGACCCGAATTTGCCCACCTGTACCCGACGCTCACGCCGGGGCACTGGGAGCCGGCCGCCCTGGTGGCCGAGGTGGTTCTTGCCCGGTTGCTCCTCCTGGAAATTTCCGAGGTTCCGATCAAGGACCGCGTGCTCAACGAGGAGCACTTCGAGTTCCGGGGTGAGACCCCGGACGGCGCGACTCGGAGTTCGGCCCGGGTCGAGGATGGAGCGGAGGGCTAAGATGGGGACGATCAGCGATCAGGTAGATCTTCGTTACCCGGTCGGCCGGTTCACCTACGATGGAGTGGCCGACCCGGCTAAGCAGCGGCGCTGGATCGACGAAATCGAAAGTGCCCCGGATCATGTCCGGACCGCCGTGGCGGGACTTTCTCGGGATCAGTTGGACACGCCGTATCGAGAGCAGGGGTGGACGGTACGTCAGGTGGTCCATCACCTACCGGATAGCCATCTGAATGCCTACACCCGATTTAAACTGGCACTGACGGAAAACGTCCCAATCATCAAACCCTATGAGGAGGCTCTCTGGGCCGAGCTTCCGGATGGCCGCTCCGGGCCGATCGAGCCCTCGCTCGCGCTGCTGCAGGCGCTCCATCAGCGATGGGTCATGCTGCTGCGGCAGGTGTCTCCCGCAGAGTTCAGCCGGCGCTTCATGCATCCGGAGCAAGGACGAGAGGTGGAACTGAACGAAATGCTGGCCATGTACGCCTGGCATGGGCGCCATCATGTGGCCCATATAACTTCGCTCCGCCGACGGATGGGGTGGGACTAGGCCGAACCAGG
>DASSED010000044.1:0-7362 GCA_035695405.1 Gemmatimonadales bacterium
TTGGCCTTCGGGTGGCGGGAGAAAGCATGAACTTCGGCACCGAGCAGGAGCACTTGAACAATGTGAAGGGTGCACGCCTCCACATCACCGGTCTCCGGGCGGGTCGCGGGCCCGGCATCGAGTTCCTGGAATACCTGGCACCCACCGACGGCCGACCCTACCCGGCGGACGAGCGCGCCAACGACCTGGTGCACTGGGAGACCACGGTCGCCGTGCCGAGTGTCGATTCCGCCGCCGTGCTGCTCCAACGAGACAAGTTTCGCCTCCTTACTCCCCGGCCGGTGGAGCTGCCCGACAGCACACTCGGCTTCAAGCGGGGGATCCTGGCCCGTGACCCCGATGGTCACGTCGTTCAACTGGTAGAGTCCTGAGGACCGATCGATGGCAACAACAGCGAGTGCAACCAGGAAGCAGGCTCCGTCCGGAGAAGCTGGCCCCGACTCTGAGGCCGCAATGATGAAGGCGGTCGCGGTATTCCCGGGGCAGCCGAATACGATGCATCTCCGCGAAGTTCCCCGTCCCACAATCGCCGACATCCCCAGTGGGCGAGGCGTGCTGGTCAAGGTTCTTCGCGTGGGGGTGGACGGGACCGACAAGGAGATCAACGCCGCCGAGTACGGCGCGGCCCCTCCAGGGTTCGACTATCTGATCACCGGCCACGAGAGCTTCGGCCGGGTGGTGGAGGTCGGTCCTAACGTCTCCGAGTTGGCAGCGGGCGATTACGTCGTGGCCACCGTGCGCCGGCCCGGCTCGAGCATCTACGACCAGATCGGCACCTACGACATGACCACCGATGACATGTACTACGAGCGGGGGATCAATCTCCGGCACGGCTACCTCAGTGAGTATTACGTGGATGACCCCGAGTACATCGTGAAGGTGCCACCTGGCCTCAAGGACGTTGGGGTGCTGCTGGAGCCGACTACGGTGGTGGAGAAAGGCATTGCCCAGGCGTATGAGATTCAGCGGCGGCTTCGAGTTTGGCACCCCCGCAAGGCGGCGGTCATGGGTGCCGGAACCATCGGTCTTCTCGCTGCGCTGGTTCTCCGGCTCCGAGGTCTCGATGTGACGGTGTTCGGTCGGACCGCGAGACCCTATCTCAACTCCGATCTGCTCGAGGTGCTCGGCGCCCGGTACGAGTCCACCGTGACCTCGCCGATTCTAGGGGAGAGCTGCCGCCGTAATGGTCCTTTCGACCTGATCTTCGAGGCGACGGGTGCCTCATCCGTGGTATTCGAGAGCATGCGGGCTTTGGCAAAGAACGGCGTTCTGGTGCTCTCGAGCGTCACCGGCGGGGACAAGATGGTCGAGGTCCCGGCCGACCGAATCAATCTCGAGTTTGTGCTGGGCAACAAGGTCATGGTCGGGACAGTGAATGCCAACCGGGAGTACTTCGAGCTGGGGGTCAAGGACATGACCCACGCGGAATCGCAGTACCCTGGCTGGCTGGCGCGGTTGCTCACCCACCCGGTGAAGGGGTTGGAGAACTGGAAGCTGCTCATCGAGACGCTCACCGCAGCCCGGGGAGCCATCAAGGTCTACTGTGAAGTTGCGGAGGACTGAACTATGCAGCAGACGACGAACGACGATACCGGCATATCGGTCCGCCGGATCCGACAGGCACGACTCAAGCCGGAGTATGGATTTCTGTATCCCGGCATCGACACCGGAGTGTGGGTGCCCGCGGCCCGCGTGGCGGATCAGCTCCTGGCACACTGCCTCATCCACGGCCGCGACGCCGCGCTCACGGGACGGCGGCTGATCGATGCACACTTCGAGTTCCGCGGCGGGAGCTCGCAGGGCGGAGAACGGGCAGGGATACGGCGAGGGCTGGAGGTGATCGCATGACCGACCGTCACCTGGCCGTGGCCCATTTGCTGCGGAGCACGGCACAGGCGCACCATCGCGCTTTCGCCGCCGGTCGAGGTGAAGATTCCGACTGGCCCAACTGGTACGCCCGGGAACTGAAGGCGCCGCTGTCATCCCTGCTGGGCTCGACGGTGGAACCAGGAAATCTCTCGGTAGCACTTCGAAAGCTCGACCAGGAGATGCGCCGGCGGGTGCCCAGCTCTGATTGGACGCTCTTCTATGCCGATCAGCTGCTCGAGCGGTTCGGCGGTGCAAAGTACCGGGAAGAAGTTGCCTGAGCCGGTAAGAACGATTGTGAGGAACACGACCAGCAGATCTGCATGCCGATCTGGCGAGCCCCACCTTGGCGCTGCATTATGGAGCGATCTATCCTACGGAACCTGGCATGCCCGTCATCAAACACAAAGAAACCGGCGCCGTGCTGCTGGAGGTCGAGGCCGATACGTTGAGCGGAATCGACCTCGAAGGCGCGATGTTACTGGGAGCTGATCTCAAAGAAGCAAATCTTCGAGGCGCCCACCTTCGGGTTGTGGATCTTTGCCAGGCCGATCTGCGGGGCGCGGTGCTGGACGGCGCCGATCTACGCGACGCAGACGTGACCCTGGCGAATCTCGCCGGGGCCAGTCTGCACGATGCGATGATCACCGACGCCCGGTTTCAGGGGCTCAACATGGGGGGCGAGGTTCCCGCCCGGACCGACTTCCGGGGAGCCGATCTCACCCGCTGTTTCCTCAACTTCTCGAACCTCACCGGTTGCAACTTTTCTGACGCCGTGATGCGAGGAGCCGATCTCACCCGCTGCGATCTGACTGGGGCGCTGCTGGTTGGTGCCGATCTCACCGGAGCGAACCTCAGCTACTCGAATTTCCGCGAGGCCGACCTGAGCTACGCCATGCTGGCTGGCGCGATGATCACCGATTCCGACTTTCGGGGAGCGAACCTGCAGCACGCGGAACTGGCAACGACGACGCTGAGCGGCGTCAGGCTCTCGCAAGCGGCCATGAGCCAGGCTCATCTCTCCCGAACGGTGTTCGCCCGCTGTCAGGACCTGTCTCAGGCACTGGGCCTGGGCTCCCTCCGGTACACCAGCCGGTCATCGATCGATTTCGAATCGCTGAGGTCGGGTCTGATGGAGCTGCCGGATGACTTTCTGGAGGGGGTGGGGGTGGAATCCCATGAGGTCGAGGTGCTTCGAGCAGCGGCTGCCCCTGCGCGCTAAGGCGATTCCTCCCCGGCGGGGAGCTGCGACAGGATCCGGGACAAAAGACCGGCTGGCACATCGAGCTGGCGGAGCTTCCGCTTCAACCCGTGCAGCACACTGATCTCGAAGTTGAACTCCCGAGCACACCAGGCACAGATCTCCAGGTGCTCCTGAATGATTCGCATCTCCTCAGGGGTGAGCCGGCGGTCGATGAAATCGTTCAGGAGACGGAACGCCTCCTCGCAGTTGGTCCGGCTCAGATGACTCACGAGTCGCGCTCCCCGGCCGGTCGGCCCACAATCCCGCTTTCCTCGGCAATCTGCCAGAGTGCCTTCTGCAGCATCTTGCGGCCCCGGTGCAGTCTCGAGCGCACCGTGCCGACGGGACACTGCAGCATTCGGGCGATCTCCTCGTAGCTCAGGTCTTCCATGAAGTAGAGGGTCGAAACCACCCGGTACTCCTCGGGCAGCCGGTTGACTGCGGCCACGATTCGTTCGGTGCCGAGCGTCTCCAGGAGTTTCGATGCGGGATCGGGCCCTTGGGTGGGGAACCCCGCCTGGCCCGAGCGGGCGTAGATGTAGAGATCCGGCGTGTCGTCCAGGTCCGAGGTGACCGGCCGGCTTTTTTCTCGCCGACGCTTCGAGAAATAGCAGTTGGTCACGATCTTGAGAAACCAGGCCTTAAAATTCGATCCTCGGTCGAAGGAGTCGAAGGCTCGGTAGGCGAGAAGCGCCGCTTCCTGAACCAGGTCTTCCGCGTCGGCCTGATTGTGACAGAAGCGCATGGCTACCCCGTACGCCGAGCTCATGACCGCGGCAAACAGCGACTCGAAGGTCGCAGGAGCCACGGGCGGGGCGCTTTCGATCCCGGACCTACCGGACGGCAACGGCGCCGGCTGAATCACGAGGGGGCCATGATGCTCTATCCTGCGCCGAACCGACCCATCCTGCAAGGTGATCGCTTGCTCCCTGGCGCATCCCGAGCGGAGGAGCCAATATCGCTACCTCTATGATCGTGATCCGGCACAAGGAAACTGGGCAATCCCTGCTCGAGGTCTCCGGCGATACGCTGGCCGGGGCAACTTTGGATCATTCTGTACTCCTAGGAGCCGATCTAAGAGGGAGAGACCTGAGCCGCGCGTATCTCCGCGGGGTGGATCTCTGCCAGTCAGATCTCAGGGGCGCGGTGCTGGACGGAGCCGATCTCCGGGAAGCGGATATCACCCTGGCCACGCTGGGAAACGCTAGCCTCAAGAACGCCAACCTTGCTGATGCCCGGCTGCAGGCGACCAATCTGGAGATCGCGGGACCCGCTCGGACCGATTTCTCGGGCTCCGAGCTCACTCGAGTGAATCTCAAGAACTCGAATTTGTCGAACTCTGTCTTCTTCGACGCCGAGATGCGCCGCGTCGACCTGACGCACTGCGACCTCTCCTCGGCGGTCCTCGCCGGGGCCAACCTCACCGAGGCCAATTTCAGCTACTCCAATCTGCTTGACGCGAATTTCAGCTACGCGATGCTGCTGAGCGCTCTGTTCAACGATGCCGACCTGCGGGGGGTGAACCTCCGGCATACCGAGCTCACCGCGGCGGTGTTCAACGGCGTTCAGCTGAGCAAGGCCGACCTGACCCGCGCTCACCTCTCCAAAACAGTGTTCGCCCGCTGCCCGGATTTGCATGAGGCGCTCGGTCTCGACCTGCTGGATTACCTCAATCCGTCATCGATCGACCTGGAGACGCTCCGCCACTCACTGGCTGGCCTGGGCGATGACTTCCTCCAGGGTTTCGGGCTGGAGCCGACCGAGATCGAGGCGCTCAGGGCAGTTGCAGCCGGGAGAGGACCCGGCTGAGCAGATCGGGCGGAGCCTCGATTTGCTGGAGTTTCTGTCGCACGCCGTTGAGCACGCTGGCTTCAAAGGTGAACTCGCGAGTGCAGGCGTCGCAGATCTGCAGGTGCTCTTCCACGAGTCGAGTTTCCTCGGGACTGAGCCGCCGGTCGAGGAAATCATCCAGCCGGCGGAACGCCTCCTCACAGGTGTTCCGGTTCAGCGCGTGACTCATTGGATCAGCGTCATGGTGACACCTTCTGCGGTGTCCACCACCGCTGCAAAGAGCAAAAAATCAGAGTCGCCGCGATTCGATGTTCCCGCACCGGGGACAGGCATGAGTTTCCTCAATCAACCCGCCGAGCGCCGGATCCATCTTGGCGAGGTCCGCGCGACTGTCGGAGTACACCAGCTTTTCCGCGTGCCGGTTCATCTCGGCCCCGCACTTCGGGCAGCGCAATTTAGTCGTTCCCGGCATGTGGCTCTCGCTCAGCTGAGGGCAATGTTCTCGCGGCCGTAGCGCAGTGTCCTGGCCATCCAGATCAGCTCGCCCAGGAATTTGTCGGTTCTCCGCACAAACGCCTGGTCCAGGAGATTCCCGGCGTCGTCGAACACCTTGGCCACGCTGCCCACGTTCACGTCCCAGAAGATTGTTACCAGTCCCAGCTCGCGGAGAATGGGAAGCGAGGTCTCGATGACCCGGGTGCCGCCAAACGGTCCCGCCGAGACCGCCACGATCCCCGCCGCCTTGTGGATATACTCCTTGAGACAGCTGTCCAGGACGTGCTTCAGGAGCCCAGGCATGGCGTGGTTGTACTCCGGGGTAACGATCACGATCGCGTCCGCCCGGGCCATGCTCTCCGCGAACCCGGTGTCGCCGGTGCCCTGCCCGCTATCGTCCAGCTGGTGCATGAGCTGGGCGATGTCGATCAGCTCGGTCCGGACCCCGTCCCGCTTCTCCAGCTCGCGATAGACGTAACGCGCGGCGTGGGCACTCAGCCTGCCCTTCCGGCTGGTTCCAAGGATCACCGGGATGCTCAAAGGGCGGGCCTCGGCCACACGCTCTCCCCGCGGCGCTGTCTCTGGTAGAATGCTCGCAGTAGTCATTGGGTTCCCTATCTGCTGGCGGCCTGTACCACCGCGCCTGGCCGGACTCCGGAAATCCCCACCCGGAGGCGATATAACCCGGTGCTGGCCGTGAGGTACAGTGACCTGCCGTCGTTATCGCCGAAGGCGAAGTTGGCGTCGTGCTCCGGAGGGACGATGCGGCCCAGCGCCTTGCCGGCCGGTGACAGGATCCACACCCCACCCGGAGCCGACACGTACACGTTACCCTCCACGTCCACCTTGATGCCGTCCAGCGCGACCGGCTCCCGCTCCCTGGTGAAGTCGTAGAACACCGTGCCCGTGCCGAGGGTGCCGTCGGGGTTCACCTGGTAGCGCATCAGCACCCTGCGGCTGAGGTCCCAGTTGTCCACGTAGAGGTACTTCTCGTCGGGAGAGAACGCGATCCCGTTCGGCCCGCTGAGGTCCTGTGTCAGCAGGGTCACTTTCCCACCCTTCACCATGTAGACCCCGCTGAACGGCAGCTCCTTCTTGGGATCTTGGAAGGTGGCGGGCAAGCCAAAGGGAGGATCGGTGAAGTACAAGGTTCCATCCGAACGGTAGACCAGATCGTTCGGGCTGTTGAGCCGCCTTCCGTTATATCGGTCGGCAAGCACGGTGAGCTTTCCGGTCTTCTCCAGGCGGGTGACCCGCCGGTTTCCGTGCTCGTTGATGGTGAGCAACCCGGCCGGATCCAGCGTCAGCCCGTTGGACCCCGGCTGATGATAGCGTCCGATGTCGAAGCCGCTGTAGCCGCTCTTGGTGCGGAACACGGAGACCGACCCCTCGGGCGACCAGCGATAAATGGTATTCGCGTTAGGATCACTGAAGAGGAGGTAGCCCTCGGGGTGCCAGACCGGTCCCTCGGTGAACTGGAACCCACCCGCCAGCTTTTCCAGCCGACTTCCCCTCGGCAGGACCCGGTCGATCTCGGGTGAGAGCCGGACGATCTTCGCAGGAGAGCTGCTCGTTCCGCCCAGCTGTCCCTTGGCGTAGAAGTCCAAAGTGGCCGACCGCACCCAGATGAAGTTGGCCGGAGGTTGGGAGACCGGCCCGTTCACGCCGAAGATTGCGAGCTGGATCTGTTGCCCGGGACGCGCGTCCTGGGTGAGCACCGTCCGATTCGGGGCGTTGAATCCTTTAATGAGCTGCCCACCGGTCTGCCCCAGCACCAGGGGGAGCTTGCCGTCCACCCAGATCTCAGCGTAGTCGTCGATCACCAGCTCGAGCACCACGGTCGAGCCGGCCACGTTGAAGTCGCCTACTTTCACCGGCAGGGTGAGCCGGGTGCGATACCAGTTGAACGCGAGTCGCCCGTGCGACCGGCGCTGCTCCAATGAGGCCGGCGCGATGGTTGGCCACGT
>DASSED010000045.1:0-29518 GCA_035695405.1 Gemmatimonadales bacterium
ACCCAGCTTATCCACCTCGTCCAGCAGAAACACCGGATTCTTGGTTCCCGCCTGCTTCATGCCATGAATGATGCGACCCGGCATCGCGCCAACGTAGGTCCGGCGATGCCCCCGGATGTCGGCCTCGTCCCGCGCGCCACCCAATGAGATCCGCACGTATTTGCGGCCCATGGCACGGGCAATCGACTTGGCCACCGATGTCTTACCCACTCCCGGCGGGCCCACGAACAGCAGGATCGGTCCTTTGGCAATCCGATCGTCCTCATTCCCGCGGGCCGGGGTGTTGGGCGAAGGAACCGTGGCGGTCGCCTGCGGCACGTCGGTTGATTCCCCCGACGCAACCTCTTCCGCCTTCTGCTCGGCGCGCGATCCCTCAGTTGCGACTGGGGCATCAGCCCTCAGTTCACGAGTCCGCTCAGCCGCCTCCATCTGAAGCCTCAACTGGCGCACCGCCAGAAACTCCAGCACCCGATCCTTCACGTCGCCCAGGGCGTAGTGATCCTCGTCCAGGATCCTTTGCGCCTCCGGAAGCTCCAGGTGCTCTTTGCTGCGCTCGTTCCAGGGCAGCTCGGCGACATTCTCCAGGAATGTCCGAATCACCTGTGACTCCATCGATTCCCGCCCGATTCTGGTCAACCGGGCAAACTCCCGGTCCACTTCTTTCCGGGCGTCAGGCGTCAGCTCCAGGGCATCGAGCTTTTCCTTGAGCTCCTGGAGGTCGTCCCGATCATCGCCTTCACCCAGCTCGCGCTGAATGGTCTTCAACTGCTCGCGGAGGAACATTTCCCGCTGCCGCTCGCCCAGCTCCTCCTGCACCTGGGATTTGATGTCCTCCTGGGCATCGAGCACGCCGATCTGGCGCTGCACGTGCACCAGCACCCGGCGAAGCCGCTCTTCGACGCTTAACGTCTCTAGCAACATCTGCCGCTGCGCCGGCGTTATATCGATGTAGCCGGCGACCAGGTCAGCGAACTTTCCGGGTTCATTCACGCCGGCCAGCACCTGCTGAACGACATCGTCAGGCAGACCCGACTTTTGACCCAGCTCCGCGGCCCTGACCCGAGCCTCCTTATGGAGCGCCACAAAGGCGGGATCATCGGCCTTGATTGGAAGCATCTCCTCCGCTTCCCGGACTATGGCCTGGAGGTACCCATCCCGCTCGGCATAATGAATGGCAATCCCGCGCCGCTCGCCGTGAAGCAGCAGCTGCATACCCGACAATCCCCGCTGCAGCTGACCGATGCGCGCGATGGTTCCGATGGTATAGAGGGCTTCCGAAGTCACGCTCTCGACGTTCTGGCGCTGGGATACCGCAAACACCAGACGCTCGGGACTGGTCAGGGCCGCTTCGATGGCACGAAGCGTGGCTGGCCGTCCAGCACCGATCGGCGCCGTGACACCCGGGAAAAGCACGACCTCCCGAAGAGGGAGTACTGGTAACGTCAATCTTTCGGCCATCTACTTCTCCTTAGTGCCCTGAGATTCAGGGCGAAATGACAGTTCCGCAAGTTGGTCGGCAGTGAGTTTGCACCGTCCGTGCCACAAGGAGAACTGGTCCAAACGGATTGGAACGCCAATAAAAACCAGTGAGAGGTCGGTTGGGTTCCCCCAATAGCGATCCGTCGTGCTGGGGAGACCCTTTTTTGTCGATTAGGGGCGATCAACCTGCCATTATGGCCCAAGAGGAGGCCGCCAGCGTTGCCGCTCGGTCGCGCCGAGTACAGATTGTCTGCCATGCCCCTCGAGCGTGTTCTCCCCTGCAGGGCCGCATGACCGCACCAGGCGATAAGCCGCTACCTGCCCGTCTCGCCACTGCCTTGGGCACCGCCTACACGATCGAAGGAGAGATTGGTCGTGGGGGGATGGGCGTGGTGTACCGGGCGCGCGATGAGCGGCTCCAGCGGCGGGTCGCCATCAAGGTGCTTCCACCCGAGCTCGCCTTTCAGCAAGACATCCGTGAGCGCTTCACCCGCGAAGCCCAGACGGCCGCGCGACTGTCCCACCCACACATCGTTCCCATTCATACCGTCGGTGAGGGCGAAGGGCTGGTCTACTTTGTGATGGGTTACGTGGACGGGGAGTCTGTGGCGGCTCGTATTCGGCGACGCGGACGCTTGCCGGTAGAGGAGGCGCGGCGAATCATGAAGGAAACCGCTGATGCCCTCAGCGCCGCCCACGCGCTCTCGGTTATCCATCGCGACATCAAGCCCGACAACATCCTCCTGGAGGGCACCCGCGGCCGGGTGATGGTCACAGACTTCGGCATTGCAAAGGCGCTGTCATCCAGCTCGGGCGCCACCCTGACCGGTATCGGAGTGGCCATTGGAACCCCGGCATTCATGAGCCCGGAGCAGGCCGCGGGCGATCGAGACATCGACGGTCGCTCCGACCTCTATAGCCTCGGCATCGTGACGTACCAGATGCTCACCGGGGATCTCCCGTTCAACGCGCCATCGGTCGCCGGCATTCTGATGAAGCAGATAACCGAGGTGGCTCCCGATCTCCGGAAGGTTCGACCCGATATCCCGGAGGACCTTGCGTTAGCGGTAGCGCGCTGCCTGGAGAAGGATCCTCAGAATCGCTGGGCCAGCGCAGACGCTCTCCGCCGAGCCCTGGAAAGTCGGACCGTGAGCTTCGAGCCGACAGGCAGCATGCGAGGCCGAGCCGCCAGCGAGATCGGAACCGGGTCCCGATTGGGCCGGAGATCGTCCGGAAGCCAAACCGAGGCGAGGGATCTCGGCGGCGCCCGTGCGAGGCCCCGAAGTGTGGGGGTCGGGAGGAGCCCCGTTGGACCGGAGAGACGGCCTCCTCCCCGTCCTTTGGCGGAGCCCGTGAGAGGCCGTGACCGAGGTTCCCGCCGGGACCGCCAGAGAGACCTCCCGGTACCGGACACGGGTGAGCCGAAGATCATCCAGCGAGTCAGGGGTCAGTTCGCCAGCTGGGCTGCGGTGACGGCCGGATGCATGGGCATTAACGTCGCCACCGGTATCGACCATCCCTGGTTCCTTTTCCCGATGTTTGGAATGGGCATCGGGCTGCTTCGGAACTACGCTACTCTCTGGCAGGCAGGTTACAGCTGGCGCGACGTGCTGAGCCGTCCACCGGCCCCGGACGCCCTGGAGGCGACCCTAATCAAGGGCGGCCGCGGTAAACGAGAGCCTGGGCCGCCTACGGCGGAGGAGTATGGCGCTCAATTAGGGGCAGTCATGCAGGTCCATGGTGACCGGGTCGCCATCCTCAAACTGCTGGCGAAGCTGCCCGCCACCGAGCGAAAGATGCTGCCCGAGGTGCAGCAGACCGCGGACGCGCTCTACGCCCGGGCGACCGATCTGGCGCGTACGCTCCACGCCATGGACACCAATCTGGACGCGGAAGGTCTCACCCAGATCGATGAACGAATTGCCGGACTTTCACGGGAGCCGGATGATACTGAGCGGAGCCGGCGGCTGGGGTTACTGCAGCGGCAGCGGCAGACCTTCATGGATCTGCGCGAGCGGCGGGGGCAGGTAGCTGCCCATTTGGAATCCTGCGTGCTGGCAATGCAAAACGTACGGTTCGACCTGCTGCGGCTCCGCTCGGCCGGAGTGGCTGCGGTGCTGGACGACCTCACCCATGCCACCCAGCAGGCCAAGGCGCTCTCGCGAGACGTCGACAACGTGATTGCGGCGGCGGGAGAGATTCGCGAAGTCATGAAGTGACTCGGAGCGAAGCGACGAGTCATCCTGACCGAAGCGAAGGATCTCCTAAACGGCGACGATCTCCTCCATGGCCCGTTTGAGAGTGTCCACCTGGGGAAGGATTACGTCCTCCAGCTCCGGCGCATAGGCAACGAAGGTATCCGTGGCAGCGACCCGCCGCACCGGCGCGTCCAGATAGGCAAAGGTCTGGTCCGCAATTCGGGCCGCGATTTCGGCACCGTACCCCCAAGACAGCGAATCCTCGTAGGCCACCAGTGCCCGGCTGGTCTTTCGCACCGACCGATGGATCGAGTCCCAATCCACCGGGGACAGGGAGCGGAGATCCAGGACTTCCACACTGACGTTGTGCTGGTCTTCCATGGTCTTGGCGGCCATCAACGCCCGCTGTACCACCGCCCCATAGGTTACCACGGTGAGATCACTCCCTTGCCGCACCACCTTGGCCTTGCCAAAAGGGATCATGAAGTTGGGGCCGGGATTGGGGGCCTTGTTGTAGGTCTGGCGATAGAGGTGCTTGTGCTCCAGGAACAGCACCGGATCCTCACACCGGATCGCGGTTCGAAGCAGGCCGTTGGCGTCGAGCGACGTCGAAGGACAAACCACCCTCAGCCCGGGCACCCCCGTGAAGACCGCCGCGCCGGTCTGGGAGTGGTACACCGAGCCGCCTTTCAGGTATCCCCCGTAGGTCACCCGCACCACCACCGGCGCCGCAAAGGCGTTGTTCGAGCGCCAGCGCATGAGGGCCAGCTCGTTTCGGAGCTGCATGTAGGCCGGCCAGATGTAGTCGAAGAACTGGATTTCGACCACCGGCTTGAGTCCTCGAGTGGCCAGGCCAATCGCGCGTCCGATGATGTTTGCCTCAGCCAGAGGCGAGTTGTATACCCGATCACTGCCGAAGGTCCGCTGGAGTCCCCAGGTTACTTTGAAAACCCCTCCCTTACCCTTGACCTCGGTCAAACTCTTTTCCCGGCTGCAATCGGCTACGTCTTCCCCGAATAGCACGATTCGGGGGTCACGTGTCATCTCATCTCTGAGACAGATGTTCAGCAGATCCACCATTGTGGTTGGATCCCCGGTGAACCGGGGGTCATCCTCGGTATCGAACTGCTCCGAGGTTGGATCCACGTCCGGAGAGTAGACGTAGCGATAGACGGTATCGGGTGCCGGTTGCGGAGAAGCTAGCGCCACTTCGGTGGCAACCTGCACCTCCTCCTCGACCCGGCGGACGATCTCATCCAGCTCGGCCTGGCTGGCCACGCCCTGCTCGAGCAGGAATCGGGGGAAGCGCACCAAGGGATCGCGCTCGGCATCGGACTGGCGCTCGGAGGGGGTGCGGTAATGCACTTCGTCGTCGGACAGCGAATGGCTGTAAGGACGGATCACGTGGGCGTGCACCAGCGCGGGCCCCTTCCGAGCCCGGGCGTAATCCACTGCCTTGGTCAGCACGTCGAATGAGGCGAGTGCGTCGCAACCATCGACTTCCTGAATGAAAAGGCCGGGGAAGCCGACCAGGAGTTTGGAGATCGAACCGCCTGCGGTATTCACTTCGACCGGCACCGAGATGGCATAGCCGTTGTCTTCCACCAAAAAGACCACCGGCAGCTTGAGATTGGTGGCGGTGTTGAGTGCCTCCCAGAACTCCCCTTCGCTGGTGGTACCATCACCCGTGGTGCAGAGCACTACCTCGTCGCCGTGAATCAGCTGGTCCTGGCCTTCGATCCCTTTGATCCGGCTGTATCGCAGCCAGGCCTCAGCGCACCCGACGGCCTGGAGGAATTGGGTTCCGGTTGGACTCGAGGCACTGACGATGTTCAGGTCCTTGTGTCCCCAGTGCGACGGCATCTGCCGGCCGCCGGAATTGGGGTCATCGGCCGCGCCAACAGCGCTGAGGAGCTGCTCAGTGGCCGTCATTCCCAGGCCGAGACAGAGAGCGCGATCGCGATAGTAGGTGTAGAACCAATCGTAGGCTGGCCGGAAGACCTTGGCGGCTGCGGCGAGCACAGCCTCGTGGCCCGCGCCGGATATCTGGAAGAAGATCTTGTTCTGCCGCTTGAGCTGGATCTCTTTGTCGTCGATCCGCCGGGCCAACACCATGACCCGGTAGAGGTCCAAGAGATCGGACTTTTCCAGGCGGGAAGCGGTCTTGGATCGGGTCGAAGCGCGTGTGGCCATCGATCTCGGGGCTCAGGTCATCAGTTAGCTCGGTGAAAGATAGCGGCGGGCTACTCGGCCGGGCAGGCGCTTGACTTATGCGCAGCCGTCAACGCTGATACACCGCCTTCCCCCAGCAATCAGCGGAGCTGATGAGTCTGGCTTAGCTCCTCACCCGAGCGTTCGGCTAGCGAGGATCGACGGCCCGTTCCAAAAGCGGGGCATTCGGCTGCCCTTCTTGTTTAGGGAATTCGGGTGAGCCGTCGAATGGCCTCGAGCTTCTCGAGGGCGCTGCCTCCGGAGGCCGCCGGAGCGACCGAAAACAAGTCTCGGATATCGAGCAGGATCTCCAGCATCAGCTGATCCCGCATGTAGGCGCTGTCCAGATCCAACATCCGGCCTTCGTCGGTGGCCTTCTTGGCGCGCTCGTAGGACTCCCGATAGATCGATTCCAGGTTGGCGAGAATGCGTTCGCGGGGGCGCATGGCACCCAATAATAAGGGGGTCGGCTGCACCCTTCGGCAGTGGCCAACTGCAGCCGCTGCTACAGCAACACCCCCGGTGGGCACCGCAATTCGCGCTGCAGCTTTGGACCTCGGGCCACCAAAAACCAGCGCCGGGGAGGGCCGAGGTTTCACGTCGCCCAACCAGTTGCGCCTTGCCTGCTTGGTCCGCAAGTCGCGCTAACCCAAATCATTCATTTTGCCGTAGTTGGCTCGAGACCGACGCCGGATGTAGGGCGGATCTTGTTTGCAGGTAAAGGTTTGGTCCAGAGCGGTGATGCGGCACCCTTCGTGCTCAACTCCGGCGTCATGACGACCCGACCAACTTCTAGACGTGCAAGGGGCCGCGCGCAGCGGGGCTTCACCATGGTCGAGCTGGCGCTGACCATCTGCGTGATCGGCATCCTGACCGCTATGATGGTGCCCAAGATCGGCCGGGTGGTCCAGGCCACCAGGCTCAACCGCGAGATTGCCATCGTGGCCACCGATCTGGAGCAGGCCTTCACCCTGGCCGCGCGGTATCGCAAGCCCATGCGTCTCACCGTTACCACCGCAACCCAGACGTATACCATCGCCGACCGGACCGGCGGTACCGTCCGGCTCAGCCGCAAGCTCGGCGCCGATGCGGATCTGGGCACTCTGACTATGACCGTCTCGACATCTCCGGTAGACATCTTCCCGTCCGGTGTTTCAGGTGCTTCGACCACCATTCGGATCACCTCAGGCATCAGCACTCGCGCCGTGGTGATGACCACCGCTGGGCAAGTCAGGATCATTCCATGACAACCCGTTCGATTGCCCGTCAGGGGTTCACGCTGGTCGAACTGCTCATCTCACTGGTTGTCACGGCCATTGTCGGGGCTTCCCTGGTGAAGATGATGCTGAGCCAGGCCCGGTTCATGGATCAGCAGGAGGCGTGGCGCAATGCGCGCAGCGTCTCCCGCAGTGGCATCAACCGCCTCTTATCCGACCTGCGCATCGTCGAAGCCACGGGTGGTTTGGAGGCCGCGGCTGCCGGCGGGCAGGACTTCACGGTTCGAGTGCCCTACGCCTTCGGCATCATGTGCTGGACCAACGGTGCCACAACCACACTGAGCATTCTCCCGGTAGACTCAGCGGTGTTTGCCGCTCCGGGCTTTTCTGGTTTTGCCTACAGGAGCGCGGCCGGGGCTTATACCTATGTCCAGGCCGGTGTGGCACTCACCGACCCCGGCACTGCTGCCAACTGCACCGGCGCGGTTCCGGTGAACATTCATCCTGCCACCGGCGGAGCGCTGCCGTCGATCAACGGCTCTCCGGCGGGCAAAGTGGTCAACATTGGTGGAGCGGTTCCGGTCGCAACGCCAGTCGGCTCAATTTTCTTTCTCTACCGCCGGGTGCGGTATGAGTTCAAGAACTCGACTGCGCTCCCCGGCCGGACTGGCCTCTTTCGGACCATGTTGACGGGCGGCGCGACTGAGGAGATCGCCACTCCGTTCGCTAACACCGCGCGGGTGAACTTCTACGTACTCAACACCACGCCAGCCCAGGCGGCCGTCCCCGGTGTTCTCGGCAACGTGCGGGGGTTGGAGCTCAAGCTCGACGGTATGAGCGAGCGCACGCCCGGAGGCAGCGCCGCCCCTAAGACCGCCAACATGACCACCTCAGTCTTCTTCGAAAATCGTCCTGACTGAGCATGCCGCTTTCATTGTTGGCCGAGTCACTGACCTGGACACGGGAGTCCACCATGCTGAGGCCCCAAGACTCAGAGCGGAAGCAGACCGCTGGTTTTACCCTGGTCGAGATCCTCGTCACAGTGACGTTGATCTCTGCGGGAATTCTCGTGCTCGGCGGCCTAATGATGCAATCCGCGCGAACCGCGACGGCGGCGTCGGCGGTCGCATACCAGACCACGGAGCTCTCGAGTGAGATTGCCCGGTTGGATGCGTTGCCCTTTGCGAACTTAGCGGTGGGAACCACGTGCGACACCGTCGTGGCCTCCCAGCTTCCTCGGATCCGCTGTTCCACTATCGCCACGGTCAACACCAAGACCAAACGGGTGACCGTGACCGTCACCCCGACCGGGAGCCATGCGCCCCCGGCCCAATCGGTTGTGTTCGAGCGGACCATCTCTGGGTTCGGAAACCCGCTCAACACGCCGTAACGCGACCCTCGGAGACCCTATGTCGTGGCTGGTACGGCTGAATAGACGGGGAGCAACGCTCCCACTCGGCATCATCGTGCTCGCCGTCATGAGCGTGGGCGTGGCGATCACGTTTGCCCGGATCTCTGCCGAGCGACACACCAGTGGTGACATTCAGGCACAGGTCGGCGCCGTCGGCGTGGCACAGACCGGGCTCAACCGGTACATGGCCTTCTTAACCGTCAAGCCGCCGGCAGCGTTCGATACTACCATGACCGACTTGATCGGGGGAACGGCGCTGGTCTCGATCCGAATGCTCCGGGAATCGACCACTACGCTGCTACCGGCGGTCTACGTGGTCACCTCACGGGGCAGCTATACCGCTGCCAAGCGGTACAACTCGCTGACTCCTTCGGCCCAACGGACCGTGGCCACCTACGCGCTCTGGACCCCTGCTCCGTTCGATCTCAATGGCGCGTTCACCAGCTTGTCAGGGATCGACAAGAACGGTAACTCCGGCGCGCTCGACGGGAACGACAACTGCACTGTGGCGGGTGGCAATCAGCCGCCCATCCCGGGCGCCGCTGTGCCCAACGGGAGTTACACCGGCTCATTTCAGCCGATCAACGGAAGTCCTGATGACGTGCCGTCGTATCTCGGTACCGGCGGAACAGGCGGAACAGCCAAGGATCAGGTGGGGATCGACTGGGCCGCTATTACAGCAGGCACCATGCTCCCGGCGGATTACCTGCATCCAGCGTGGCCCAACCCGGCTCAATTCCTGAACTGGCCCGTGGTCAGGGCCAATGGGGACCTGGACCTGCCGAGTGACGGGAAAGGCATCCTCATCGTCACTGGCAATTTGACCTTGGGAGGAAGCCTGCGGTGGGACGGTCTCATTTTAGTCGGCGGCATCCTCACATCCAACGGTAATAACGTGATCGAAGGAGCCGTCATCACCGGTCTCAATATCAAATTGGGTATGGCGGTACCGGTGGAGGCCATCGGCAATGGTAATAAGACCTTCCAGTACGACTCCTGCAATCTCGCGCGCGCGCTGGGCCACGTAGGCTCGCTTCAGAGAGTGCGGAACGGCTGGACCGACACCTGGTCGAGTTATTGATTAGTCGGGAGGCGGGAGTCCAGAGTCGGGAGCCCTAGGGCGACCAGGGGTAGGCAAGAAGACAGTTTACCAATCGGCGGTCATCGGTTCTCCGGTGACCGCCGATGTGTTTCCAGGATCTGTCCGATATACTTCGACTGGACCTAGACTCCCGACTCACGACTCCCGACTCCCGACTCCCGACTCTCTCATGACCCTCCACGGAAAAACCATCCTCTTCTTCGCCGGTCCCCTCTACGAAGACCTCGAGCTCTGGTATCCCAAGATCCGGTTGGAGGAAGAAGGCGCCCGCACTGTGGTCGCCGGAACCGGTGAGAAGACGTATCAAGGAAAGCGGGGCTATCCCCTTACTGTTGACACCTCGGTCGAAACTCTCTCGGCCGGCGATTTCGACGGACTGGTCATCCCGGGCGGCTACGCACCTGACATCATGCGCCGGTCGCCCAAGCTGCTCCAGCTCACCCGAGAGATCTATCAGGCAGGCAAGCCGGTTGCGTTTATCTGCCACGCCGGTTGGGTTCCGATCTCCGCCGGGATCGTGAAGGGGAAGCGAGGAACCAGTGTCGGCGCGATCAAGGACGATCTGGTCAACGCCGGGATGCTTTGGGAAGACAGCCCGGTGGTGGTGGACGGAAACCTGATCTCGTCGCGCACTCCGGCCGATCTGCCGCAGTTCTGCAAGGCGATCATTGCGGCATTGCGCGAGTCGAGCGTCCCAGGTCGCCAGTCGAAGGCCAGCCCGGTCCTATCCTCCAGCCGTAGACCTTAGACTCCCCCGACTCTCGACTCTCCCGATTCCTCCTTCCATGTCCCTCACTGACGCCCAACGCCGGGTCGACGCCTGGATCAGTGAATTTGAGGAAGGCTACTTCCACCCGCTGACCAACCTGGCACGGCTCGCCGAGGAGGTTGGTGAGCTGGCTCGCGAGATCAATCATCGCTTCGGCCAGAAGACCAAGAAACCAGAAGAGCCCGACGGGGACATCGGCATGGAGATGGCCGATATCCTCTTCGTCCTCATCTGCATGGCGAACCGCGAGGGCATCGACCTTCAGGAAGCGTTCGATCGGATGATGAACAAGGTGACGGCGCGCGATGACGCCAGATGGACCAAGAAGAAAGGTTAGCGCGCCGTCACTCCCATTCAGCCGGTGCGCTCTCCAGCTCGTTCAGCAAGACTCGGTAACTCTCCAGCCGCCCTGGAACGATATCTCCGGCATCTGCCGCCGCCTGGATCCGGCAGCCTGGTTCACTCATGTGCCGGCAATCGGCGTAGCGGCATTCACCCAGGTAGGGCCGCATCTCGGGGAAGCATGACGCCAGCTCTCGCGGCACGATTCCCCATAGCCCCACCTCGCTGAACCCCGGCGTGTCGACCAGGTAGCCCCCGCTCGCGAGGGGCAGCATGATCGCAGACACCGTGGTGTTCCGCCCCCGGCGCAACTTGGCGCTGATCTCTCCGATGCGGAGCTTGAGCCCCGGTTCGACCGCGTTGAGCAGGCTCGACTTTCCCGCACCCGAAGGCCCGGTCACCACGGAAATTTTTCCGGCAAGAGCCCGGGCGAATGGCTCAATCCCTTCTCCTGATTTGACACTAGTCGGATAGACCGCATACCCGGGGGCCCGGCATCTTTCGATCAAGCCCTCGCCCGGATCGAGATCGATCTTGTTCACCACGACCGCTGCTGGAATGGAGTTGGCTTCCGCGACGACGAGAAGCCGATCGATGAGCTGAGGAATGGGATCCGGGTGGGTGGAAGCGGTGACCACGAAGACGTGATCGATGTTCGCCGCGACCGGCCGAGTGCCCCGCCCTTCGGGGACCCGCCGCTCGAGCAGCGTGTTCCGGGGCTCGACGCTCACCACCCCGAAGAGCTCTCCGCCGGGCTCCGGTTCGATGTGAACCCGATCGCCGACCACGACCCGGGGCGAGTCCCGCTTGGTCTTTCCCCGGAGCACGGCCCGCACGACTCCATCGTTCGTTGCTATCCGGTATACTGCGCCATCGCGCTCCAGGACGGTGCCGAGCTGCAGGCTCACCACACCCCGGGTGCGTGGGCGATGGCTTCTTCCAGGGCGTCCTTGACGTCGTACAGCGACAGCGCTTCGAGCCGGCTCTGCGCTTCGGCCGGAGTCTTCCCCCACACCAGCGTCTCGGTCTCGACATGGCCCGACGGCCGGTCGCCGGCAGGTGACCATCGCACAAAGAGGAGCGCCGCGCCGTACATGCCGCGGGGGTCCGGTTCCTCATCCACATAGATGGCCACGGAATAGGCTTGCCCGTCGCTTCCGCCGAAGGCGGCGGCGCGGTCGTGCTTCTGCATGTAGCCGCCCAGGGTGAATTCCGTCATCGGCCCGGTACCGACTCGCGGATCAGGTTGCCCAGGATGAAGGCAATATTTGCGGGACGCTCGGCCAATCGTCGCATGAGATAAGGATACCACTGAGTTCCAAAAGGGATATAGACCCGCATGTTGAATCCCTGCTGCCGCAGCCGATTCTGCAGGTCACGCCGGACCCCGTACAGCATCTGAAACTCAAAGCGATCGGCAGCCATCCCTTCCCGGGCAACGAACCCCCGCGCGTGGTTGATGATGCTCTCATCGTGGGTTGCGATACCGGGGTAGTTCCCTTTGGCCAGAAGCCGCTGCATGAGCAGGATGTAGTTGCGATCCACATCTTTCTTGTCCTGAAAGGCGATCTCGGGCGGCTCGAGGTACGCACCTTTGCAGAGCCGGACCCGGGCCTGGATTGCAATGAGATCATCGATGTCCCGCTCGGAGCGGCGCAGGGCCGACTGGATGACTACGCCTGAATGCGTGCCGTACGTGCCGAAGAGTCTCTCCCGAAAGAAATCGAGGGTGCGCTGGGTGTAGTCGGAGCCCTCCATATCGAGCCGGACAAAACCGCCGAGCTGCTTCGCCTTGTCGAGGATCCGCGCCATGTTGGCGTAGCAGAGGTCTTCGGCTATATCCAACCCCATCTGGGTCAGCTTCACTGAGACGTTCACTTGTACGCCCTGTCGGGCCATCAGATCCATCATCGCCAGATACTGGTCTCGCGCCGCAACCGCCTCCGCCTCCAGGTGCACGCTTTCGCCCAGGAAGTCGAGCGAGGAAGTGATCCGCCGCTGCTGCAGCTCTCGCGCGGCGGCCACCGCCTCTTCAATGGATTCCCCGGCCACGAATCTCGAGGCCAGCTTCCGGGCCACACCGTTTCGTCGAACGAAGTTGAAAATCTTTCGCTGCTCCGAAAGCCAGAGCAGGCTCTGTCTCATGATCAGATGAGTACCCTGTGCAGATGAGAGAATCGAGCCGCCAGGAACCGCACCGAAGGTAGCAACCCTTGTGACTCAGGTCACGGGGGAAGGGATGAAAAATCGTATCCTCATTCTTGCGAGCTGAGCAGTTTCCTCACTTCGGCGGAACTATGGCGACCAGGCAGCATCGGCGGCGGTGGCGGCGAGTCGAGAAGGGCTCCAAGGGACGTTCTACGGTTGCAGCACGTCCACCTGAGATCGTCAGCGACCCGGTGGAGTCGGCCCAGGCGGCGGGGCTGCGCTACGTGAGCGACATGATGCCAGGGATCCGACGCCGGAAGGCCGGCAAAGGCTTTGTCTACCTGGGAACCGACGGCAAGCCGATCCATAACGAGGCTGAGCTTCAACGCATCCGTTCGCTGGCGATACCGCCGGCGTACATCGACGTCTGGATCTGCCCCAGCCCCAACGGCCACATCCAGGCGACCGGCCGAGATGCCCGGGGGCGCAAGCAGTACCGCTACCATCCCAAATGGAGAGAGGTCCGCGACGAGACCAAGTTCGAGCGGATGCTCGCGTTCAGCGAAGTGCTTCCGCGCATCCGGCGCGCCGTCGAGCGAGACCTCCAGCGTCCCGGCCTTCCCCGGGAAAAGGTCCTGGCCACGGTGGTCCGTCTGCTGGAGTCCACCTGCATCCGAGTGGGGAATGACGAGTACGCCAAATCCAACCGGTCGTTCGGGCTGACGACGCTCAAGGATCGGCATGTCGAGATCTCGGGCTCGAACGTGACGTTCGAGTTTCGCGGCAAGAGCGGAAAGACCCACCGCTGCTCGCTGACCGATCGCCGGCTCGCCCGGATCGTGCAACGCTGCCAGGCGCTCCCGGGCGAGGATCTGTTCCAGTACGTGGACGAGGAGGGTGTTCGACAGTCGATCGGCTCGGGAGACGTGAACGATTATATCCGGGAGATTGCCGGGGAGGAGTTCACCGCCAAAGATTTCCGGACCTGGGCTGGGACCATTCTCGCGGTCGGGGCACTGGGTGAAATCGGAGCATTCACCACCCAACGGCAAGCGAAATCCAATGTGCTCCAGGCGATCGACCGGGTGGCCGACCAGCTGAACAACACCCGGGCTGTGTGCCGCAAGTATTACGTCCATCCCGCCGTGTTTGACAGCTATATGGCGGGGACAATGCAGCGTATTCTCCAAAATGGAACGAAGCCGGCAGCCAAGAGCGATCTGGCCGCCGACGAACAGTCGATCGTTCGGCTGCTGCGCCATCACCTTCAGTCGGAGGGTGCCCGCTAACCCCTTCCTCTCGCTGTGTTACGCGTCCGCCGCTTCGGCGTCTCCCAGGTACCTCTGAGGATGGCGGGCGCTCGGATCAGCCTCTCTGAAAGCATTCACTCCCCGCCAGCCGGGTTTCACGCCGCCGGAAGTGTCGCTCATGCCCGAATCGTTCGTGGAACGGGGGGTTGCTCTTAACGTAGATCGCAGCCGATGGTCCCGCCGGATGCTGTGGGGTGCCATGCACGTTTCGCCGACCCGCGCCACGGGGGCCGACCCGGCTATCCCGCTCATGCCTGGGAGTCAGCTGACCACCTGGACCGTGGTGGTGGCCGGCTGGACGCTCGTCGGACTGGGGTACTTCCTGTCCCAGGCGTTCTCGCCCGATACCACCGCCGCGCCGGCTCCGTGGGAAAGGCTGCTGCTGTACAGCCTCGGTATATCCTGGGTCTGGGCGGCCCTGACTCCTCCGACCCTCTGGCTCACTCGCAATGCGACTCTCAGTCCAGGCAGCCGGAGCCGGAGCATCGGCCTTTACGCCCTGGTGGGAATCGGGTTTTTCCTCACCTCGGGCTTGCTCGAATGGCTTGTCGGGCTGGCAACAGGTTTGGCTGCACCGGGGGAGTTCCGCTCCACGCTGTTGTCCGAATGTCTCGCTACCAGGCTGCTGGCGTATTTGGCGATCATCACCATGGGACGATCAGCCTACTACTTCGGACTGTATCGCACCCGGCAACTGCACGCTTCGGAGCTCGAAGCCCGACTGACCCGGAGCCACCTTCAAGTTCTCAAGATGCAACTTCAGCCCCACTTCCTCTTCAATACCCTCAACACCGTCGCGGAGCTGGTCCACACTGAGCCCGATGCGGCGGACCAGATGATCACTCGCCTGGGGCGATTGCTTCGGCTCTCGCTGGACAACGCCGGCCACCAGATCGTTCCCCTGCGCCAGGAGATCGATTTTCTGCGGGTGTACCTGGACATCGAGCAGGTCCGCTTTCAGGACCGGCTGCAGGTGGTCTGGGACATAGCCGCAGAGACCCTCGAAGCCTCGGTGCCAACGCTGCTGTGGCAACCGGTGCTGGAGAACGCCATCCGCCACGGCGTGACGCCTCTCACGGGACGGGGACGTATCGTGATCGCCGCGCGGCGGGAGGGAGCCGAGCTGGTCCTGGAGATCCGCGACAACGGGATGGGACTGCCCATCGGTGGTGTTCCCCGCGAAGGGGTAGGTCTCCGCAACATTCGGGAGCGGGTGCATCAGCTGTACGGCACCAAAGCGGTGTTCACCCTGTCTCCAGCGCTCGGCGGAGGAGTGATCGCCACCCTCCGCCTGCCGTTTACGCCGTATGAGGGGCCGCAGACGCCGGTCCCACTCGGACCTGCCGACCTGAGGGAGATGACCGTATGACCATACGGGTCCTTGTTGCAGATGATGAGCCGATTGGACGCCAGCGCCTGGTACGCCTGGTGCAAGCCGAGCCGGACACCGACGTGGTGGCGGCCTGCGCCGATGGAGAAGAAGCAGTCGAAGCCATCCGGGAGCACACGCCCGACATCGTCCTACTCGACATCCAGATGCCCCACCTCGACGGCTTCGAGGTCGTGGCCGCGCTGGGCGAGGCCAACCGGCCGGCGGTGGTCTTCTGCACCGCTCACGACCAGTACGCCTTGCGGGCCTTCGAGGTCCATGCCTTCGACTACCTGCTCAAGCCGGTGGACCCGCTCCGGCTGCGTGAAGCAATGGCGCGGGCGGTCGGCACCGCAGGACGCTCGACGGTCGGGAATGAGACCGGACGCATCCTCGGCCTCCTGGAGGAGCTGCACGCGCGCGACCGGGCCCGGGGCCGCGACCGGCTGGTGGTCCGCACCCCGGAACGCGCGTTCTTCCTCCGGACCGACAACATCGACTACATCGAGGCGGCGGGAAAGTTCGTCCATCTGCACGTGGGGCGAAGCCTGCACGCCCTGCGCGAGAGCATGGCGGAGCTGGAGCAGGAGCTCGATCCCGCTCGCTTCCTCCGCATCAGCCGCTCCGTCATCGTGAACCTCGACCGGATCCAGGAGATCCAGCCCTGGTTTCAGGGTGACTACGTGCTGATTCTGAGCGACGGAACCAAGCTGACGTCCACCCGGGGCTACCGCGACAACATGCGGAGGCTCCTGGGGAGGTCGGCGTGAGAGAGGCGGGACAGCGGGGCAGCGGGGCAGCAGGGAAGCTATGCGGAGAGGTGGGGATGTACGCACTCCTGTTGCTTTCCCTCCTGACGCTGAGCTGCAGGGGGCCACGGCAGAATATGGACCCTGCTCCTGCTCCACTGAGCGATGGTTTTTCCCTGATGCTTACCAACCACAACCTGCTCGACGTGAACGTCTTCGTGTTTCACGACGGGCAAGCCGACCGGGTGGGAACCGTGCTGGCGAGCTCCACCAAGGTTATGGTCTTGCCGCTCTGGATGCTGGGTCAGTCCAAAGCTATCAAGCTGATTGCCGAGCCGATCGGGGCTGATACCCGCTACACCACCGACCTGTTGAGCGTTCAGCCGGGACAGACGGTCCGGCTGTACGTCGAAACTCCGATCGAGCGATCCAACTACAGCACCGAATAGCTCAATTACCGCCGCGTCCGCCCTGGCCGGCCGAGCCTTCGGACGAGCCATTCCCGCCCAGCAGCTTGTACATCGCGAACAATCCACCGACCAGAGCGCCGCTCAACAACGTAGTGCCTCCGAGAGAAAGCTTCCGCTCCTGAAGACCGGCAACCGCTATGCGGGGAAGACGGACATGCTCGCCATGCCAATCCGAGCGAAAGCCACGGACCGACTCGATCTCCCGTACTTCCAAATCCATCCCGTCGGAATCACTGCTGAGCACGTCGCCTTCGACATGAAGCACTTCGGGCCCGATCTCACCGGTGAGATCGCGAGAGCCTTCGCTAGTGAGCTGGGCCGACACCCGCTGGCCCGGCAGCGGCGTAGGTTCTACCAGGGGACGATAGGTGTAGCAGGCTGAGAGCAAGACGACTGCCAGCACAGATGCTCGGTACATATGAAGGGTCCTTGGATGGCAAAACTGGAGGCGAGATTGCTCCCGCCCCCAGCATTGCTTAACCCAGCTAGTTACCCAGTGGGACTGAGCTGCTGTAGTTCAGCACCGGGCACGGGTTGGGATCGTTCGCGTTCCGGCCCACTGGCGATACGTTCGGCGTGTTTGGGTTGGCGTTGATCTCCGTGATCCCGTACGGCAGCCGGCCCGGCACCGGATTGGTTCCGGGCGTAGTGCTGGCCAGCGAGGTAGGAGCGGGCGCCAACGAAGGGAGGCAAGTGCGCTTATAGTCGTTCCACGCTTCGATATTCAGGAAGAGGGTGACGTACTTCTCCTCCATGATGTTTTCCAGCGTGGCCGGCACCGACCCGAGCGGTGTGAACGTGATAGGCGCAGTGCCCCGCGCACCGTACGAGCGTTGCGCCCGCGCGGCATCCAGGAAAGGTTGAGCCGCGCCCTGGCCGCCACCGCTCTGGAAGGCAGCTTCGGCCCCGATCAACTGAGTTTCGGCATAGGTGATCACCGGCATCCGGACATCACCCGGATCGGTGTTCTGGTCGATGAAGTTGAACAGCGAATAATTGTTTCCCGGGTCTGACGCCCCTCCAGCTCCAGCCGGGGAGCCGTTGCCATTATAGACGCCGGGAGCCGCGGCCAGGTTCCTCACCGCACCCGGTCGATAGCCGAAGAAACCGACCGGCACCTCGTCGCCGGCCGTGGCCGGATCGGGATCAAAGACCGCCTGCTGGAAGTAAAAGTTGAGTCGCTCGTCGTTATCGACTCCCTGGGCGATACGGCGTTTCATGATCTCGACGATGGCGGCGCCCGGCCCGATGTCGGTCCGGGTATTCATGAACTGCCACCAGACGTTCTGCCCGCTGGGCGACTGATCGTGGAACCAGAGCATATCGTTTGCCGGGGTGTTGATCCCCAGAGGGACCTCGGCCAACGCGAGGGCATAGTGCGAGGGATCCACTTCGGCCAGATGCATGTGGTACCTGGCTTTCAGTGAATGGGCCACCTGAGTGTACACCGCCGCCAGAGCGGCCACGTCCCCTGCCCGATCGAGATAGATCAGCTCCGAGTTGTCGGACGGAGGTCCGGCGTTGGGAGGCGCCGGCGTCGCCGCCAGGAAGAAGATGGCCGAGTCGAGCTGGGCCAGGACGTCGGAATAGACCTGCAGTTGGGGGTCGAACGCCGGCGTCAAATTGGTGGAATCTGCAGCCTGGCGGTAAGGAATGTCGCCCCAGATCGATGCGGCCATCCCGATCACCAGCGCCTCGTATACCTTGCCGATGCCGAGGTAGATGGAATCGTTCACCGCCCGCGCCAGCTGCTGCATCTTCTTGATGTCCAGCAGGCCTCCCCCTCCCTGAATGACGATCGCTGACCCATAGACCGAGTAGAAATGCGGGTCGATGGTCGACGGATCCATCCCATACAGATCGTATCCGATCTGCTGCCGGGAAATCCCCGCGACCTGCTGCACGTATTCTGCGGCATTCCGCGCCAGCTGACCTTCGAACTGCACCGACTGGAGCGCCTGGATCCCGATGTAAAGCGGGCCCGGGCGGGTGAGCTTGGTGATGTTATTCGGATCCTGGTCCACGCCGGGACCCGAGAGGTAGTCGCCGCACCCGGCTGCGCTGATCGCGAGGGCGGCACTCAGCACGAATCTGAGCGAGTGTCTCATGGTATCGTTTCCCTCGAGGCGCTAGCGGTTAAGGGTGAGCGAGAAGACGTACGACCGGGTCTGCGGGCTGTTGAAGTAGTCGAACCCACGCGCCGGACTGGCCGATCCGAGCAGCGATGTCTCGGGGTCGACGCCGGTGTAATTGGTCCAGGTGTGGAGGTTGCGACCGGCCACTCGAAGCTCCATGCTGCTGAAGCCCATCAGACGGCTGACCCAGGGTTGGTCGAAGGTGTAACCGACCGAGATCTCCCTCAGCTTCACAAAGCTCGCGTCTTCGTTGAACTGGGACTTGGGGCCGTTGAAGATGCCGCCGCTGCCGGTGAACCAGGTCTCGCCGATAGGGACCGCCATCCCGGCGCCCGGGCCGGCCACCGTCTCGTTGCCGAAGTAGGTATCACCGAAGACGAAGTTGCCTCCGTCCCGCATCACCTGTGATTCCTTGGACGTGCCGAAGTGGTTGAGCGCCCCCTTGGTCTGGTTGCTGGCCACGCCGCCCTGGCGGATGTCCAGCAGCCCACCGATGGAGAACTTGTGCACCCGGATCGAGGTCCGAACCGAGCCGGTCCAATCCGGGTTGGGGTTGCCGATGACGTAGTTCCCGGCCACATCAGGCTGCGGGTATCCGGTTGAATCGACATACAGCGCTCCGGCCGGAGCACCCTGGCACTGACCAGGGGTGTTGTCGAGATCGTAGCCCGCGTACGAGAGACCCCGGCCGCAGCGAATGAAGTCGGTGCCGTAGTAGACCCCGAGCGGCTGGCCCTGAATCGCCACAGCCTGGATGCCGGTCAAGCCGTTATTGCCGCCGCTGATTGGGAAGGGAACGAACTGCACTCCGGCGAGGTCGAGCACCCGGCTCCGGTTGGTCGCCACTTGGAAACCCACGTCCCAGGCGAAATTTCTGGTCGTGACCGGCCGCACGTTGAGGGCCACCTCGATCCCCGCGTTGCGCAGACTTGCCGCATTCGCCGGTTTCTGGGTGTATCCGGTGCTGCCCGCAACCGGCAGATTCAGGATCACATCAGTCGACAAATCCCGATACCAGGTGAATCCCAGGTCGGCTTTGTCCTCCCACAGTCCGAGATCGAATCCGGTCTCGAACTCCTTCACCCGCTCCGGGCCGAGGTCGGTGGTCGGCAGGATGTAGCTGGAGATGAGACCACCCAGCCCGTTCTGCTGGGTCGAGATCGCCGGACCCCATCCGCCATCGGTACCGCCCCAGCCACCCAGCAACACGCTGGACAGGAGATACGGCGCCGGCTGGGTGCCGCTCTGGCCATAGGCCGCGCGCAGCTTGCCGAAGGTGAGGAACCGATTGGTCCCTTCCGCGCTCCGGAAGAAGGTCCAAGCAGCACTGGCCTTGGGATACCAGTTGTGCCGGGTGGTTGCGCCGAAAGTTGACGCGCCATCATTGCGGATTGCCGCTGTGAGGAACAACTGATCGAACAGATCGGCACTGACCTGCGCGAAATAGGACTCCAGACGAATGGTCTGCTGATAGTCGTACGGCGGCAGCTGTGCTGAAGTATTGGCCAGATTGAAGGGCTGAGGGGCAATCAAGCCCGTGCCCAACGTCTGCCGGCTCTGGTACTTGTTGGAGTTGAGGTTCTGGCCCACCGTGACCGAGCCACTCCAGGCGGGACTCAGCTTGTACCGGGCGGTGGCCGTGAGGTTGTGGTCGATCTGGAAGGTCTTGATGTAACCGGCGTTGACTCCGCCCACTCCATTGACGCCTGCGATGGTGGTGTTGGAGTTGGACCAGGGCCAACCCTGGGTCCGCTCGTCGTTGGCGTAGTCGGCGCCCAAGGTGTAGTTGAAGGAAAGCCAGGAGGTGGCGCCGTACTCCACGTTGATGCCACCGAAGGTCCGGCCCACCTGGGACTTGTTGAACGACTCGTTGGCGACGAAGAATGGATTATCGTAACCCCGGCCCTGCTGTTCCGAGCCGGCCGCTGGGTTGGGAAAACGGTAGGTGCGCTGCAGGCCACTTACCGGGTCCAGATACGGCAGGTTGTTGAACTCGGGGGGCGACCGCCAGGCGCCCAGCAGCAGTCCGTCGGTGCTGTTCCGGCTGGTAATGAAGCCACCGTCACCGTCGATATACGCCACGTTGGCGCCGACCTTGAGGTTGTCGAACACCCGGTGGGACCCATTGAAGCGGATCGAGTACCGGTCGAACTTGTCGTTCTTGCCGGTGATGGAGCCGCGCTGATTGGTCGATCCGCCCGAGAGATAGAACGTCGTGCGGTCGTTGCCACCCGAGATCGTCAGCGCATTGTCGAACGTGTGACCGGTCTGGAACATCTCATCCGCGTGATTGAACGTCGGCGTTCCCGGCGCGAGGACCGGCCCCCAGCTTATGGCCTGAGGGAAAGCCACGAAGCAGTTGGGCGTACCTCCCGAGAGGCAGGCCGGCGAGGTGCCACCACTGCCCAGGCCGTACTTGGTCTGCAGCTCAGGCAGCCGGGCGACATCATCGAACGAGGCCGAGCTCCGCAACGAGTATTTTGTGGGACCGGGATGGCCTTTCTTCGTGGTGATCAGGATGACGCCCTGACCTGCGCGGGAGCCGTAGATCGCTCCCGAGGCCGCGCCTTTCAGCACTTCCACGTTCTCGATGTCGTTGGGATTGATGTCGATGGCCCGGTTGGATGGGGCCGCGCTGGAGTTGATCGCCCCGCTGCTCGGATTGTTGTAGCTGATCGAGTTGTCGATCGGCACGCCATCGACGATGATGAGCGGTTGGGCGTCCGCTCCCGAAAGTCCGCTTCCCGCGCTGATGGTGGTCTGCCCCCGGATCAGGATGGTGGACGAGGCTCCGGGATCACCCGAGCTCGAGGTGATGGTGACGTTGGGCGCCTTGGCGGCCAGCGCATTGATCACGTTGGGCTCCGAGCTCCGAACGATGGAGAGTGAATCCACCGCGCTGCGTCCGGTGCCCAGCTTCTCGACCTCACTGACGGTGCCCGCTCCGGTCACGACCAGCTCGCCCAGCTGAAGCGGGTTATCGGGCAAGGAAAAGTCCTGCGTCGCCGCCCCGGCGCTCAGATTGACCTGAGCCGAGCGGGCCTTATACCCCAGGAGACGCGCGGTCACCGTGACCGGGGCGGTGGGCACCCGCGCCCCGGGAATCAGAATGGTGTAACTGCCATCGGGCCGGGTGGTCGCGCCCGCGCTCAGCTGCTCGATGATGACGCTGGCCGAGCCGAGCGGCTGACCGGTCTCAGCGGTTACCCGTCCGGTGAGGGTCACCGGTTGTTGCCCCGTGAGTCGGGCCGGCAGCAGCGCCAGTATCAGGAGCGTCGCCAGAGACGCCGGCCTGAGGTTACCAGACAATGCTTGTATCATGTGTGCGTTCCTCCATGAGCTTCCCAACGTGTGACAGATTCGAGCTACGGTCGAAAGCGATAGCCCCACGCGAGCGCGGTGAGGATGTGACGCGGATTGGCGGGATCGTCCTCCAACTTCCGTCGCAGGCGTGCAATGTGAGTGTCGACGGCGCGGCGGCTCACGGCCGCACCGACACCCCAGATCTCCCGGAGCAGGTCCATGCGCGACGCGATCGCGCCCCGCCGCCGGATCAAGGCGAGGAGCAGCCGGAACTCCGTGTGAGTGACCCGGACCGGTTGGCCGGCGCGGAGCACCGTCTGGGTTGCCGGCTCGAGGAGAACACTCCCGAACTGGATGGTTCCGGCCCAGCCCGGTGTCCCCCCACTCGGCAAGCGTCGAGTCCGGTGCAGCAGCTCCTCCACCCGGGCGATGAGCTCGCGCACGGTCGAGGGATCCGGATGCGCGTCTCCGGCCGGCTCCGGGACGATCTCATGCGTGGTGGGAAGTGCCCCCGGAAGCGGAGTGGCGATCTGATACTCGTGCACCACCGGACGGCCGGTCTCGGCCGAACCGCCGGCGACATCGATCGGCCACCCGTTGAGTGAGCCATCGGTCGATCCGCTGTCCTGAGCCGCTGTCGCCGGGCTCGATTTGGGATCGTCGTCGATAATGAGGATTCGCGTAACGCCTCCGAGCATCGAGTGCCGCGCCACGGGTGTGACGCCGATGCCATCACCGGTTGAGCAACCGGCCGTTACGATAGGCTGTGGAGGCTACGCGGAGAACGAATTGGGAGCGGAATGCCGCTCCGCGCGCTTGAAGCGCGCATCTAACGGTATGAAGCGAAAGGGCGGCGTGGCGAGTTCGGAACGGCGACGACCAACCGGTGTTTCAATTCGAGCGCTGAGGCCCGTGCTCTGTTTCGGATTTCAACGATTGAATCCGTTGGGCCATCGTCTCGGCCTGCAGATCAAAGTGCGAGCCGTGCCACTCGGGAACACCCGATCGCAAAATGATCGCCTGAGGCGAGGCGTGAACCACTCCGACCCGTTCCGCAATCTGTCGGGACAGCGGACGGCTGTGAACGACGTCCACCAGATACACCGGAACGTCATGGTGCAGCCGCCGGAGTGAGCGCATCTCCTGGTAGGCAAAGCCGCTGGTGGGGCAGATAGGACTGTGTTTGTACACTACAGCCAGCGGCTCGGAAAGGGCTGAGGCGACGTCCGCCTCGGTCGAGATCTTCCGCATCTTCAATACTACCCGGGTAGATCCCAGCCGCCTACGCCAGACGCATCCGCTGGACCAGTGCGTGAAAGCGAGGATCGGCCCGCATGGGATCGAGCAGCGGCTCGATGTTCAGGTACGCCAGCCAGCCCCGACGGTCGTGGTAGGCGCGCTCCAGCCATTCGAACGCGGTGTCGATCTCTCCTAACGTGATATAGAGCCCGGTGAAAGCCACCGGCGTGACATAATGCGTGCGGGATCGCTGATGCAGATCATCCAGAATGCGACGAGCTTCGGCATCCCTGCCCCGGCGTGCCGCGACATGACCCAGGCCGGCGTACGCCATCACATCATACTGCGCGTTGGCGATCGCCTCCTTGAACGACGCCGCCGCATCGTCGTACTTGCCCTGCTGCAGGTACACCAGACCGAGCAGCCGGTGAGTCTCTTCCGCGGTTGGATTCATGGTCAGCGCCCGCCTGAGCGTCTCCAGCGCCGGCTCATGCAATCCGGCGTAGTACTGCAGCCAGCCGAGACTCCGGCGGATCGAGACGGAGGCCGGATCCAGATCGATCGCGGTCCGCCCTTCGGCCAAGGCCTCCTCGAAGCGACCCATGGCCACCAGGAACCAGGCGTACCATTGCCGGGCGGTCGAGTACCGGGGATTCAATTCGATGGCCCGATGGAACTCGCGTTCAGCTCCGGGCCAATCCCAGTCATAAATGAAGGTGACCCAGCCGAGCGAGGTATGGGCCTCGGCCAGTGACTCATCCAGCTCGATGGCCTTTCTGGCCTGAGCCTTGGCTCGCTCCATCCCTTCCAGCACCGGTGCGCCGCGGTAGTCCAGCTCCAGGGCGTAGGAGTCTGCCAGACCGCTGTACGCCAGCGCGTACTCCGGATCCTCTGCGATTGCTTGCTCGAAGTACCGCACCCCTTCCGCGATATCGGCCGGAGTCCGGCGATTCCACCAGAAGCGGCCTTTCAGGTACAGGCTGTACGCCCGCACGTTCTCGGTATAGCGGACCGGTGTGAGATCGCCGATCTCGCCGAGCAAGGTAGTCCGGAGGGTGCGCACGATGGTTCCGGCGATCTCATCCTGGACCGCGAACACGTCCTCCAGCTCCCGATCGTAGCGCTCCGACCAGAGGGTCCGGCCGTCGGCCACGCTGGTCAGCTGGACCGTAATCCGGAGCCTGTTCCCGGCCTTGCGCACGCTGCCCTCCAGCACCGCCGAGACGTTCAACCGGGCTCCGAGGGTCCTCACATCCTCGCGCACGTTTTTCAGGGCAAAGACCGAGGTCCGCGATGCAACGTGCAGACCCTCCACTTTGGTGAGGGCCGTGATCAGCTCGTCGGTCATCCCGTCGCTGAAGTACTCGTTATCGGGATCGGCACTGGCGTTCACGAACGGCAGCACCGCGATGGCCCGGCGTTCGCCGCTGCTGACCACAGGCGGAGCCAGGGTTGGCGTGATCAGGGCGTCGCAGAACTCCGTTATGGTGGCAAAGCGGTCACCCGGATCCTTGGCGAGCGCCCGCTGAAGGGCCAGCTCCAGCGCCAGCGGAACGTTGGGCCTGAGGGCCCGGATCGCGGGCGGCGGCTCGATGGCGTGTCGAGCCATGATTGCCCGGGGACTGCCACCCACAAACGGTGGATGACCGGTCAGCATCTCGAACAGCACGCAGGCCAGGCTGTATTGATCGCTCCGGCCGTCGAGATCCCGATCGGCGCTGGCCTGCTCCGGGCTCATGTAGGCCGGAGTGCCGACCGCAAAGCCCCGGTCGGTGATGTAGATGTTGTCGCCGCCTGCTGCGGACATCGCGGTGGCTACGCCGAAGTCGGCCACCACCGGCTCGCCTTCCTGCAGCAGAATGTTCTCGGGCTTGATGTCGCGGTGAATGACCCCGTGCCGATGGGCATAGCCCAGCGCGGTGGCTACCGCGCGGGTGACTCGGAGCGCGGCGTCAATCGGGAGCGCGCCCTCACGGCGGAGCCGGTCCCGCAAGCTCTCGCAGCCGGCATACGGCATCACGAAATAGAGCAGTCCGTCGCACTCGCCCGAGTCGTGGACCGGAAGGATCTGAGGGTGGGACAGGCGCGCGGCGATCCGGATCTCACGCAGGAACCGCTGCGGCTCGTACCCCTGCGCGTTCCCTTCCGGAAGCAGCACTTTGATGGCCACCTTGCGCCCGTGCTTCAGGTCCTCGGCCAGATAGACCGAGGCCATTCCTCCGCTACCGATCTCTTCTTCGATTCGGTACCGGTCGGCCACGGCCGTGAGGAGGCGCTCGGGAATTGAAGGCAACGTCGATTCGCCTGGCGTCGGATACTATGGAAGGGAACCTTGCGTCCCCCGATGCACAAGCTGACCCCTGACGAAGCGATCGATGCTGCCGAAGTAAGTAGCAGAGTCGACATCGAACGCGTCCCCGTGACTCCCCTCCAGCTCGACGAACGTCTTGGGCGGCGCCGCTGCTGCATACAGCCGGCGGCCGTGGGACAGTGGGATCACCTCATCCCGCCGGGCATGGAGGAAGAGCTTGGGAACCTGGATCCGGGAGATCTTGTCGACCGATGCGAACCGGCTGGCCGCGATCCAGCGCACCGGTATATAAGGATAGAGCTCCTGCCCCCGATGAATGACCGAGGTGAATGCTCCTTCCACGATCAATCCCGCCGAAGGCACCCGGGCGGCCAGGTCGATGGCGACGGCCGATCCCAGTGAATGACCGAAGAGAATGATCCGATCAGCCGGGACACCCTGCTTCTCCCGGAGATAGTGATAGGCGGCGTCGGCATCGCGATAGAGCCCGCTCTCGCTGGGAACCCCCTGGCTCTCCCCATATCCCCGGTAGTCGAACGCCATCAGGTTGAGACCCAGGCGGTGGAGTCCCGCATAGTGCTTGGGCCGGTCGAACTGCGAGAGGTTGCCGGCGTTGCCGTGGCAGATGAGCACCCAGAAATCATCCGCGTGAGCCGGCATGATCCAGCCGACCAGCCGGACACCATCCTGGGTGGTGAACTGGACCCGTTCTACCGGAAGGTGGAGTGAGGCAGGCGGTGGAACCAGCGTTCGTTCCAGCCCGGGGAAGTACACCAAACGAGGCTCGAATACCCGGAGCAGCACCAGCAACCCGACATAGAGCGAAATCGCGACCAGGAGTATGGTCCAGCTCATCCGCCTAAGCCGGACTTTCCCGGGCCGGCTCAAGCCGGATAGTATCGCCGGGAGCCGCGAGACATCTCCAGCAGCGAGGCGGCCGGCCGGAACCGTTCCCCGAACTGCTCCTGCAGTTGATAAAGCGTCTCCACCACGCGGCCCGCTCCGAGGTCGTCGATCATACGGAGCGGGCCGCCGCGGAAGGCAGGGAATCCGATGCCGAAGATGGCGCCGATGTCGCCATCTCGCGGGCTCCGAACCACGTCCTCCGCGCAGGCCATCGCCGCCTCGTTGAGCATGGCGTACAACAGACGCCGTTCGATCAGCTCCGGGTCGGCCTCGGCCGGATGCACGCCCAGGAGCTGGTATACGCTTCTGTCCACCCCGGCCTTGTGGCCCTTCTTGTACTTGTAAAAGCCCTGTCCGTTCTTTCGACCCAGGCGGGTGGCGCCCAGCATCCGCGAGAGTGTTCCCGCCGGTCTCATCCGCTCACCGAACGCGTCCTGCATCACCGCGCCGGCCTTCTCGGCGACGTCGAGGCCAACTTCGTCCAGCAAGGCCACCGGACCGACCGGAAAGCCGAACGCCGTCATCACCCGATCGATGCGCTCGATCGGCACCCCTTCCTGCAGGAGGTGCCCGGTCTCGTTCAGATACGGGGACAGAATCCGGTTGACCCAGAAGCCCGGGCGATCGGCGACCACGATAACCGTCTTCCCCATGCGCCGGCCAAACCGCACCGCGGTGACGAGCGTGTCCGGGCTGGTGGCCAGGGTGGGAATGACCTCGAGCAACGGCATCTTCTCCACCGGGGAGAAGAAGTGCATCCCCAGGATCCGCTCCGGTCGTTTCGCCTGAGACGCGATCTGCCGGATGGGAATGGTGGAGGTGTTGGTGGCGAAGATGGTGTCGGATCGGACCTGAGCTTCGACTTCGGCCAAGACCCGGCGCTTGATCTCCAGATCCTCGAACACCGCTTCGATGACCAGATCGGCTTGGCGAAAGCCCGCGTAATCCACTGCGCCGGAGAGAAGGGCGCTGAGCCGCTCGTACTGTGGCCGGGTGAGTCTCCGCCGCTCGAGCCTTTCGCTGAGCAGCGCCTGAGCCGTCTTGAGACCTTTCCCCACCCGGGTAAGCTCGGTGTCCTTGAGCCGGGTATCGACTTCCACATTCAGCACCGCCGTGCCGGCGATGCCCGCGCCCATGAATCCCGATCCCACTACGGCGAGGCGGCGGATCTGACGTGGTGTCGCCTTGCCGGGGGGAATTCCGTCGTCCTTCTTGAGCGCAGTGGTTGCGAAGAAGATCTGGACCAGCTTGCGGGAGACGTCACCCACCGCCAGCTCGCCGAAAGCACGATGCTCCTCGGCCAGGCCGGCGGCCACCCCTTGCTCCAGGCCCACTCGCACTGCTTCGAGCGCCGCGAGCGGAGCGGGATAGTGCCCCCCGGTCTTCTTGAGGATCTGCTTGCGCGACTCGCGATAGACCAGCCTCCTGCCGGTGGTGGTCCGGTCCAGGAGCCAGGAGCCGGGGCTGTTACGCTGGGGCGCTCCTTGCCGGGCCAGGCGATCGGCCGCGGCCGACGCCACCTGCCGGAGTATGCTGCGGGACACGACCTCATCCACCAGTCCCAGGCGCAGCGCCTTCGCGGCTCGCTCGGCCCGGCCGGTGAGAATCATGTCGAGCGCCGCCCGCGCCCCAATGAGCCGGGGAAGACGCTGGCAGCCGCCGGCACCCGGTATGAGCCCAAGCTGCACCTCGGGAAGGCCGAGCTGGGTCTTGGGATGATCGGTGGCGATCCGGTAGTGACAGGCCAGCGCGAGCTCGAGACCTCCACCCAGGCACGCGCCGTTGATCGCCGCGACGATAGGCTTATGGAAGGTCTCCACCCGGCTTACCGTCTCCTGACCCTCGAAGCTCAGGCGTTCGGCTTGCGCCTGGGTGGTGAGCGCGGTGAACTCCTCGATATCGGCACCGGCGATGAAGTTGTCCGGCTTGCCCGAGATCAGAACCACGCCTCGTACCGTATCGTCCTCGCGCAGCTGGTTGAGCAGACCCTCCAGCTCCAGGCGAGCCGCGCTGGTGAGCTTGTTGACCGGTTGGCCGGGGAGATCGAAGGTGACGACGGCGATGCCGGCTTGATTGTCGAGGGTAAATGCGTTGGAGGGAGATTCGTGAGTCGCGAGTCGGGAGTCCTGCGGAGAACCTGTATCCGGGCGCTGACTTTCGACTGCCGCGTCGCCCTCAGCTCGCGACTCGTGGCTCGTGACTCGTGACTCATCCATCATCGTCTCTCCAGTACCATGGCATATCCCATTCCGCCCTGAGCACAGATAGAGATCAGCCCAAACTGCACATCGCGCCGCTGCATTTCGTTCGCCAGGGTGGTGACCAGCCGAGCACCGGTCGCCGCGAAAGGATGGCCGATGGCAATGGATCCGCCCGAGACGTTGGTGCGACTCCAGTCCACCTCACCCACTGGAGCCGCCAGGCCCAGCCGGTCGGCCCAGGCCTGTGACCCCCAGGCCTGCACGTTCGAGAGCACCTGAGCCGCAAAAGCCTCATGAATCTCCACCAGGCCCAGCTCGTCCCAGGTGATGCCGGCCCGCTCCAGGGCCTTGGGAACGGCGTATACCGGTCCCATGAGCAGCTGCCATCCGGGATCCACCGCGGCCACCGCATAGCTGCGGATGAACGCGAGAGGCTTCTGCCCCAGGGCATTCGCCTTCTCTTCCGCCATGAGGAGGACTGCGGCGGCCCCATCGGTGAGCGGAGATGAGTTGCCCGCGGTGACGGTGCCGTACTTGCGGTCGAAGACCGGCCGGAGTCCGGCGAGCGCCTCCCGTGACGTGTCCGGGCGAATGCCGTTGTCGCCGGTGATCACCTGATCCATCTCGGGACCGCCGAACCAGGGCGCG
>DASSED010000046.1:0-8930 GCA_035695405.1 Gemmatimonadales bacterium
GCGGCCGTCGGCCGCTCTCTTCGTTAACAAGGAACGGACATGCTGCGTCGGACGAAGATTGGTCTGATTATCGGGATCATCGTGCTGCTCGCCAGCGGTGGAATCGCCTGGCGAGTCACCAAGAAGAAGCACGCGGCCACCGAGGTTCGCTTCGAGCGCGTGGAACGGCGAGATCTCGTGAGTGCGGTGACGGCTAGCGGTAAGATCGAGGCGAAAACATCGGTTGACATCAGCGCCGACATCACCGGCCGGATCATTCAAATCGCCGTTCGGGAAGGCGACCTGGTCAAGAAGGGCCAGTTTCTGCTTCAGATCGATCCGGCGCAGTATCAAGCTGCCGTCGCCCGGGCCCAGGGTGTCGTGGCATCCACCGAGGCGATCTTGCTTCAGACCAAGGCGAACCGGGACCAGGCCCAGCGGGCATGGAGCCGGGCCCGTCAGCTCACTCAGCTGGGGGAGAATCTCATCGCACCAGAGGCCGCCGAGCAGGCCCAGACTGCCCTCGAGGTAGCGGAAGCCAATTACCAGTCAACCAAGGCGCAGCTCGAGCAGTCCCGGGCCGGTCTCCAGGAGGCAAGGGACAACCTGTCAAAGACTCGGCTGACCGCTCCCATCTCGGGCCGAGTGGTGCGTCTGGCAGTGGAGCAAGGAGAAGTCGCGGTGCCGGGGACGTTTTCCAAGGAGACCGGACTCTTGATGACCATCGCCGATCTTTCGGTGATCCTGGCCAAGGTGCAAGTGGATGAGACCGATGTCGTGCGATTGAGTCAGAAAGACTCCGCCGAGATCACGATCGACGCGTACCCCGACACCACCTTCACCGGCCGAGTTACGAAGATCAGCCACAGCGCCAAGTTGACGCCGACCCAGACCCAATCGGGTTCCACCGATCGAGCAGTGGACTTCGACGTCGAGATCACTCTGGCCGAACCGCCGCCTGACATCCGCCCGGACTTGAGCTGCACGGCCCGAGTCATCACCGACACTCGAAACAACGTGCTCAGTATTCCTATCATCTCGCTCACGGTACGGGACCACGAGAAGATTCCCAATGAGTCCGATTCGGGTCCTCCGGTGGATACGCTGCGCGCCCGCTTCAAGAAGCGTGAAGCTGAAGGGGTGTTCGTGGTGCGCGACGGCATCGCCACCTTCCGGCCAGTCAAGACCGGCATTCCCGGGGATGAGTACTTCGAGGTCGTCCAGGGGTTACGCGAAGGCGAAACCATCGTGGCGGGCACCTATCAGGCGATTCGCGACCTGAAGGACGGTGCCAAGGTGCGGGCCGCGGACACCACCAAGACCCGGGAAGTCGAGTCATAGTGCGGCTGCTCGAAGCCATCCGGATGGCGCTGAGAACCATCCGAAGCCAGAAGCTCAAGAGCTTCTTCTCGCTCATCGGGGTGCTGATCGGCGTCACGTTTCTGATCGCGGTGGTGTCGATCGTCCAAGGCATGAACCGGTACATGGTCGACCGGTTCGCCAACACCCTGGTGGGAGCGAACACCTTCGAGCTGAGGCAGCGGCCCAGCATCACCTCCGGCAACATTCCCGATGACGTCTGGCTCGCCTGGCGACGGCGTCCGCGAATCAGCTACGACGACGCGGACTATGTACGGGAGAGAATCGCGACCCCGGCCACGTTCGCCAAGTTCTGCGAGGACCGGGTGGCGGTGCATTACGGCGGGAAAACCGCGCGCGACATCGATCTGATTGGGACCGAGGACACCTATTTCGCGATCAAGAGCTATGAGGTCGAGGCGGGCCGGGCCTTTACCGCGCAGGAGGTCAGAACCGCCGTGCCGGTCGTGGTTATCGGCCACGAGCTGGCCAACAAGCTGCTCAAGAATGTGGACCCGATCGACAAGATCCTCGTGATCGGAGGTCTTCCCTACCGGGTCATCGGCGTGGTTGCGAAGCAGGGGACCCTGTTCGGTATCTCGCTCGACAAGTTCGCCATCATGCCGTTCAGTGCACCGGGACGGCGTCTCATTTGCCCCATCAACATCCTCGATGCCCTGATCGTTCAGAGCGCCGACCCCACCAGCATGCAGTCCGCGATGAATGAAGCCGAGGCGCTGATGCGAAGCCGGCGGCACTTGAAGCCCTGGCAGGAAAACAATTTTGCGTTCCAGACGGCCGAGGGTGCGCTGGGGAGCTGGCAGAAGATCTCGCGAGTGCTGATCGTCGCGCTCCCCGGCTTGGTGGCGATCTCACTGGTGGTGGGGGGCATCGTCATCATGAACATCATGCTGATGGCGGTCAGTGAGCGCACTCGCGAAATAGGAATCCGAAAGGCCCTGGGTGCTCGACGGCGGGACATCGTCGCCCAGTTCGTCATGGAATCGGCCGCCCTTTCCGGCGTCGGCGCCGTGTTCGGCATCGGTCTCGGGATCGCGCTGGCGTTCGTGGTGAAGGCGGTCACGCCGCTGCCGGCCGCCGTGGCTCCCTGGTCGATCGCGGTGGGGGTGATCCTGGGCGTGACGGTCGGAATCGTTGCGGGGGTGTACCCGGCGAGCCGGGCCTCGCGCCTGGATCCCATCGTGGCGTTGAGGGCCGAATGAGTCCGCATCGCAACTGGAGCGTCGTCTCACGGATGTTCGAGGGCTCCGCCATCGCCCTTGACTCGATCCGGGCGAACAAGGTTCGGGCTGCCCTCACCATCCTGGGCGTCGCCATCGGCGTCACCGTGGTCATAGCGATGGCGTCAGCGATCACGGGAATCAATCAGAGCGTCACCAGTATTCTCGAGTCGGCCGGCCCCAAGACCTTTTTCGTGCAGCGGTATTTCTCGGGCGGACTCGATATCTCGGACGGGTCGGACGAGCTCTCGCCCTGGCGCAGGATGCCCTGGATCACGACCGAGGAGGCCGAGCTGATCCGGGCGCTGCCGGCTGTGCGGGACGTCAACATCGGCGAGTACACCAATGGGCCGGTGAGCTTCGAAGGCGTGGAGCTCAAGAGCGTGGCCATGGCCGGCATGAGCCCCACCTGGAGTCTGGTGAACGGGGGGAACATCCTCGCGGGACGCAACTTTACCCCGATGGAGTACGCCGCGAGCGCGCGTGTAGTCATCATCAATGACAAGCTCGCCGAGTCGCTTTTCCCCCACCGGGACGCCGTGGGCAAGAGGATCAAGATCTTCGGCCAGCCGTTCGAGGTGATCGGGCTTCATGCCGAGGCGGCTTCACTCTTCAGCAACGCCGACGAGCCGCGGCTCGCCGTTCCTCACACCACCTTCACCAAGGTGGCGGATTACCAGAAGGGCTGGATGGAGATCGCTGTCCTGCCGAACGAAGCCGCCACCGTGCGGCAGGCACAGGACCAGGTGACCTCGGCCCTTCGGACCAAGCGGGGTCTGCGGCCGGGCCAGCCAGATAACTTTGCCATTGTGACTCAGGACCGGGTTCTGGACACCTTCAACAAGATCACGGCGGCATTTTTCATCGCGATGATCGCGCTGTCGAGCGTTGGACTCATGGTGGGCGGCGTTGGGGTGGTGGCCATCATGATGATCTCGGTTACCGAGCGCACCCGGGAGATCGGCGTCCGCAAGGCTTTGGGCGCCACCCGCCGGGAGATCATGTTCCAGTTTCTGGTTGAAGCCGCGACGCTCACCCTGGTCGGCTGCATCATCGGCATGCTGGCCGGAGCGCTCATCGCCTGGGCGATCCGGTCGTGGACGCCGATCCCTGCCTCTATTCCGCTGCTTTCGGTGGTCGCGGCGGTAGTCGCATCGATTCTCACGGGGGTGTTATTCGGACTGTACCCGGCCAGCAAGGCATCGCGGCTGGACCCGGTGGAGGCGTTAAGGTATGAGTGACAGGTAAGGGGTAGGCGGTAAGCGGTAACTGCTAAGCGGTGGATGGAAACCGCTTAGTTTTCGGTAATGCCCTTCAGCGAAGCCATACGCCTCGCGTTCCAGGCCATCTGGACCAGTAAGCTGCGCTCCTTCTTCACCCTGCTCGGCATCATCGTCTCTGTCGGTTTTCTGGTGGTGGTGGTGGCCGTCATCCAGGGGATGAACGCCTACGTCAAGGAGAACCTGACCGGGGCGATGATCGGCACCAACGCATTCCAGGTGCGCAGGACCCCCATCGCAATCGGGCTGCTCGACGAAGAGCAGTTGAAAGCCATCCAGAAGCGGCCCCAAATCACGGCCGAGGATGCGAGCGCAATTCAACGAGCTCTCCCTCAGGCCGATGCCGTCGCACTCCAGTCGGGCTGGCCCACCCCGGTGAGCGAGGTGAGCTACCGCAACCGGACCGTGGGCAACGTCTTGGTATTCGGGGTCACGGCGCCTTACCAGATCGTGCAGGACTACAGATTTCTGGCCGGCGACCCACTGACGGAGCTCGAGGTCCAGGGACGCCGGTCGGTTGTGGTGCTGGGGTACGATGTGGCCGACAAGCTATTCGATCAGCCCGCCAGCGCCGTGGGACGAAAGGTGCGCGTGGCGGGCCGGGAAGCGACCGTCAAGGGAGTGATTCAGAAGAAGGGTCGCATGCTGGGGCAGTCGTTCGATGGCTTCGTGCTCCTGCCGTTCAGCACCTTCGAGGCGCAATATGGCCGACGCAAGACCACCGTGGTGTCGGTCAAGATGGCGAATGCGGATCTGATTCCAGCAGCAATGGAGCGGGCCGAGGAGGCGATGCGGCTGGCACACCGGCTCCGGCCGGATGAGCCGAACGACTTCACGGTGGACAAGGCCGATGCGCTAGTGGCCTTCTGGCGCAATCTGACGCGGCTCCTATTTACCGCCATACCCGCGGTCGTCTGCATTGGGATCGTCGTCGGCGGCATTGTCATCATGAACATCATGCTCATGACGGTGACCGAGCGCACCCGCGAGATCGGCATCCGGAAATCGCTGGGCGCCACGCAGCGCGACATCCAACGCCAATTTCTGGTTGAGGCGGTGGTGTTGGCCAGTTTGGGTGGGATTCAGGGCGTGATCGGCGGTTGGATGCTGGCCACCGCCGTATCGAGCTTCACTCCCCTGCCTGCGCGGGTCACGCTCTGGTCCGTGGCAGTGGCACTGGCGCTCGGTGCGGGTGCCGGGATCCTCTTTGGAGTTTTTCCCGCCACACGGGCCGCGAGGCTCGATCCGATCACGGCGCTCCGCTCTGAATGAGGGCGATTCATAACCTGAGCGAGGGAGTCGCGATAGCGGGCGACTCGATCCGCACCAACAAGTTGCGATCGGGCTTAACCATCCTGGGCGTGGTGATCGGAGTAACCACGGTCATGACCATCGCGTCCATGGTCCAGGGAATCCGTTCCCAGATCTTCAATGCGATTGAGACAGCAGGACCCACCGCTTTTTATGTGGTGCGGTTCTTTTCCCAGACCCCGCTCAATCCTGATCGTCTCCCGTACGAGGTCCGGATTCGCCCGGTGGTGCGAACCAGCGACGCTGAGGCGATAGCGCGGGTTCCCCAGATCGCCTACAGCGAGATGTGGGTCCAGCTGTTCGAGCGCATCGAGTATCAGGGGGAGCACACCGGCGTCTTGACGGTCTTCGGCGCCGACTCGCGCTATATGGAGATCCAGGGCGGCACGTTGCTGCACGGCCGGCTCTTCACTCGGGCGGAGGAGGCCGGCGCCGAGGTGGTGGTGATCGAGAATGATGTGGCGGAGCGGCTGTTCGGCCGAACCGACCCGATCGACCGGGTGCTCCGGATCGGCGGCAATCCCCTGCGGATCATCGGGATCTATCAGAAGCCCGAGAACATCTTCGAGCCGCCGGGCCAGCAGATCGGCGCGATCATTCCTTTCGAGACGGCGCGACAGCACTTTCGCTATGATGAGACCAATAGCCTCGTGATCGCGGTCAAACCAAGGCCCGGCGTTTCAGTGGCCCAGGCCCAGGATCTGGTGACGGTGGCGTTGCGCCGGGCGCGACATCTCCGCCCCGGAATCCCCAATACCTTCGACCTGATCACCCAGGACGAGATCCTGAAGGTGGTGGGTAATCTCACCTCCTACTTCTTCGTTGCCATGATCGCGTTGTCGAGCGTGGCTCTCCTGGTGGGTGGAATCGGAGTCATGGCCATCATGATGGTGTCGGTCACGGATCGGACTCGGGAGATCGGTCTGCGCAAGGCGATGGGTGCTACCCGCCGCGAGATCCTGTGGCAGTTCCTGGTCGAGGCTGCGACCCTGACGCTCACCGGGGGCATCCTGGGAATCGTGCTGGGCCTCGCCTCCGGCGAACTGCTGAAGTACGCCTTGCGGCTGCAATCCGGTGTACCGCTCTGGAGCGCTGCGCTGGCCTGTGTGGTCAGCATTGCGATCGGCCTGGTGTTCGGCCTGTATCCAGCAAACCGGGCGTCACGTATGGACCCGGTGGAGGCGTTGAGGCACGAGTGAGTGTGCAAGCCACGCCCGCATTCGCATCTCCCGTGCTCCTCACAGGGAGGTCACATGCGAGCGCAGACGTTGGCCTTAGGGCTGCTCCAGGCGGCTCTACTGGTGGCCTGTCAGCATCCGAAGAGTGAATCGAAGTCCCATGAGACAAGACGAGATAACCAGGCCGCCAACAAACCCGCCAGCGCCGTAGCCCTGGGTAAGGTCGGACAACCCACCGCCTCCCCGGCGGAGGTCGGGGGCAGTGCTGGCGGCGACGAATGGCTCAAGTCACCCACCGGCGATCCAATATCTCGTCTCATCGTACGAACCGGCCAGGCGGGCATCGAGGTCGATTCGCTCGAGGCTGCGATGGCAGAGCTCAGGCGGATTGCCCAGCGGGCGGGTGGATTCGTGGCCGACGCGTCAGTGCAGAGTGGTCGTAATCAGCTTCGAAGCGCCACTCTGCAGTTGAAGGTGCCGGCCACGCGTTTCGACGATCTCACAGGATGGCTCGATCCACTAGGGCGGCTCCAGTACGTCAACGTCAGTGCGGAGGACGTGAGTGAGGAGTTCGTGGACCTCACCGCCCGGGTCGAAAACGGGCACCGGCTGGAGGAGCGGCTCCTCGAGCTGCTCCGCACCCGCACCGGTAAGTTGCAGGAGGTGCTCACGGTGGAGCGCGAGCTGGCCCGAGTGCGAGAGGAGATCGAGCGCATGGAAGGTCGGATGCGCTTTCTCAAGACCCGGGCTGAGTTGAGCACGTTGTCGGTCAACCTGTACGAGCCGGCGCCGATCCTGGCATCCCCCGGACACAATGCGATTGCCGAAGCGTTCAAGACCGCGTGGCGCAACTTCGTCGGGCTGCTCGCGGGGGCCATCGCATCACTTGGCTTTGTGGCGCCGCTGGCGCTGGTCGGCTGGAGTGCCGTCATTCTGGTACGACGGTTTCGGCGGAGACCGGCCTGATCCTGCTACTTTTCTCCATGCCTGTCGACATTCTTGCGATCGCCGCCCATCGGGACGACGTCGAACTCACTTGTGCCGGAACCCTGCTCAAGGCATCAGATGCAGGGTACCGCACGGGAATTCTCGATCTGACGGCCGGCGAGAGCGGCACCCGCGGGAGTGCGGCATTGCGAGCGGACGAGGCCGACAAGGCGGCCAAGGTCCTGGGTGTGGTCGAGCGCCGCAATGCCGGACTGCCCGATGCCCATATTGAGAACTCGGGTGAGACGAGGAGGGCTATCGTGGAGCAGATCCGCCACTTCGCCCCACGAGTCGTGATCCTTCCTTTCCCCGTCGGCCGCCATCCCGACCACCGAATCGCCTCCGAGCTGGGACGGGATGCCTGTTACCTGGCCGGGCTGATGCGGTACGACGCGGAAGGGACTCCGCACCGGCCTCACAAGGTGCTCTACGCGCTCTCCTATCGGGAGGACCCGGTCAAACCGACATTCGTGGTGGACATCAGTCCCCAGTTCGAGCGCAAACTCGCGGCTATCAAGTGTTACGCCAGCCAGTTCGATGGGGCCAAGGCTGCGGGCGAGATCTTCCCTACCGGCCAGGACCTCTATTCGCTGGTGGCGACCCAGAACGCCCACTACGGTTCGCTCATCCGCAAACGTTATGGCGAGCCCTTTTTCACCCAAGAGACGCTCGAGATCGAGGACGTGGTTCAGCTCGGAGTGCAGAGCCTCTGAGGAGCGACTAGGCCGCTTCGCCGCTATCTTCCCCCCATGCAAGAACCTGTCTATCTCGACCATGCCGCCACCACTCCAGTGCGCCCTGAGGTGCTGGAGGCGATGCTTCCCTATCTGACCGACCAGACGTTCGGGAATCCCTCCAGCGCCCATCGATTTGGCCGTGCCGCCCGCGCGGGCGTCGAGCAGGCTCGACGTCAAATTGCCGAGGCTCTTGGTGCCGAGCCGAACCAGGTTGTGTTCACGTCGGGTGGAACGGAATCGGATAACCTCGGGATCGTCGGAGCGGCACTCGCCGCGCGAGAGCGGGGTGAGCGGATGTGCGTGGCGGTCTCGGCCATCGAGCACAAAGCCGTACTTGCGGCGGCACACGCGGTCTGCCACCTCGGAGGTCAGGAAGTGCTCTTGCCGGTCGACGCCGGAGGCCGGCTCGAGCTCGAGACGCTCGACCGAGTCTTGGCCGATCGGCCCGCGGTGGTCTCGGTCATGTGGGTGAATAATGAGATCGGTGTGGTTCAGCCCGTGGCGGAGATCGCGGGGCGCTGCCACCAAGCGGGGATCACGTTTCACACCGACGCGGTTCAGGCATTCGGCAAGGTGCCGGTGTCCATGGGGGAGCTTCCCTGCACCTTGCTCACCATATCTGGACACAAGATTGGGGGACCCAAGGGCATCGGGGCGATGATCGTGCGGGATCGGAAGGCGGTAGAGGCGATCATTCACGGCGGCGGTCAGCAGTTCGGGATCCGTCCGGGTACCGAGAATGTGGCAGGAGCGGTTGCTCTGGGGCGGGCTGCTCAGCTCGCCGCCGGCGAACAGGCGGACCTGAGCCGGCGCTTGTCTGGCCTCAGGGACGAGCTTGCCAGTCGGCTGAAGCAAACG
>DASSED010000047.1:0-4144 GCA_035695405.1 Gemmatimonadales bacterium
CATGCAGCTGCAGGTTGAGCCGATCCGCATGGCCATGCCCACCACCCAGCGGGCCGCATTCCAGACTGGCGTAGCGGCCGGCCAACCGGAGCACCGCCAAGCCTTGGGTTTCCACCAGCGCACTAGTAGGAGACCAGGCGAGGGTGGTGGAAGGCAGTGCCGGCGCCATCTCCAGCAATGACCACCAGGACAGGTCCGCCCGACTCCGATGGGCCGGCGGTTTCTCACCCGCTTCGTGCAGATAGCTATCGAAGGTTTGCGCTTCGGGAGCCGGTGCCTGATAAAGGCGTTGGAGCCAGCTCCACAGCTCTCCGGCGTTCTCGGTATCGGACACCCGGGCGAGCCCGATTTCCCAGAGCTCCAGATACATCGGCTGCGCCAGCGAGACGCCGAAGCGCGAATCCTTCCGCGCCGGAAAAGTGCCGTCCGGTAGGGCGGTCAGAGTCGGCGCTCGGAGAGCTGCTGCCAGCCGTTCGGTGAGCTGCGGATCTGCCACGAGATCCACGCCAGCTTGACGAGCCCAGCTCATCGCCAGCAGCTGGCCGCGTAAGGCGAAGAGATGATAGTTATCTCCTTCGTACCACATTCCGTCTTCCCCGAACCCATGGAGCAGGTGAGCCAGAATGCCGCTGGGTCCCTCGAGGACTCGGGTCGCAAGATCACCGTCTTCGAACCAGACGGCGATGCTCGCCAAGGCAGCGTTGTTCCAGGTTTGCCGATTGGATAAGCCCTCGTCGTATTCACCGATGAGATTGGCCGCCTCATCCGCCACGGTGGACACAATCCCGGCGCTGCCCTCATCCAATAGCTGCCCTTCCCGCAGCAGCGTCGCCGCCGCGAGATAATTCGTGATCCAGATCGACTCGAGATAGGTGGAGAAAAACAGCCGGCTTGGACCCAGCACGTTGTCGCGGTTGGGATATGCCAGGTATCCCTCGTACGCCTGAAGCAGTTGATTGGCCTTCGCTGCGGCCTCTCGGTTTTTGGTCGTCACAGCCAACGTGGCCAGGTGAGCCATCCGCTCGGCCAGCCACAGGTGTTGGTAGTGAGCCCAGGCCCAGTCGTGCCGCTCGCCGGACAACTCTCGGCCGCACCGGCCACACCGGTGCCGCGTCGGGTTCCAGGGATCGAACACCAGCCGCGTGCCGTCTTGGGGACATACTCCTCCGTCGGCCGTCAGGCGCGACTTGAACCGAGGGACTGGGGGCATGCGGGCCAGCACTGGGGCAGCCCGTTCCATGAGCCGATCCTGCAAGGCGCGCAAATCAGCGGCAGCAGCTATAGCGTTCTGGCGTTCCTCCAGCTCCGCGAGGCTCAACAAAGCTGGACTCCCCGCGGGGCCCACTGGACCGGCATTACCTGAGCTCCGCACCTTTGCGCCGCCACGATCATCTCTCGAGGATCATCCGGACCGAGGAAAAACATGCAGCCACCGGCCCCCGAGCCGGCCGCCTTGCCCCCGAGCGAGCCAGCGGCATTCATGGCTTGCTCCAGGCGCGACATGGCCTCGGTGCACATTCCTGGGTCGAGGGACAGTTGATGCTTCCAGTTTTCCGAGAGCAGCCGTCCGATGCGGGCGGTGTCGGCCGACATCAGCGCCTCCGCCATACCTTCGGCCACCTCCTTTAACCCGTGGAGCGCGGTCACGACGGGCGGCTCGCCTTGCTCGTAGGCCCGCATGACTCGGGAGATTGTGTTGCCGGAAAACCGGGATGCGCTGGTGTAGCACAGTACCATCCGCTTCGCGAGATCGCCGGCAAAGGCGGGATCCACTTTCAGTCGCTCTATCTCGACGTCGGGATCTCGAAAGTCCAGCCGTAGCATGCCCCCCAGCGCAGAGGCGAACTGATCTTGCCGGCCACCCGGAATCGCTGCTTCTATCGCCTCCAGATCACAGGCGGTCTCGGCGATCTGCACCGGATCAGGGCTCTCGCCTCGCGCAGCCGAAAGCGCCGCCACCAGCGCCACGTCGAGGGCTCCGGAGCTGCCCAGTCCCGACCCGGGTGGCGCGTCCGATCGGGTGGTAAGGGTGCATGCTCCTACTGGCAGCATGCGCAGGCCGGCCTTCAGCAGATCGAGGCGGCCATCGCGGCCCAATCCGGAGGAGTCCCCGACCTGGAGTTCGTCCCGCAGGTCCTCGGATACCAGGCGGAACCCTCGACCACCGAGACGAACCTCCGCCCGCGCGAGGAGCTGCACCGCGGCGGTGATGACCACACCCCCTTCGCGCACCGAGAACGGTGGAACGTCGGTCCACCCGCCCGCCAGATCGAGTCGTACGGGCGCTGCCGCGGCAAAGGCGTCCCCCGGCCTTGCAGCAGTTCTCAACGACTCACCCACCAATCATGCACCGTCGGCAGCTCACCCCTGAGATCCATTGCCACTCCGTGTACCCGGCGGTTCATCCCTTGCAGGCCACGCGCATGATAGAGAAAAGCCACGGGCATGGAATCGGCAAAGATGCGCTGCGCCGCCTCCGGATCACTGGGCACGTCGATTCCCGCCAGCGCTGCCAGCGGAGCGAGATAGCCTAGACCCAGGTCGCCAGGCGTGCCGACGACGGCTGCCTGGAAGTCGTGGGACCCGTACACTCGGGCGAGAAAGGCGGATAGCTCCAGCTGCCGGATCGTGAGATCGAACCCTGCGCTTCTCAGCCGCGCCTGTACCATCTGCTCCAGTGCCGCCTCCCCACTCCCCACGGTAAGCAGCTCGAAACCTAGGCGCTGAGATGAGGGGGGCGAGGACGACGGCTCAGGTCCCGCGGCGATGGGAAGATAGTGCGGCGCCGAAGGTGGAACCGGGCCCTCGGCCGGTGTCCCGAATCCGTAAGCGTATCCGGCGACGAGCTCCTCGCGGTCGATGGCTCGGCTCAAAGCCAATCGCACGGCCAGACGATCGAACGGCGCACGCCGGGTGTTAAATACGATCCCATACGTCATGAGCAAGGGATAGCTCACAACCTGGAGATCCGGGTCACGCCGAACGAACTCGGCATGCGCCGGCTGGATCCCGGCAAAGTCCAGCTCGCCTGACACCAGGGCCGCCAGCTTGGTGGTGGGCTCGTCTACCACGACCACGATGAACCGATCGAGCTTCGGGGGACCCCCGAGTGCCTGAGGAAACCCGCTGTCGGCAACAAAAACCCAGCGGCGGTTTGGCTCGTGAGAGGCGAAGCGGAACGGCCCGTTGCCTATCGGAGTCACGTTCCACTGGGCCTGTCGCAAGGAGGCATGAGGCACGCTGTCGAGAAGATGGGCCGGAAGAATCGCCAGATCGGTGAGAACATCGGGAAAGCTGGCAGGGGCGGAGCGGAAGGTCAGCACGACCGTGGAATCGTCGATGTCCCGGGCAGAGTCAAGCTGTTCCAGCTCGCCGGCCCGAGGATATCCGGTGGCTGGATCCCGCGCGGCCTCGAGGGTCCAGGCCACGTCTCGAGCGGTGGTCGGTTGGCCATCATGCCAGGGGATTCGAGTCTCGAGATGAAAGGTGAGCCGGGTGTGATTGGAGGACCATTCCCAACGCCGAGCCAGGTACGGCCTCGGGGTAAGCGCGCTGTCGTACCGAGCCAGGGTGGTGAGGAGGACGTAACGCTGGACCTGGCGCGCCAGGGGGTGGATCGTGAGCAATGGGTTGATGCTCTGGAGATCTGCGCCGGAGGCGAAGAGAACGGTCTTCCCCCGATGCTCGGCGCTAGATCCACAGGCGGAGCCCAGCAGAGCGAGTAGTGAAGCCCAGCATCTGAAGTGCACGGCGAATTCTAGCGCCAGTCAAGATTGGGCTCCAGCAGCAGCATTTGATGGCATACATTAGCTGTCATGCTGGGTGCACTCGCGCGCCGCGCTCTCGCCGGTCTCGCCGTCGTCTTCGGGGTGGTCACCTTGATGTTCTTCCTGATTCGGCTCGCGCCGGGTGATCCAGCGCGACTACTGGTCGGTCCTACCGCAACCCAATCCCAGCTCGACGCCCAGCGAAGAGCTCTGGGACTCGACCGGCCAATCGTAGAGCAATACTCCGCCTGGTTGGGTCGTTTTGTGAAGGGAGACTGGGGCACCAGCATCGCTACCGGCCGGGAGGTTCGAGGGATGATCGCCGACGCCTGGCCGGCCACCGTGCGGCTGGTCGGCATATCTCTGGTGTTGAGCTA
>DASSED010000048.1:0-6507 GCA_035695405.1 Gemmatimonadales bacterium
ATAGATGGCACCTCTCCTTGCCGGTAAAACCACCCGTTCGGTCCGCTGCCGCTCAGCCAGTTCGGCCCATTCTTGTCCCTGCACCAGCTGCAACTGAACCGCGCGCGCGAGAATGGCGCCGATGCCGAGGGCAAAGCCAAACTGTACCGCAGCGATTCTCGCCAGCGGCTTGGCCATCAGGGTCTATCCTGCTGAGGCGACGACGGGGGCACCACAAATAAAACGAACTCCGAATCCGCCGGCTCGTGCAGGCCGAGGTCCCGTTTGGCCAACGGTACCAAGACCTGACGGCTGGAGGCGACCCGAATTCGGCGCTCGAGCTCTGAACGGCGCGCTTCCAGGCTGCTCCGCGTCTCCCGGAGATCATGCAGCCGACGGGCGGTGTGGAACGCGGCTGTTTGTCGCGCGACGATCGCCAACGCACCTCCCAGAAAGATCACCAGCCAGAGTACCAGCCAGTGGCGGCCCTTAAGCTGCATGCGTAACGACGAAAGTTCGCAACTTCGCGCTCCTGGCTCGGGGATTTTCTGTCAGCTCGGCTGGTCCCGGCGTCATCGGCTTGCGCGGCTCGATGCGGCCGAGCGGCCGGCCCCGGCATACACAGACCGGTAACGAGGGAGGGCACACACAGCTCTGCGCCCACTCGCGGAAGGCCTGTTTGACCAGACGGTCCTCGCCCGAATGATAGGTAATGACTGACAGTCGGCCCCCGGGTTCGAGAGCATCTCGGAATGCCGGCAGCGCGCGCTCCAGCTCATCGAGCTCCGCGTTGAGTGCGATGCGCAAGGCTTGAAAGATTCGGGCGAAGTCCGGCGGGCCGGCTCGTGATCCAAGAGTAGCCCGAATCGCGTTGACCAGGTCGTCGCTGGTGGCAAACTCATGATGTGATCGGCGCCGGATGATCTCTCCGGCTAACCGCCGGGCCTTTCGCTCGTCGCCAAATTCCCGAAAGATGGCCTCGAGAGTGGCCGCATTGGCCCGGTTCAGGAGCTGGGCCGCAGTGGTGTCGCCTTGCCCCATGCGCATGTCCAGCGGCGCGCCAGGACGGAAAGTAAAACCGCGCTTGGTCTCGTCCAGTTGGCGCGAAGAAACTCCCAGATCCAGCAGGATGAAGTCAGGCGCGAACTCCCGTACCGCCGCGAGTGCCTCAGGTGACGCGAAGGGTGCTTGAACGTACTTGATCCCTTGATCTCCCAAGCGCTCTCGGCTGACGACGATCGCGTCGGGATCGCGGTCGATACCCAGCACTCGAGCACCCGACGCCCGGAGCGCATTGGCATGGCCCCCGTCACCCAGGGTGGCATCGACCGCGCGGCGGGCTCCCCGCGCCGCCTCGAGAACGGCGCCCAGCAGGACCGGCGCATGGTAGGGAGAAGTCGGTGAGGACATCTCTGGTTCAGGGGTCTGAAACACAACACCCCGCCGATAGGGCGGGGTGGCGATTGACGGAGCGAGCGGGGCTGACGGGGCTCGAACCCGCGACCTCCGCAGTGACAGTGCGGCACTCTAACCAAGCTGAGCTACAGCCCCTTTGCGGAGGGCGGAATATAGAGGGGTGCCTAAATGAGGTCTAGGGTCGAGGCTCTAGTGTCCATCGTTCGGACTCCAGAATCCCGACCCCAGACGCTGGCCGAAAAAGTGGTGCTCCTATCCTAGGCTTTCTTCTTTTTACAATACGCCTTCAACATGGCGTTGACGCGAGGGTTGAACTTCTTGATGTACCCTTGATACTGAGCCACCGCATCGGGCTTGGCCGACTGGCCTGCGGTCAGCGCGGCGTCCGCATCCGCCAGAAGCTGCTGTTCCTGCGTAGCCATGTCGCACGACTTGTTTTTTTCCGTCTGTGCGTCGAGCTCTGCGGCCTGGAGGAAGAGAGCCAGACCCAAGATGTAGTTTGCGGTCGGAACCACCTTTCCCTTCGGGTCGCCGATTGCAGCCGCTTCCTTGGCGTAGTTCCCCGCGCCCGCCAGATCCTTTTGCACACCTTTGGCCGTATCGCCTTGCAGGAGCGGCAAGGCAGACGTGACCAAGAGCGCAGCGAGCTGTTCCTTGCGCTGCGCGTCGCCGTGCTTGGCGACATAATCGATGAACGGTGCCGCCTCCTTGAGTCGATTGGATTGAGCCAGCGCCTGCACGGCTGCCAGCGCCGGGGTCACCTCGGTGGTGTCGTGAGCCATCAGCTTTTGGGTGATGACGAGACTACTATCCGTCTGCCCAGTCAACACATAGGCCCGATTCAGATAGCCCAGCAGCGTCATGTTGTTGGGGTATTTCTTGGCCCCAAGTCGTGACCACTTCAGCAATCGAACGGTGTCGGGCTTTTCCCCCTCGGCAGCGGCCGCCGAGATCTTGGTGAAGAACAGGGTATCGGCCTTGGTGGAGTCGGTCGAATACATCGTCTCCAGCGCGTCGATGGCACACTTGAAGTTGCTGAGGAAGAGGCACGCATTGCTCTTGAGGTCGTACAGGTCCGCATTGTAGGGATCGAGCTTCAGACCTTCGTCCGCCACCTTCAAGGCCGTCTCCGAGTGGCCGGACTGGAGGAAGTACTTGAACAGCTCTTCCCGCAGCTTCTGGTTGGTGGGGGCCACCCGCAGCATCTGCTCGAACGCAACCAGCGTGTTGGCGGTGTCGTTGGTCTGCTGATACTGGGTTGCGAGTGCAGTCCAGACGGGAAGGCTCAACGGATCACCCTTGGTGGAGGCCTGAAGATGCTTCACCACCTCCGCTCGGGACGCCTTCTTGTCCATGGCGATTTGGGCCAAACAGAACTCCGCCAGACCGTTGTTGGGCAGGATCTTGATGGCCTTCTTGGCCGACTCTTCCGCTTTGTCTGCCTTGGTCGTGCGCTGATCGATGCATGCCTTGGCGTCGGGCAGCGACTTGAGTGCCGGCTCGAGGGCGCGCGCCAGCTTCTTGCCGAAGTCTTCCGGGCTTTGTCCTGCTGCCTGCGTGAGCGTGATCACATTTCCCGCATCGTCATTCACGCCGATGAGGCGAGCGGTGACAGTAGCCCGGTTTCCTTCTCCCTTGGCCAGGGTTCCGGTCATGATGATCCGGGCCTGAATGTTCTTGGCGAGTGTGGTGGCCAATGGCGGGCTGAGGATGGCATCGATGGGATAGCCGTACTGCTTCAACGCGTCATTCATCTGACTTTGCTCGATGACCGTGAAGTTCCGGCCGGCGATGTCTTTCATTTCCTGCCGGGCAGCGGTTCCGATGTGCACCGCGTTGACTGAATCGCCGGGCGCGAATGCAAACGGGTTGGCTACCATGAGGCGGGGGGTGTTCGGCGCCGCTTGGGTGGTGCGAGCGTTCCGAGGAATGCCCTGAGCCACGAGGGGGGCCGTGAGGGCTCCGGTCAATAAGGCGACGACGACAGGACGCAACAGACTCATTCCGAGGTCTCCCGTACAGAACGGCCCTCTCGGGCCTGAAAACAACTCCCGCTTTTCTCGCGGGCAAAATGGGCGAAGAGGGATTCGAACCCCCGACATCCTGCGTGTAAGGCAGGCGCTCTGAACCAGCTGAGCTATTCGCCCTGAGGGGCTCTGGTCCCGCAAGTGTTCTCGGCAATGCAGGGACCGTGCCGTGATGGGCGACACCGTCTATAGCGCGATCCCGATAGGAAACAGCACGCAGTATCCAATAACCAGAATCACTGCGGCCGCACTGGCGTAACCGGCCCGGAGCGTCAGATATCCCACGACGAGCACGAGCACTGCTGCCGCCAAAATGACGAGGTTGCGCGGGGCGAGTACGAAATGGCGCGGCCCCGAGTTGCGCGTGCGAGCGGACGGACGTGGATTCGACACAGGGGTTGAGGCTACTACCGTTCTGGAGTTCGGTCAAGTTCAGCCAGCGCTGGCGTTTCCGGCGGCACCTCCCAACCAATATCGAGCGCGGCTCGGCGCTCCCGGTCGGCCCGGCGGCGTAGCCGCACCAATCCCCACAGCACCAGGGCAAACAATCCCCAACCCCCGCCCGCGAGCAGCCAGGTCGCGAGGCTGTATCGATCCCGAACTGTTCGGCGCCACTCCCGTTCGAACTGCGGGAGACTGAGCCCGGTGGTCTCGCGCACGCTGATCTCGAAATCATGGCCCTGCTTCAATCGGCTCAGCAGTGGAGTAAGTGACCTGGTAGGATTTCGGCGCGCCAGCTCGGCTACCGCGGAGGCCGCCAGTGCGTAGGCGGCATCGGCAGTTGTGGCCGAACCCCGAAGCGCTCCGTCCAGATCGCGCAGCTCCGGAACGGCGCCCCGCACCACAGCAAGGTTGAGGCTCAGAGCGGGGAGTCGATCCCATTCGCCCGCGGCCCAGGAGGCATATCCCTCGTCGAACCAGAGTGGCACCCGCCCCGGCACGGCCCCATGCAGGGCAAGATGGGCTAGCTCGTGACGAAGTGTCCCATAGAGGTTCTCACCATCGGCTCGAAGGAGAATGGTTCGTGCTTCAGGCAGGGCCACCGCGGCGCCCCATCCCGGCGCCCGGCCGGAAGTGAGAGAGTCGAGATGCCGCGCATCGGGTACCACGATCAGTCGGAGTGGACCAGGGTCCGACTGGCCGATGCCGGGCCACACGGTGGGCTCAGTCGCTCGCTGTGCCAGTTCGGCCGCCAGCTGCAGCTGGCGAGGCCAGGCGACAGCGGTCACCTGGCCCACTCTCACGGCCGTTGGGCCGCCGCTCGGCGCAGCCGCCGCCGAATCCGAACCCGACTCTAACCGTCCCGACCTGCAGCTGGTGAGAAGGAGAAGAACCGCGAAGAAAAGCGTTAGGCGAGTGGACTGCGAGGAACGTCGCCCCCTGCCGCCGCCACATCCAGCATTTCCTGGCACCGCTTGGCCCATGGATTGAACTTGTTCGCCTTGTAGCCGTCGGTCCAGGTCTTGACGGCCTCCTCCCGGTTGCCGCCCAGCCACAAGGCACGGCCCAGCTCAAAGTAGGCCTCGATCAGATTGGGCCCGAGCTTCAGCGTCTTGCGGAGGAAGCTCTGGGCATCCTCGTACATTTCTCGCTCCAGGTACACCAGGCCCAGATAGAAGTGCGCGTAGAGGGTCGCCTTTCGATCATTATCCAGCCGAATGGCCTTGGACAGGTGCTCGATGGCCTCGCCGAAGATTCGCTTTTTCAGACAGATATAGCCGACATTGATGCGCGCCAGCGCATTGGCCGGTTCCTTCATGAGCACCTTGGAGAAATTGCCCAGGGCGTCATCGTAATCCTCGTGCAGCATCTGGGCCCACCCTAGAAGTGACTGGGCTTCAGGGGCACCGGGTGAGAGCGTCAGCGCTTTGTCGAGCGCCTGGATCGCACCGGAGTAGTCTCCCAGCGAAATGAGACTCCATCCTTTTTCGATGTAGGTGGATGCTCCCAGGTGGTCGGCTTGGACCACCGGCCGTGCCCCAGTGAATTGGGGAGCTGGAGTCGCTGCCGCCACTGCACTTCCCTGCTTGTATCGGTCCACCAGGGCCCGAATCTCGTCTTTGACCTGGGCCAGATCGGTCAGGGCGCTATCTACCCGCTTGAAGAGCGCGATGATTTCCCGTTTCACCGCTTCCCGGTCGCCGTCGGGCGAGTCCACCCGACCTGCGAGCTCCTCGAGCTGCGTGCGAAGCGATGCCAACCAGGGCTCCGCCATCTACGCGGCCCCCAGGCTCTGCAGCGCCAGCCGCTCAGTGGAGGAGAGCAGCTTGCGAGAGTTGAGTATGATGATCGTCCGCTCCGGCAAGCTGATGATGCCGGCGATGTACACTGCCGCCAGTCCGGCAACGACCGGCCCGGGCGCCGCAATCGCGGTACTATCCACCTTCACCACCTCACACACCGAGTCCACCAGCACTGCGACCCGCTGGTTCTCGAGCTCGAGCACCATGAGCCGGCTATCATCGGTGATGGGGGCCTCCACCTCGAACCGCTTCCGCAGATCGATCACCGGCACCGCACTGCTTCCGTACGGCAAGACCCCCTCCAGAAAATCGGGAGCCTTGGGCAATGGTGACGGCTCGGTGTAGCGGAGAATGCGTTCCACCTGGAGAATGTCGAAGGCGAATTCCTGCCGCCCCACCTTGAACGTGACGACTTGAACGTCGTCGCTGGTGGTCACGTCGGCACCCGTCATGTCGGTTCCGCCTCCAGAAAACGTGAGCTGAGTGCGAACAGATCCAGCAAGGGTACGAGCCCGCCCGCATGCCGGGCCACACCGCAGGCCCAGGGGAAGCTGGTTCCCGCTGCCATAGAGAGCACCCGGTCTCGTACCAGAAGCTCGGCGTCATCCACTTCCAGACACAGCCGCCTGCCCTCGATCGACACCAGGACGCCCTGCCCGGTGCTGGACGGCGGGCACGCCGTTCCCTCGAGCAGCGCGCCGAGGTGGATCACGGGTACCATCGAGCCCTGCACTGCGGCAATCCCCCGGATCGCTTGCTCGAGCACCGGCACGTGGTAGAACGATTCCAGTGGCGACACCCCGACCACGTGGCGGAGATCGAGGCCCACGCGACGGGCTCCG
>DASSED010000049.1:0-5225 GCA_035695405.1 Gemmatimonadales bacterium
TGGCATGATCGAGCCTTTCGTCGATGGCCAGGTCCGCGAGGGCGCCATCTCCTATGGCGTCTCGTCCTATGGATACGATATGCGGGTGGCCCCGGAGTTTCGGATCTTCACCAACGTGCTGTCCGCGGTGGTAGACCCCAAGCACTTCGATGATCGCAGCTTTGTCAAGTTCGATGGCGACGTGTGTATTGTGCCGCCCAACAGCTTTGCCCTGGCCCGGTCGGTCGAGTACTTCAGGATCCCCCGCAACATCTTGACGATTTGCGTCGGCAAGTCCACTTATGCCCGGTGCGGGATCATTACCAACGTCACGCCCTTCGAGCCAGAATGGGAAGGGTATGTGACGCTCGAGATCAGCAACACCACCCCCTTGCCCGCCAAGATCTACGCCGAGGAAGGGATCTGCCAGGTCCTATTCTTCGAAGCCGATGACGACGATGTGTGTCAGACGAGCTACGCGGACAAGAAGGGGAAGTACCAGAAGCAGACCGGAGTAACTCTGCCGAAGCTCTAGCGAATGAAGGTCTCCATGTGTCGCCTTGCCCCCTGGCTGTTCCTGCTCTGCAGCCCCCTGGTCCGACTCGAGATTGCCGGTGCCCAACAGCCGGCTGGTGCCCAGGAGCCTCCGCCCTCCGGACCCAAGCCGGTGCAGCCGGCCCGTCCGCTGACGCTCCCCACACTGCGTCCTCCGGTCGCGGATACCGGCATCTTCAGTCCGGTGTCCCTCCCGCCGGCCAGCGACGTGCGGGCGCCGAACGGGGCGCCCGGCCCGCGCTATTGGCAACAACGGGTGGACTACACCATCCGGGCGACGCTCGACACAGCCGCGCAGCGCATCACCGGCACCGAGTCGATTCGCTATACCAACAACTCGCCCGACACGCTGCGCTTCTTGTGGATGCAGATGGATCAGAATCTCTTCCGTCCCGGCAGTACCGGGTCGCTCCTCTTCGAATCCGAGAGCCGGTTCGGTGGTGGGGGATTCAAGGGCGGGTTTGACGTGGATTCGATAACACAATGCGGGGCAGACAAGACCAGTCCGAAGCGGACGCGGAGTATGCGACGGAACTCAAGGGCAACCTCAGCCTCCCAGTCCCGCTGCCCGGCCGTACCGCTGAAGACGCGGGTCGACGACACCATGATGTATGTGGAGCTGGCGTACCCCCTCGCGCCCGGAGCCAGCACCGGGCTGGACCTTTCCTACGGCTTCACAATCCCGGAGCACGGTGCCGATCGGATGGGTCGGGAAGGCAGCCTGTATGAGATCGCCCAATGGTACCCCAGGCTGGCGGTGTATGACGACGTTCACGGCTGGAATACGGACCAGTATCTGGGCCAGGGCGAGTTCTACCTGGAGTATGGCAACATCGATTACGAGGTGACGGTCCCGGCGGGCTTCATCGTCGCAGGGACAGGGGTGCTCCAAAATCCCACCGACGTGCTCAGCACCGCGCAGCGGGGCCGGCTGGCCGCCGCCCTCAAGTCGGACAGCACCATCCACGTGGTGACCCAGCCCGAACTGACCTCGGGCGCGGCCAGACCGGTCAAGGAAGGAACCCTCACCTGGCGTTTCCGGGCGGAGAATGTGCGGGACGCAGCGTGGGCCGCATCGCCGGACTTCCTGTGGGACGCGTCGGGCTGGGAAGGAGTGCTGGCCCAAGCGTTTTATCGCCCCTCAGCGGTGGATACCTGGAAAGATGCGGCCAAAATGAGCCGCTACTCCATCCAGGAGTACAGCACCCGGTGGTTCGGCTACCCCTATCCCCAGATCTCCGCCGTCGAGGGACCAGTTTCCGGCATGGAATACCCCATGGTCGCCATGGAAGCGAAGGGGAACAACGGCCCCGATCTCTATAGCGTCATCACCCATGAGATCGGCCATATGTGGTACCCGATGGTGGTTGGTTCGGATGAGCGGCGCTACGCGTGGATGGATGAGGGATTCAATACCTTCATCAACACCTTCTCCGAGGAAGGCTACTGGCACCGGGACGATTCCGCCGTCCGGCAACGGGAGCGCCAGTTGACACTCGGCATCGACCAGAGTCCCACGGCTCAGCCGATCATGACCCCGGCAAACCGGTACCGGACCAGCAACAACCTGCTTAGTCTGGCCTATGTAAAGCCGTCGGTCACTTTGCAGAGTCTGCGGAACAAGGTGCTGGGGCCTGCCGTGTTCGACAGCGCGTTCCGCGAATACACCCGCCGCTGGGCCTTTCGCCACCCACAGCCGGCCGACTTCTTCCGCACCATGGAGGAAGTATCGGGTCGGGATCTCGCCTGGTTCTGGCGCAGCTTCTTCTTTACGACCGCCGCGTTGGATCAGAGCGTCGAGAGCGTGAAGCAGGAAGCTGGCGGCAGTGCGGAGGTGACGCTGGCAAATTTGGGCGACGCGGTTATGCCGGTGGAGCTGGAGTTGGGCTATGACGACGGGACCACGGAGGTGATCAAATTACCGGTGGAGATCTGGTACGAAGGCAACCGATACGTATATCACATCGATCCGGGCAAGACCATCGTCAGCGCCCGGGTGAATCCGGATGGCATGTTCCCCGATGCCGTCGCGACCAACGATGCCTGGAAGCGCCCGGCGACCGCCACCGCCACCCCATAAAGACCCTTCGCTGCGCTCAGGGTGAAACCAGAATGACGAGAGCTTCTTTCCGTCATTCTGTTTTCAGCTGCCAGAACCCGCTCTCCATGTCGATTGCATAGAGCGACCCGTTGGCCAGTTGGACCCCCCAGGTAAAGGTATTGTTGGGCCCTCCCGGGCGAACCTGGCTGAGCAAGCGGCTGGATAGATCTCCCGACAGGGTTCCCGACACATCCAGGGCGATGACGCCGGCGTTGTAGTACGCCGCATACAGGATCTGCCGCTGCTCGTCCATCCAGAAGTTGTGGGTCCCTGCCCCGCTCAAGTGGAAGAAGGCGACCTCTGTCGGATGGGCCAGATCCGAGACATCGACCACGTGGATGTCGCCCCTGGCCCGCTCGCCGAAGAAGTTCGGTCCCTCCTGTCCGATGAAGAGATAGCGGTTTTCATGGGTGACCGGGTTGTGGAACCACCAACCATTGTGGACTGCCGGGCTACTTCTGTCGCGAGCGGATGTGACCAGTCGACTGATCTCTTGCGGATTGGAGGGGGATCCGCCCCGCATCCCGTTCCCCACGTCGTAGATAATCACACCGGTGTTCCAGACGAACGCGAATGCCAACCCGTCTCGGACGTAGGTATCGTGGATCCCATAGTCCGCCGGCTCCGGCACCTTGGAGGCGAGGGTGATGTTGGCTGGGTCGGTGATGTCGAAGATCAGAAGCGCAGGCTGGTCCTCGTCTTCCTCGCCGCTGAACCCCGGGTTTCGGGCGGCAAAGGCATAGTTCCGTCCGTTGATGGTCGCCAAAGTGACGGTATGCACGCCCTGCGACGCGGTGAGAGCGGTACCGAGCGGCGTCGGGTGGGCCGGGTCAGACAGGTCGTAGGTGTAGATCCCGCCTTCGTCGCCGCGCTCGCCGCTCAGGACCAGGACCCGGCCGTCATCGCTGACCTGGACGTCGCTGACGGTGCCGATATTAGGTACGGTCACCGTTCCGGTGAGCGAGGGAGCGCCCGACGCATCCAGGGTCCAGACATTGAGCACGTTCCCCAGCTGCTCACGGAATCCCCAGGTGCCGGTGTAGGCGTGATTGCCGTAGACCCAGAGGTCCGAACTGAAGCGATCCTGAACGTTGTTGCCGCCGGCCGCAACGCTCAGGACCACTCCGTGGGTCGGCTCGGTGGCCGTCGCGGTGAACAGCACCGGTGAGCCCGTGAGGCCGGTGACATCCCCCTGAGCGTGTTGGTCTCCGGGTGTGGATCCGAGGCTGAATTGCGTAGCGGCCAGTCCTGACCCGTCCGTGATCGAACTGGCCGGGGAGATCGTTCCGCCGCCGTCCAGTACGGACCAGGCAACGGCGACACCGGACACAGCATGGCCGTTGGCGTCGAGCACCCGCACCTCCAGAGACTCAGGCAGCGTAGTCCCTATGGGTCTGCTCTGCCCCTCACCACGGGCCGGCTCGATGCTTGCCGCCACCGGTGGCTTGGTAAATCCATGAGCATCGAAGACCACCGGTGAGCCGGGCACACCGTTGACCTCAGCTTCCGCTTGCTGGTCGCCTTCGGTAGGGCCCAGAGTGAATTGGGCAGCGGCCATGCCCCCGGCGTCGGTGGTCGACGTGGTCGGCGAGATTTGGCCCCCTCCGCTCAATACCGACCAGGTGACCGTCACTCCGGCGACGCCGTTGCCGGAGGCATCAGACACGCGGACCCGAAGGGAGTCGAGCAGCGGCGCCCCGACCGGGCCATTTTGTTCGTTCCCATCTACCGCCTCGACGTTGGCAGCGGCCGGCGGCTGCTGGATGTCGCCCCCGCTGCACCCGATCGCCGCTGCGAGCAGCGTCCCCCAGATCGCTGGTTTCCTATTCATGATGCGCATGGTGCTCCATTCCCATACCATCCGCCGTGTCCTGCGCCACACCGTAGCGTCCCATGCGATGCAGCGGCATCCCGAGGTTGAGCCGAACCCCGATACTCACCGTCCAGAACGAGTTTTTGCCGTAGAAGGTCTTGGGGTCGAAGAGCCCTGCCCCGACCTCACGAATCTGTCCGAACGACAGCTCAACCAGGGGCCAAAGATCGAGGCGCGCCGGCGGATACGCTAGATGAAAGGCGTAACCGCCCGTATGAATGCTCCAGCGCGTGATACCCAGAATGGAATTCTCGAAATGGGGCCGGAGCGAGCGAAACGGGCTGAGGGTGCGTTCCTCCTCCGGTCGCTCGGTCCGCTCGAAGCGGTAGTAGAAACGGTTGCGCCCCCAATCTCCCGAACCTTCAGCCAGAAAGCTGTGGAAGACAAAAAACCCATCGGCCTCCGAGGTGCGAGCCCACTCGACCAGGCCATATACCGGCATGTGCTTGATGACGCCGGACCACCGGCCCGACGCACTCCACTTAGACTGGTCGGTTCCGGCTCCGCCACGATGCTCCGGTGATTTGACGAACGCGTGCGAGCCCTGGAGCTCCAGTCTTGCCATCGGTACCAAAGTCAGCCGGCTGGACCAGGAATCGCCGAACCGGCTGAAACGGGGCCATTGCCCGGGACGCTCCGGCTCGTCGCCGTTGAACAATCCACCTTCCAACAGCACCGGTCCGGCCCGGACCCCGGCGATGCCGATGACTCGCTCCA
>DASSED010000050.1:0-9801 GCA_035695405.1 Gemmatimonadales bacterium
CGCTCGTAGTAGTCCATCACCACCTTGGACCCTGGCGCAAGGGAAGTTTTGACCCAGGGCTTTCGTTCCAGACCGCGCTCGACGGCTTTCTTGGCGAGAAGGCCGGCGGCCAGCATAACGGATGGGTTCGACGTATTGGTGCAGCTGGTAATTGCCGCGATGACCACCGAGCCGTGGTCGAGCACCTCGGCTGCGTCTTCCAGCATCACGGCATGCGCGGCTGGTGATTGGCTGGAGCCTTCGCCCCAGACCCCGACCGCTGCGGGCCCCTGCGCCGGCCCCTTGGCTCCATCCTTTCCCGGTAGGGTGGGATTCGCCGGCAGCAGGCTGGGGAGCGCCTCCTGGAAAGAGCGCTTGGCATCACCCAGTCGTATCCGGTCCTGAGGCCGCCGGGGACCTGCGATGCTGGGCTCAACGCTGGCCAGATCCAGGGAAAGGGTATCGGTGAACACGGGCTCCGCAGTCTCTGCGCTGTGAAACAGCCCCTGCTCCTTCATGTAGGCTTCGACCAGATTCACCCGCTCCGGTGTCCGGCCGGTGAACCGAAGGTACTGGAGCGTCACCTCGTCGACCGGGAAGATGGCGCACGTGGCACCGTATTCCGGAGACATGTTCCCGATGGTAGCCCGGTCGGCTAATGCCAGGCTGCTCAGGCCGGGACCATAGAACTCCACGAACTTTCCTACCACGCCTTTGCGTCGGAGCTTCTCGGTCACGGTGAGCACCAGATCGGTCGCCGTGGCTCCTTCGGGCAGCCGGCCTTCGAGTCGAAATCCGATGACCTCCGGAATCAGCATCGACACCGGCTGCCCTAGCATGGCCGCCTCGGCTTCGATTCCACCAACGCCCCAACCCAGCACCCCCAGGCCGTTGACCATCGGAGTGTGGGAATCGGTGCCTACGAGAGTGTCAGGGTAGGCTTGCGGGTGCTGGCTCGGCGGTGCATGGGGGTTTTCGTCCGAGGTGAAGACCACGCGCGCCAGGTACTCGAGATTTACTTGATGGACGATGCCGGTGTTCGGCGGCACTACCCTGAAATTCTCGAAGGCCTTCTGCCCCCAGCGGAGGAACTGATACCGCTCCCGGTTGCGCTGATAGTCCAGCTCCACGTTGGTGCGAAACGCCTGGGACGAGCCGAACGCATCGACTTGTACCGAGTGATCGACCACCAGCTCTACCGGCTGGAGCGGGTTGATCCGACTCGGGTCGCCCCCCAGCTCGGCCATCGCATCGCGCATGGCGGCCAGATCGACAACTGCGGGTACCCCCGTGAAATCCTGGAGCAGCACTCGCGCAGGGGTAAAGGCAATCTCCCGGGTGGGCGGCGACGATGGAGACCAACCTGCCAACGCCTCGATGTCATCGCGGGTGACGCTGACTCCATCCTCCGTGCGCACCAGGCCTTCGAGTAGAATTTTGAGCGAATAGGGAAGCCGATCGAGATTACCCAGACTGCCGAGGGCGTCGAGCCGATAGATTTCGTAGACGCGTCCACTCACCTTGAGAGTGGAACGGGCGCCGAATGTGTTGGTCATGGGTATAAAGTAAGCCCGTTAGCCCACCGTACGTATGGTCCCCACGGGGTGCTGCCATGCTGACGGTAGCCCTGACAGTGGACATTCGCGCCCGCTCGTTTTACAGTTTTGGTCCGAATGGATGTTCGTGGCATCCATCACCCACCCGAATTGGTACTTAGCCGCATGCCACTCGCCCAACGCGCGAGGCCGGTCGTGGCCGGCTCCGCCAATTGCCTTATCGTCGATGACGAGCCCAGTGTTCGCCGCTCCTTGGCCCGCATGCTCGCGGCCCAGGGGTTCACCTGCTACGAGGCAGGCTCGGGACGGGAGGGGTTGCAGGTGCTGGATCGAACCGGGGAGATCCCGCTGATCATTTCCGACATGCGGATGCCGGAACTGGACGGGATGGGTTTTCTGGAGGCGGTTCGGCAGCGCTTTCCCGACAGCTCCGTCATCATGCTGAGTGGCATGAGCGAAACCAGCACTGCTGTGGATTGTCTTCATCTTGGAGCGGCCGACTTTCTGCTCAAGCCGATTTCCCTGAGCGAGCTTCAGGCGCGGGTGGCCCGGGCCCTCGAAAAGCGGGCGCTCGTGCTCCAAAACCGATTTTATCAGGAGAATCTTGAGCGACAGGTCCAGGAGCAAGCCCAGCGGATCCAGGAACTCTTCCTTCAAGGCGTGCAGATGCTTGCCCGGGCGCTGGAAGCCAAAGACGCTTATACCCGGGGTCACTCGATCCGGGTGAGCCGCTACGCGGTGGCCACCGCCGAGCGGCTTGGCTTCAATGGCAGTGGCTTGGACGGAATCCGTTTAGGTGGGGAGCTGCACGACATCGGGAAGATCGGCACTCGGGAAGCCGTGCTGCACAAGCCTGGATCGCTCACCGCCGAGGAGTTTCGCCAGATCACCGAGCACCCCGCCCTGGGAGAGAAGATGCTTTCTCCGCTGGCCCACGAGTCACCAGACGTGCTGCGGATTGTGCGCTCGCATCACGAGCGGCTGGATGGACGGGGTTTTCCCGATGGACTTCGGGGAGACAACATCCCGATCGAGGCCCGCATCGTCGCCGTGGCTGATGCGTTCGATGCAATGACCACCCGGCGACCCTATCGGGAGTCTCGACCTCCAGAAGATGCTATGGGAGAGCTCCGGCGCGTTGCTGGTACTCAGCTCGATCCGGACGCCGTTGAAGCCTTTGTTGCGGCTTTCCCTAACCCCCGGGAGTTACCGGTTTCGGCCTGATCATTCTTCCGGGATTCTTTTTTCTGAGGTCGTTGTTGGAGCTTGTCCCGAGCCTGTTCCGCCAAATGGGTGAAGCGCGCTTTCACCTTTTCCAGCTCCTCGTCACTCAGCTCCTCCAGGTTCACCAATTCGTTGTGGGCGCCCTTCATCGCTCGGATCAACTCATCCAGCTTTATTTGCATGGCTGTTGCGTCGCGATTCTGGGTGTTCTGAATCAGGAAAACCATCAGGAAGGTGACGACAGTTGTTCCCGTGTTGATGATCAGCTGCCAGGTGTCGCTAAAGTGGAAGAACGGTCCCGTGATGGCCCAAACCAGAATGACTCCCACTGCCAGGCCGAAAGTACCCGGGTGACCCGACGTTCGTGACGTCCATTTGGCAAAGCGGGTGAACGCGTTCGCGATGCTCATCGTCTCCCCTCAAGATCAAGAAACCGACCCGAAGAAAGACCATAATAGCACATCGGAGGGGCATACCGTTGTGCTGTGACTCACGTTGGATGGGCAGTTTGATCCAGGAGAGTGTTACAGCTCTCTCAGCATGGTTCTCATGCGGATGGCGAGGGCTTCAATCTCGCGCAGACCTTTGAGCGTCTCGGGATCGATCTGGGATTCGTTCAACAGGAGCAACTGCGTCTCGGCCAGGAGGGCCGAGAGGGGATTCGACAGGTCATGGCGGAGCCTGCTGAGCCGGTCGGATTCCGTCATAAAGCCAGGGGGCCGGAGGTTACCAGGCGCTGCGTGAAGAGAAAACCTCCGCGAATTCAGTCGAGTGTGAAACATTGTAGCGGCTTGAGGGTTATGCAATGGCCGCTTGCCCTCTTGACTAACCCTCCGTCGCACTCTACTTTACGGTGCTTCTGGTTCGGCCGGACAATCCCCGTCTCAACATGTCTCGCTAGTTTCGGTGCCCACGGGCCCAACCACATAGACAGTCCAACCTCGCTCGGTCTTGCACACACACTATCCTTCTCCCCCGCCAGATGACTGGCGGGCCGAGCCCGTCCCGGAGTCCCTCCTGTGGATATCGCTGAGTTAAAACAGAAGTCCGTCGCCGAGCTGCACACGCTCGCAGAGCAGTTGAACATCACCAATTACTCGGGCCTGCGAAAGCAGGACCTGATCTTCCGGATCGAGCAATCGCTGCTGGATTCGGACACGGTCATCCGGGGCGAGGGTGTGCTCGAGATCCTGCCGGAAGGCTACGGCTTCCTCAGGAGTCAGGACTGGAACTATCTGTACGGGCCCGACGACATCTACGTCTCACCCAGCCAGATCAAGCGGTTCGACCTGCGCACCGGCGATACGGTCATGGGGCAGGTTCGCCCCCCCAAGGAAGGCGAGCGGTACCTCGCCCTGCTCAAAGTCGAGCAGGTCAACTTCGAGGAGCCGGAGAAGACCAAACACCGGATTGCGTTCGACAACCTTCGGCCCCGCTATCCCGATGCCCGGATCCGGCTGGAGCGAAAGAACGGCGATCTCTCGATGCGGGTGGTGGACCTGCTCTCGCCCATCGGCAAAGGGCAACGGGCGCTGATCGTGGCGCCGCCCAAGGCGGGCAAGACCATCCTGATGCAGAAGCTGGCCAACGCTATCAGCGAGAATCATCCGGAGATTGTTTTGATCGTGCTCCTGATCGACGAGCGGCCCGAAGAAGTCACCGACATGGAGGAAAATGTTAAAGCCGAAGTGATCTCCTCCACCTTCGATGAGCCGGCCGACCGACACGTGCAGGTGGCCGACATGGTGATCGAAAAATCCAAGCGGCTGGTGGAGCACGGTCGCGACGTGGTCATCCTGCTCGACTCCATTACCCGATTGGCACGAGCCCACAATGTGGTGGTGCCCCATTCCGGTAAGATCCTCTCCGGCGGCGTGGACGCCAACGCCTTGCAGAAACCCAAGCGCTTTTTCGGAGCGGCCCGCAATATCGACAAAGGCGGAAGCCTCAGCATCATCGCCACCGCGCTGATCGACACCGGCAGCCGGATGGATGAGGTCATCTTCGAAGAGTTCAAGGGCACCGGCAACTCTGAATTGGTGCTGGACCGCCGGTTGGCCGACCGCCGGATCTACCCCGCCATCGACATTCAGCGTACCTCCACTCGGAAGGAAGAGCTGTTGATGGACAAGGACGAGCTCAATCGGGTGTATCTGCTCAGGAACTTCCTGGCGGACATGCCGCCAGTCGAGTCGATCGAATTCCTGCTGGAGCGGATGAAACGGACGAAGAACAACAAGGAGTTCTTCGCGACGATGGCACAGTAATACGGGTGAGAAGCAGCAGATGAGCGGTAAGAGGGGGCTCTCGCGACGAGAACCCCCTTACTCTTGCCCTCGCACTTGTCGGCTCTCACTTCTTACCTTCTAACGATGATTCCTCCTGCTGGTCGGATTCTGGGTATCGACTGGGGTGAAGTCAGGATCGGCATCGCCTTGAGTGATGATACTCAAGCGCTCGCCACCCCATTGCAAACGCTCACTCGGCGCCCGGGAAAGCGTTTTCCCATGGGCCGGCTGTTGGATCTGATCTCGGTGCATGCTCCCGTGGGCGTGGTGGTGGGCCTTCCCCTCACGCTGGAAGGTCACGAAGAAGCCAGCGCCGGTGCCGCCCGGGAGCTGGCCGAAGCCATCGCCCAACGCACCGGCCTGGCGTTGGAGCTGTGGGACGAGCGACTCAGCACCGCCCGAGCGCTGGCCACCGTTCGAGCCCAGGGTGGCTCGACCCGGGGGCGCAAGAGCGACGTCGATGCGCTGGCAGCCGCGGTGCTGCTCCAGCATTTCCTGGATGCGAGAAGGAACCAGCGGCCTGGAGCGGACGTGGCCGGCGAAACGGACCGGGCGGATACAATGGAGCGCAGGTGAGCCGATCCGGGATGCTGCGTGTCCGCCGCAGGGGAATTGTGACCGCGCTGTCGGCTCTGTCTGCCTGCAGTGGCTCCGCCCAGACCACCCGAGTCATCCTTCCGCCGGGAGCGTCGTTCAGCGTGGTGACCGACAGCCTCACCGCCCACCATGTCATTGCCCATCCGCGTTGGTTCAAGCTCATGGCCCGCATCCGGGGAGTGGATCGCACAGTCCATTCTGGAGTGTACCAGTTTCCCGCGGGCACATCGGCCTGGGCCGTGCTCGACATGCTCGCCCACGGCAAAAAGGCGGCTCTTCGCTTCACCGTACCCGAAGGCCTCACATTGATGGATGTCGCCGAGCTGGCGGCAGAACGGCTGGGGGTTCCGGAAGACTCGTTTCTGGTGGCTGCACGGGACAGTAAAGCCGCCACCGCGCTCCTGGGCTTTCCAGCGAGCTCCTTGGAGGGCTTTCTGCGTCCCGAGACGTATGTCCTGCCGGCCGATGTGAACGCGAGCGAGCTCGTCCGCATCATGGTCCAAGGCTTCAATTCCGCCTGGAAGCCGGAGTGGGATCGCCGGCTCGACTCCCTCAAGATGAGCCGCCTCTCGCTGGTTACTCTCGCGTCCATCGTCGAAGGCGAGGCCCGGGCCGATGAAGAGCGGGAAACGATCGCGGGCGTCTACCGCAATCGCCTTCGTATCGGCATGGCGCTGCAAGCCGACCCAACGGTCCAGTACGCCATTCGCTTGAAGCGCGGGCGCCGGAAGACTCGGCTGTTCGAGAAGGACTATCAGATTCCCTCGCCCTACAACACGTATCTGCATCCGGGCCTCCCCCCTGGCCCGGTCAATTCACCCAGCAGGCGCAGCATCGAGGCCTCACTGTATCCGGCACAAGTCCAATACTTGTACTTTGTGGCCCGGCCCGATGGTCGCCATATCTTCTCGCGCACCTACGCCGAGCATCTACGGGCAGTTCGGAAGATTCGGCGGGGGGAGCTGAGCCTGAGCCGATGAGCTCGATGCGCGATAGCGGCGAGCAGCCTCCTCAACATCCATGTTAGACAGGATGCCCGACGCGACAGCTACCCCTTTTCCTCCAGCTTTTAGGACAGCAAGAACGTCTTCCGGCTGAATTCCCCCAATAGCCAGGCACGGTTTTCCCGAGGCCAGCAGGACGATACGCCGAAACCCCTGGGGGCCAAGTCCGGCGCCTGCATCTCCCTTGGTGTGAGTCTTTCGCCAGGGTCCCACTCCCCAATAGTCCGCCTTTCCGGCCCGCAGCGCCTCCGATTCATTTCCTACCGACGCGCCGATGAGAAAATCCGGGGGCCCCATCCTTCGGACGAGTTCCACCGGAACATCGTCGGGACCGAGGTGGACCCCGGCCGCGCCGGCTGCGATGGCGACATCCGGACGATCGTTGACCAGAACCGGCACGGTGAGAGCTTGAAGCAGGGTGCGCACCAGTGCCACCAGGTCGCGCGCACTCGCCTGCTTGAGCCGAAGCTGAACGCAAGTGACTCCTCCCCGCTCGGCAGCCAGGGCGAGCTCCACGATATCCCTTCCATGCACCAACCGGTCGTCGGTGACCAGCATCAGCCGCAGGAGAGCCGCTACATTATGGGCCATGCCATCTCCGGTCCGGCTGCAGGGAATTCGCGGAGCAACCACGGTCGCTCGCAACGATGCACAGGAGATCCTGGATGCCACCGACGAGCTGCTGCGCGCGTTGATCGAAGCCAACCAGTTGCAGCCTGACGATATCGTCAGTGCGCTGTTTACCGTCACCCGAGACCTGGATGCGGCTTTTCCCGCCCGGGCCGCGGAGGAGTTCGGCTGGAATATCGTGGCGCTGCTGCATGCCACCGAAATTCCAGTGCCCGGCTCGCTTCCCAATTGCATCCGCCTGCTGGTCCACGCGTATACCTCTCGGAGTCGCGCGGAAATCAAGCATTGCTATCTGCGGGGGGCCACGGTCCTGCGTCCCGATCGGGCATGATCGCCCGAGTGACCTCTCGGGGCGCCGAGCGATGGGTCCGGGGACATCCTTGGATTTACCGAACCGAGGTGCTGGAAGGACCCGAGTCTCCTGGCCTGGTGGCGGTCAAGGACCATCGAGGGCGCTTTATCGGGCAGGCGCTCTACTCTCCGGCATCGGAAATTCGCCTGCGGCTGTTGGAGCGCACGGAGCGGCCCATCGACCAGAGTTGGTGGACCGACCGGCTGAGCCGGAGCGCCGCAGTCCGAAGCGGGATCGATGCAACCGCGTATCGCATTGTGTATGGCGAGGGGGACGCGCTGCCGTCCCTCATTGTCGACCGGTACGATCGTTGGATCGTAGCGCAGATTCTCTCTGCCGGACTCGAGACCATGCGGGGGATGGTCACCTCGACTCTGGTGGAGACCCTCGCACCCCAGGGGCTTCTCCTCCGAAACGATGCGCCGGTTCGGCAACGCGAGGGCCTCCCGCTTGAAACTGTTCAGGTGTACGGCTCGGTGCCGCGGCAGATCGAGGTCCACGAGGGAGCGGTGCGCTACTTTGCGGCTCCGTGGCAAGGTCAGAAGACCGGTGCGTTTCTCGATCAGCGAACCAACCGAATCCTCGCGGGGCAGCTCATGCCTCATGGTGGACGGGCCCTTGATGCATTTGCCTACCATGGCTCGTTCGCCATTCATCTGGCCGGGAGAGCCAGCACGGTCCTGGCGCTCGACTCGAGTCACGACGCGCTGGACCGGGGCGCAGCGAATGCGGCCCTGAACCATCTGGACAACATCGAATGGCACGAGGGAGATGCGTTTCAGACGCTGAGAGAGTTGGAGCGGGCCGGCGAACGCTTCGACGCCATCGTGCTCGATCCGCCGGCCTTCGCCAAGTCGCGGTCGTCCGTACCAGCTGCGCTTCGGGGCTACCGGGAGATCAATCTTCGAGCCATGCGGCTCCTCAACCAGGGAGGATTCCTCCTGACCGCGTCCTGTTCCTTTCACGTACGGCTCCCCCAGTTTCTGGGGATGCTGGCCGAGGCCGGCGGAGACAGTGGCCGCCGCATCGTACTGGAGAGAGTCCTGGGCCAGGGCGAGGACCATCCGGAGGTAGTGACCGTTCCCGAGACCGGTTACTTGAAGGGCGCGGTGCTGCGGGCCGGCTAGCATCGTCCGGCAGTCGTTGACACCGCGACCCGCAAACCCCACCTTGCACCCATGCCCAGCGGTGTCGACCCTCGGGTAAAATCGTCTCGAGTCCGTCGGGTGCTTGGTGCCATATTGGTGGCCAACGTCGTGGTCGTGGTCGTGAAGTTCATGGTGGGTGTCGACACAAATTCGCTGGCGGTGTTCGGCGATGCCCTCCAATCCGCAGTCGATTCGGCCAATAATCTCTTTGCCATTTTTGTGGTCCGGGTCGCCGCCAAGGCCCCTGACGAGGATCACCCGTATGGACACGCGAAGTTCGAGACTCTGGGTGCCTTGCTCATCGCTCTCCTGCTCGCCCTCTCGATCTTCGAGCTGGTGCGCGGTGCGGTGGCCCGTCTCATCTCAGGGCCCCCGCCGCTGAACGTCTCGAATATCGCCCTGGGCCTGTTGGTCCTGACCCTGGCCGTGAACGTGGGTGTGGTCTGGTCGGAGACCCGGGCGGGACGACGACTAGGAAGTGATCTTCTCCTGGCCGATGCGCTCCATACTCGAACCGACGTGTTCATCACTCTGGGCGTGTTGGGCGGACTGGCACTGGCTCACGCGGGACTCGCGTGGGCCGATCCCGTGCTGGCTCTGGTGGTGGCGTTGTTGGTCGGTCGCGCGGGGTATCAGATATTGCGCCGGTCGATCCCTAGCCTGGTGGATGAGCGGGCGGCCGATCAGACCACGATTCAGCGCGAGGCCGAGGAGGTGGACGGGGTGGTCTCGGCGTATGCGATTCGTTCCCGCAGTGCCGGCGACCGCCGGTTTGCCGAGTTGACCATAGCTGTGGACGGGCAGTCCAATGTCACCAACGCTCACCGGATTGCCGATCAGGTGGAGGACCGGCTTCGGGACACCCTCCAGCTGGATGAAGTGACGGTGCACGTCGAGCCATGTTGACGGTCACCGAGGTACGCCAGACCCAGCGGCGCCGCTCACCCTACTCGGACAAACAGCATTACCAGGAATACATTCTTCAGCGCATCGAAGGCTATAAGAACTCGATCGCCCGCGACG
>DASSED010000051.1:0-3454 GCA_035695405.1 Gemmatimonadales bacterium
AACATACGGCTCGCTTGCGGACTCCGCCAAGCGGGCCGCATATTGGCGGTGACTCCGGCCGGGTCGCCGGCCCTACCCGATCAGGTCCCTCATGCCTCGCGATCGCAGTGCCAGGTGCTGGGTCTTGGCGCTGATGGGCACCGTCTCGCTGACTCTCTCCAGCTGCGGCCAAGGCGAAGACCTGGCCGGGCCGGCCCCGGCCGCTCTCCAAGTCATTACCCAAACCTCCGGCACCGGCACGGATCCTGACGGATACACCGCATCGATCGACGGTCGCCAAGCGGTCCCGATCGCCCTGGTGGACACACTGCTCGAGAGCGGCGTAACGCCGGGCGTGCATACCGTCGATCTCGGTGGCGTAGCAGCCGGCTGTGCAGTCGACGGTGGAGGGTCGCGCACCGTGACCGCCGTGAGCGGAACAACGGCGTCGGCGGATTTCGCGGTGACATGCACTGACCCTGCAGTCCCTACAGGGACGGTACTCGTAGCCGTGGCTACCTCGGGGTCTGTGATCGATCCCGACGGATATCTCGTCGCACTCGATCCATCACTCACTCGCGCTGTCGGATTGTCGGACCAGGTTCGCATCGACGGGGTTGCAGCAGGGCACCAGCTCGTGCGCCTCTCCGGGCTGGCTGCGAACTGCAGCGTACAGGGGCAGAACCCGGTCACCGTCGATGTGCCGCCCGGCGGAGAGGCCAGCACGGCATTCGTGGTTCGCTGTTGGCCTCCGCCGTCCGGCAGGATCGCATTCGTCCGCTCGTCCTCAGTCGACATCCAAAGTGTCAGTGGGGTCCCTCTGCACAGCTTTGCCCTTGAGTCCGTACACCGTCCTTCCTGGTCCCCCGACGGAAGGTTTCTCGCGGTTGTCGGATCCTCAGTGTTGGTTCAGCGGGTTTCCGGCGGCCCCGCGGTCGAGCTGGCCGGGTGCCTCCCATCCGGCAATCGCCCGGCCTGGTCCCCAGACGGCGATCGCCTGTTGTGCCTATCCGAGGACGGGCGACTTTCGAGTGTCCAGCGCGACGGCGCGAACACGCGCTTCCTGTCCGCTTCTACCAGCACCCACGTGACCAGTGCGCACTATCTCGCGGACGGCCGGGTCTTCTTCGCAGCTGAGGTCGAGCCAAACAGCTTTGCGGCGTTTCGGGTGGCCGCGGACGGGACCGATCTTACCCGACTGTTCACCCTGCCTGACGATGTCAGCGGGGGAACGGTCGTCCCCTCGCCAGACGGACAGAGCGTGGCGTATGTGGCGGGCGGCTTCCTGGGGGAGCTCCACGTTGCGCGCAGCGATGGAACCAACGCTCGAATCGTCGCGTCCTTTGAGATCGACGTGAGCGACGGCACGGCTCCGGTCTGGGCACCCGACGGCAGCCGCATCGCATTTCTGGCCGGCGACAGTTTCCCCTCCTCCGAACTCTGGTTGGTGAGCCCAGACGGTGCCAGCCTGATCCGGGTGCCGGTACCGGGTGAATCGGACACCCCGGAGGCAGGCGTGCCCGATTGGTCGCCGGATGGCAGTCGGCTGACCTTTCACTTAACCCTAGGCCCCGATGAGGGACTCCTGAGCGACGTCTTCATCGTTCGCGCTGACGGCAGTGAATTTGAGCGCCTCACCCTGTCAGGCGATGCCACGGATCCTGCATGGGGACCATGACGGCGGACCGCATCGTGCTGCTGGTCGTCCTGCTGAGCTCCCCAGCGTGCACCGGGGAGACGCTAGGCCCCGCCAGCGGCGCGCTCGAGATGACGGCGTCCGTGGTCGGCGAGGGATCCGACCCGGATGGATTCCTCGTGGTCGTCAGTGGCACGATCGAGCACCGCTTGGTGCCGGGACTGTCCGTACTCCTGAACGCGATCGCGCCCGGCGAGTACGAGGTTGCTCTGGAAGGCATCGGGCCCAACTGTACTCCGCTCGGGCCGGCCCGACAGTCAACTACGGTAGTGGCCGGCGATACAGCACAGGTCGCATTCGAGGTCACTTGTCACCGAGCCAACGGGATGCTGGTGGTGACGGTGCAGACCAACGGCAGCGATCGCGACCCCAGCGGGTATGACGTCATGGTGGACGACGACAGCGCGGCGGCAGTAGAGTCCGATGGAGTCGTCCTCGTCACGGTTCCGGCCGGGGACCGTACGGTGAGGCTCGGCGCTGTCAACCCGAACTGTAGCGTCGAGCCGACTTCGCGCAGCCTCGCCATCTCCATCGGGGGACTCGCCACCGCCGAATTCGAGATCCAGTGTACCGCTTCGGCCCGCGCGGGTCGCGGGCACGAGATCGCCTATACCAGCTCCGACGCGTTCGGCGGGCAATCCGCTATCTATGTGGTCAACGACGATGGCTCTCACACAGAGCGCCTGTTCCCTGATATTCAGCCACCGCACGCCGCTCCCGCCTGGGCTCCGGATGGCACCCACATCGCGTTTTACACCACACCGGCGTCCACCGGACCTCTACCTGTGGACTCTTTCCTCCTCACCATCGCCGATGTCCAAGGCGGCGCGCGGAGGGAGTTCGCCGGGCCCAGCTCCGCCATAGCCTGGTCGCCCGACGGCATACGGCTGGCTTTGGCAAAAACATCTGGCCCGGTCCCGGTCGGCTTGGCCGAGTGCCCACCCGTGCGATTGTTCCATATCGATGGTTCCGGGGAGGAGGCGTTCAACGTCGGCTGCGACGCGGATGGACTCTTCGGTGCAATCTCCTGGTCTCCGGACGGGCACCGAATCGCGTTCGTTGTGAATGTGGTCAATGACACTACGAATACCGGCATTCTCCGCCTGGCCGACCTCGCTCTCCCGGGACAAAGTACTCCTCCCCCTGGCTGCGACTTCCCAACCGTTCACAGCGTGTCCTGGTCCCCGGATCCGTCCAGGCTGGCAGTCGCGGCCGATGGCATCTTCGTGCTCGACCTCGCAGCGGCGACCTGTACCCGGCTCACGGACGACCCGTCCGACGACTCTCCCTCGTGGTCCCCCGATGGGAGCCGGCTAGTCTTCAGTCGGCTCCAGGGGAATCGGGAGATCTATGTCATGCAGGCCGATGGCTCCCACCAGACTCGGGTCACCCGAAGTCCTTCGAACGATGGCGCGCCCAACTGGCGGCCGTAGCAGGGTGTGCCTTGATCATGTACAACCCCATCCGAAGGCCCGCCAGCAATGGCGGGCGTTCGTCTATTCGAGCCGGCAGTGAAGCACACAACCAGGAACGTCGATGACCTCACCCTTCCCCGCATCGACCGTCCTCTCATAGTCCTTGGTGATCGGCGGATCGTCTCCCGTCACGATTCGAACATGGTAACAACCGGGTTCGCCGGTGAAATCGAAGGAGTCGCCGGGCCCGATGGTGGTCTCGCGTCCCAATCTATCCGTGCTGTTCGGACTCTCCTCACACTTCCAGATGTAGACATACCAGATCTCGCGGTCGGCGTAGTCGTTGTGAATGGTGATCGTGGCC
>DASSED010000052.1:0-3051 GCA_035695405.1 Gemmatimonadales bacterium
CTCCCACCATTCGTTCCAGTGCCGAAAGGGCAGGCGCGTCAGGGTGTGGACCTTGACCGGATCCTTGGCGACCGAATCGCGCAGGCGCGCATTGCACGCTTCGCTGGTGCAGGAGGGAAAAACATCGGACACGTACGCCACCATCTTGCCATCCGGCGAAACCACCAGTGGTGCTTGAACGCCGGCGGAGAGATGGGTTATGGCTCTTGGGTTCCGGCCGCCGGCATCGGCGGTGTACACCTGAGGCGTGCCGTGGCGCGCCGAGATGAATGCGATGCGGCCATGGGGCAGAAACCGCGGTGAATCGTCGCTCTTGGGACTGGTAATCAGTGGGCTGGGCGGGGCGGATCGGTCGGCCGGCACTACCCAAATGTCAGGGTTCCGTTTGCCCGACGACAAGTCCGTCGTGGTGCGCACGAACAGGACGCGGCGTTGATCCGGCGAAAGTTGTGGATCGCTGACCCGAACAGCCTTGAGCAGGTCCGCCAGCGCTAGGGGACGTTTGGCTTGGGCTTCAACGGCTGTTGCGGGGACGGTCAGGTTGGAGCAGATGACCAACCCGATGATCGAGAGCAAAGAGTGCCGCAGATGGTCCTCCCGGAGGCCAAGGATAGGCGGGCTGGTCGGTCTCAAGAACTTAACGGCCCCACAGAACAGTGGTGAGGCCGCTCCGAGAGAGTTGCGGCGACGACTTGCCGAGTTCGCCCTAGATTGATTTTTCATCCCTGCATTGGCATAGTGTTCAGTCGTGCTGAGCGGAAGCGTGGAGACGTAAGCAGCGAATGTCGCACGCCAACTAGGAGTGGAACCGATGGCCAAGAAAAGCCGCGGCGGGCGAATGACCCGCGCCAAGAAGCGAGCCACGAAGACGCCCAAAGGAAAGGGTCGCGTCAGAAGACGCAAAGCCGGTCGTAAGATTATGGAGACCTAGAGCGTCGATTATCACGCCTGCGCGGGGCGACCTCCAAACGGGCTCACCGTCGCCCGCAGAGCAAATCGCCCCGCCTGCGCGAGCAGATTGACCGAGCTTCCTCGCAAGGGCACCCTCGCAGTCACTATTTTCCCAGCCATGAGTTCAGCGGAACAAATGGCCCGTCTGCGCGAGCAGATCGACCGAGCCAATAACGCCTATTACGTGCTCGACTCACCCGAGATCTCGGACGCCGAGTACGACCGCCTCTTCCGGGAGCTGCAGGCGCTGGAGGCCGAGCATCCCGAGCTGCAGTCGCCGGACAGTCCGACGCAGCGCGTGGGTGCCGTCGCAACCAGCGCGCTGGCCAAGCACAGGCACCTGCGCCCCATGCTCTCACTGGCAAACGCGTTCAGCGGCGAAGAATTGTCGGCCTGGGAAGAACGGAATGCGCGGCTCGCGCCTGAAGTAAGAACCGCCGGCTACACCACCGAAGTAAAGATCGATGGCACCGCGGTGAGCCTCACCTATGAGAGCGGCCGCCTGGTTGTGGGAACCACGCGCGGCAATGGGACAATAGGTGAGGACGTTACCCCTAACTTGCGTACAATCAACGACATTCCGCTTTCACTTAAAGGAACAAATCACCCCGAGCGACTGGAGATTCGGGGCGAGGTGTACCTCCCCTTCGTCAGCTTCACCCGGGTCAATAAAGAGCGGGAGAAACAGGGTGAGTCGCTCTTCGCCAATCCCCGGAACGCGGCCGCGGGCGCACTCCGCCAGCTCGATCCCAACGTCACTCGGCGCCGCCGGCTCCGGATGTTCGCCTACGCGGTCGAGATCATCGAGGGCCGGCTCAACGCGCGCACGCAATCGGAGATCCTCGATCTTCTCACCAGCTGGGGCTTCCAGGTCGAGCCCCATCGCAAACGCTTCAACACGCTGGACGAGGTGCAGACCGCGATCGAAAGCTACGAGGCGCTGATCCCCAACCTCGATTTCCAGGCCGACGGCGTGGTGGTGAAGGTGGATCGCCTCGCACTGCACACCGAGCTGGGCGTGGTCGGCGGCCGCGAGCCGCGCTGGGCCATCGCCCGGAAGTTCGCGCCCGAAGTCGCCGAGACCGAGCTGCTCGACATCCAGGTGAACGTGGGCCGCACCGGCGCGCTCAATCCCTGGGCCCTGCTTCAGCCGGTGCAGATCACCGGCGTCACGGTGTCGCGGGCGACGCTTCACAACGAGGACCTGATCGCCACCAAGGACATTCGCATCGGCGACCGAGTCGAAGTGATTCGGGCCGGCGAGGTGATCCCCCAGATCGTGCGGCCGATCATCCAGACCGGCGTCGAGCGGGGCGAGCCCTGGCAGATGCCGGACCACTGCCCCGCGTGCAACAGCCCCACGCCCCGGATCGAAGGCGAGGCGATGCGTTACTGCCCCAACGTCTCCTGCCCCGCCCGGGTGCTGGAGGGCGTGGTGCACTTCGCCTCGCGGGGCGCCATGGACATCCGGGGACTGGGCTACGAGCGAGTGCGGCAGCTGTTGGACCAAGGGGTGATCCAGAACGTGGCCGACCTCTATACCAACATCAGCTCGGCGAAGCTGGTGACGCTGGAACGCTACGCCAAACAGTCGGCCGATCAGCTGGTCGCCGCGATCGAGGAGTCGAAAGGGCGGCCGCTCTCACTCCTCATCTTCGGGCTCGGCATCCCTCACGTGGGCTTTACCGCGGCCCAGCTCCTGGCCCGGCGCTTCGGCAATCTCGACGCCCTGTCGGCCGCCGCGCGGGAAGAGAAGCTGAGCGGGATCCAGGGGATCGGCCCGGTGATCGCCAAATCGGTGACCGCCTTCTTCAACGAGGAGCGAAATCAGGACCTGCTGAAACGCCTGAAGCAGGCGGGGGTGAACACCGTCGAGCCCACCGCCGCCAAGGCGGACGGCACACTCTCGGGCAAGACCTACGTCCTGACCGGGAGCCTGCCGACGCTATCCCGCTCGCAGGCCACTTCCTTAATAGAAGAGGCGGGAGGACGGGTCGCCGGAAGCATCAGCAAGAAGACTGACGCCCTGGTGGCCGGCGACGACGCCGGGAGCAAGCTGGACAAGGCCAAGTCGCTCGGGGTCGAGGTGATCGACGAAGT
>DASSED010000053.1:0-6465 GCA_035695405.1 Gemmatimonadales bacterium
ACTTCGTGGCCCGCGCCCTGGAAGACGCTGGGTACGAGGTGGTCATCCTTAACCCGCCATTCGGAGCGATCCGATTGTTGGCCGACGCCCACTTCGACTTAGTGATTACCAACAGCATCATGCCGGCGGCGAGCGGCGCAGAGTTGGTCGCCCGGATACGTACCGAGTTTCCCCAGGTGCCGGTGATCCATATGGACGACCAATCACACCCTCTGCCACCGGAGTTTCCCACGGACGTGCCCAGGCTGGACAAGCCGTTCTCGAATGACACGCTGCTACATGAGGTAGCGCGACGTCTCGAACGGTAGAAAAGGCTAACGAGGAGTCCAGCTGGGATTGGCGCCGAACAACCCATCCACCACCCCGATCCGGTAGGCCAGCGCCAGCCCTGCCACCAGGCTGACGACACCGGACGCGATTCGAATCACCCGAGGCAGGCCGGCAAACCGGGCTCCGGCGTAGCTCACCGGCCAGGCGATACCCGCAGTGATGAGCATCATGCCGACGATCGTGCCCACGCCGAAGACCAGGAGATAGAGGATGGCCCAGGCGGTGTTTCCGATCGTGGCCAGCACCAGCAGCGCGACTGCCGCCGAGCCGGCCAGCCCATGAACGATCCCCACCACCAGCGGCCGCACTGCCTGGTAGAGCCCGAGCCCACCCAGACGGCGGTCGAGCCGGGCGAGCGGCGTCGCATCCGGGGCGTGGGAATGGCTCTCGGGCTCGTGGCCGTGGGGGTGGGAATGGACGTAGTCGTCATGCGCGTGCGGGTGGGTGTGGACCGTGCCGGGCCGGCTTCCCGCCGGCGTGGTGCTCTCGGTGATGCGCTGGAGCACGCCGGTCAGGTTCATGATGCCCAGCAGGATCAGCATCAGCCCCACTGAGAACTCCAGCGAGAGGCCGACCCGGGGCGGGATCACCCACCCGAGCAGGATGATCCCCGCCCCCACCACCAGAATAGTGAGCGTGTGGCCCACACCCCAGAGCACCCCGATGAAGGCGGCGCCGGTGGGGGTCCGCTGGCGGGAGACGATGGTGGTCACCGCGATCACGTGGTCGGGATCGGTGGCGTGCCTCATCCCCAGGAAGAAGCCGAGCAGGCACACCGCCAGAAGATCGGTCATCGCGTCTCCACAGTGGCTCAACAAAAAGCCCGGGGAGTTCCCGGGCTTTCATTCCCTAGAACGTCAACTTGACACCTTTGCCGGTGGCCTCGCCACCCCCTTCGGCCGGTTTCCCGGCGGTGTCGAACTGGTCGTACTTGATCTTGGAGGTGAAGGAATTGCCGTCGGCGGAAACCGTGATCCGCTCCACGAAGATGCCCCGGCCCGCCGGACCCCAGCCACCCGCCTTGGCAATCTCGTCGAAGTTGGCCGGCGGCTTGGTCACATAGAACTCGTACTTGGCCTCGTAGGTCCGGTCCCCGGTCTTCCGCCAGATCCCGTACGCCGGCGGCACCGGCGGCGACGCGTCGTAGTTGGAGGACTCGGTCATGGTGCCGCCCTGATTGAAGCTGTACATGAATTCCAGGTCCTTGATGGGAGCGAACGCGCCGCTGGTGAACTGCAGCTTGGCGCGCCACTCGCCGGTCAGGTCCCCAGCCGGGTTCGCGGCCAGCGGCTTGGGTTCCGAGCGGCCGTGGACCCCGAGCAGGCCAATGAGCACCAGTGACACACGCGAGATCATGGGCATAAGAGCCTCTCCCCGGTGGATGGAGACGTTGGTGACGATCTCGCTGATATAGGCGCGAGTCACCTCATGTCAAGGCTCGCGATTGGCCTCGTGACCGAGGACTTGACTGTTCCTCGGTCACGCCGGTCTCTGCTTGGCGCTCTGTTGCAACAGGGGTCAGGTTGTGGGAGGAGGCCCGATTGGGAAACTTACCGGCAGATCGGCCGAAACCGCTGATTCCGCAGCCGCATCCAAACAGTGGGGGTGGCCGAATCCGCTCGCGCTGGTTCCGCTGCCGTCGATATCGTAGATGATGTTGTCGGACCCGTCAGGCGCGACTCCGCCGGGCACGTTGGCGAGGTTGAGATAGAACCTGGTCTTCCATCCTATGGCGTGGTCGGCGCAGGAGGTGTCGCCGCTCACTCCAACCGCTCCGACCAGGTTGCCGGCGGCATCATAGAGCGGGAATCCGCCACCAAACACGTTCGTCCCACCGATCCGCTTCCCGATCATGTAGTCGCTCGCTGTGCCGTAGCTCGCTATGTCTCCTCCGTAGGCGACATCTTCATTGATGGGGTTGGCCTCTTGCAGACCATAGAGACTCCCGCCAGGCTGGGTAGCGGAATACAGATTGGCGGTCGAGAGCGCCAGGCCGGAGAAACCGGTGTAGGCTGCGTCCAGGCTAAAGTTCATTGCGGTGTTGGCTTTCTGCGCTGAGATGATCCGGCTTCCCTGCCACTGATCGCCTTCCTTGGCACCGGTGTACACCACCGCGACGACCACCCCTGCCGTATCCACGACCGTCGCCCACATGTTCAGATTGAGGCCCGCGTTTCCATCGGGCACGGGATCGCCGGCACTCACCCCCACCGCTTGTTCGAGTGCGGCCTTCAGCTGGTCCTGCGTTACCACCGCTACCGGACTGAACGTCGGTGGTGAGGTGATGCTGTTGTCGTCGCCGCACCCGCCGACTGCCAGGACCAGAGCAACCGAACCGATTGTCGACCACAACCAACCTTGGCGCATGTCCATGGAAGACCGCCTTTCGCAAGGGAAAATGAGTTGGTGACGATCTCGCTGATATAGGTCCGAGGAAACTCATGTCAAGGGACCGGTCCTTACGCAGCAGCATTCTCCCAGCGATAATCCCACTCCCTTTTTCGACCAGAGGTTGATTTGGCAGACCTGCGCCTGCAGCTCCAGACCGGCTTGGCCGATCGCTACCAGGTGGAGCGCGAGCTCGGCCGCGGAGGCATGGCGACGGTGTTCCTCGCGCGGGATCTCACCCACGACCGGCAGGTGGCGCTCAAGGTGCTGCACGCCGAGCTGGGCTCGACCATCGGCGCCGACCGGTTCAAGCGGGAGATCCGGGTCGCCGCCAGCCTCAAGCACCCCAACATCCTCGGCATCTTCGACTCGGGCGAGACGGCGGGTCCGGCCGAAACCGGCGGCGGCCTGCTCTGGTTCACGATGCCGCTGGTCGAGGGTGAGAACGTCTACGAACGGCTCCAGCGGGAGCGCCAGCTCGCGCCGGACGAAGCGCTCCGGATCGCCGGCGCGGCGGCAGGCGCCCTGGCCTACGCCCACGAGCGCGGCGTGGTCCACCGCGACATCAAGCCCGACAACATCCTGCTGCAGGGAGACCAGGTGCTGGTGGCCGACTTCGGGGTGGCCCGCGCGGTGAGCGAGATGCAGGAGAAGCTCACGGCCACCGGGATGGTGGTGGGCACGCCCACCTACATGAGCCCGGAGCAGGCCAGCGCCGACAAGGCGATCGATGGCCGGAGCGACATCTTCGCGCTCGGCTGCGTGCTGTACGAGATGCTGGCGGGCGAACCGCCGTTTAAGGGCCCCAACCCGCAGGCCACGCTGATGCGCCGCTTCATGGGACCGCCCCGCCCGCTCCGGCCGATGGTGCCGGTATCGGAGCAGGTGGAGGCTGCGATCGTCCGATCCCTGGCCAAGGATCCGGCCGAGCGCTACGCCACCGCCGATGAGTTCGCCGAGGCGCTGGCAGGACGAGAGACGCCCCGGGTCAGCCCGGCGGCTCAGCCGCCGGCGAATGCCGGGGCCAGGAGAGGCTGCGCCGCCGTCATACTCCTGAGCGCGGCGCTGGCTGGGATGGCGGCGCGGCTGCTTCGGTAGGCTCGGGTCGCGGCTCCAGCACCGGCTCTACCGGAAACTCCCCGGTCACATCGGCGGACGAGACCGTGCGCACCGCCACGGTCGCCGGGGTCTCGGGCGGCAGCGCGTGGGCCAGACCCCAGGCGAACGGCAGCGTCGCCAGCACCAGCAGCGCCGCAATCCAGAACGGCACTCCCACCCCGAAATGATCCATCAGGAAGCCGGCGGCCAGGGGAAACGCCACCCGGGATGCGCCGCCGAAGGTGTGCTGGACCCCCATGTAGAGCCCGCGCTGGTTGCCCGGCACCACCCGGGAGAGGAGTCCGGTGACGCAGGGAAAGAGAAACGCGGTGCCCAGCGGCATCAGGGTAAAGCCGAGGAGGATGAGGCCGCCGTGCGTGGCCAGGCCGGTGGAGCCGAGTCCGGCCGCCAGGAGCACCAGCCCCAGCCGGGAGAGCCGCGCCTCTCCCAGCAGGTCCACCGCTCGGCCCAGCAGGAGCGAGCGGACCACCACGCCCATCCCGCCCAGGTACATCACGAAGTAGCCGATGTTCCGTTCGGTCACGCCGAGCCGGTTCATCAGGAGCAAGGGCACCACCTGGATGGTGCCGTAGAAGGCGCCGATGCCGATGGTGTAGATCCAGATGAGCCGGGAGGCGGGCTCGCGCCAGTGGGAGAGCACCCGCCCGATCGCCTGGCGCGGGGTGGTGCCAGCGGGGAGGGTGTGAGAGCCGCTGGGCGTCACCTGGCGGGACTCGACCAGGAACCGGGCGGCGAAGGCGGCCGTCAGGAGCGAGAGCGCCGCCGCGGCGAGCCCGGGCGCGCCTTTTCCTCCAATACTGATCATCACCGACCCGAACGCCGGCCCGGCCACGGCGCCCAGGCTGGTCACGGCCGAGAGCCAGCCCAGGCTCTTGGTGCGCTCGCCGGGCGAGGAGGCGTCGGCCACGTAGGCCTGCACCACCCCGATGGTGCCGCCGCCCATCCCCTGCACCAGGCGGGAGAGGAGCAGGGCCGCGAGGGAGCCGGCGAAGGCGAAGATGACGTAGGCGCAGGCGGTGAGCATGAGGCCGGCGAGGATGGCGGGCCGGCGGCCGTAGCGGTCGGAGAAGCGGCCCCAGAGCGGGGCCACGGCCAGCTGGGCCACGGAGAAGGAGGAGACCAGCACGCCGACCCAGGTGGCGCTGGCGCCGAGCTCGGTGGCGTAGAACGGGAGCAGGGGGATGATCATGGTGAGCCCCACCATGTCCACGAACGCGGTCACGAACAGCACCAGCAGTCGGGCCATGGGTCTAGGGGCTCACCATCTCGGCGTCGAGGGCGTTGAGGGCCTGCATCACGGCGTCGGCCTTCTCGTGGGCGCGGTCGGGACCGTCCACCTGGAGGATGCCCAGATCACCGCCCCGGGTCACCACGTAGACCGGAGCGCCGTCGGGCTCTGGAGTCCATTCCTTTACCTGCCACTTGGGCCCGCGCGGCCGGTACTCCCGCGCCAGCTTTTTTCCCAATTCCTGGTATTCGCGGACGCTCCACAGGCCGGGTCCTTCCAGTGCCAGCCGTCTCGCGAGCCAGTCCTCCGCTTCCATCCTGGACCGGATGGGCGACATAGGTGTGCCGTCCTTTTGGTGGCGGACACAGGGGGAGGGTGAAAGCTATCGAGAGAGTGGGAAGGGTAAAATGGCGTTCGGGTCGTGGGGCGGGAAAACGCTAACCCTGGCGGACGTACCATTCCGCCATGAACAGCGCGAGCAGGGTGAGCAGTAGGGATTTCACACTCTGGGACTCTGGGCTGTGGTCTTCTGCTGGTATACGGTAGTGCAGCAAGGTGGGGGGGTTCAATGATCTGCCTCACTTCTTCTTGCGGTGACGGCTCACGCCGACACCCTGCCAGGGGGGCCCTCTTACCATTCTTCGGTCCCGGAGGTAACGTATCGCCTCATTCCACTCCCAGCCCCTGGTGATTCAAGCAACCGGCAGGACCGTGCTCGTGGTCGATGACCAGGATGAGCTGCGTGCGATGTTGGTGCGCGTCCTGGCCGGCGATGGCTATCGGGTCCTCGAAGCCCGTGACGGCTTCGAGGCGCTCGAGGTGCTGGAGACGGAGCCGGAGGTGAGTCTGGTGGTCACCGATCTCCTGATGCCCCGGATGGACGGACTGGAGTTGGCCCGTCACCTGGCAGGCCGCTCCAACATCCAGATTCTCTTCATGTCGGCCTGTCCGGACCAGGTGAGCGAGCTGCCGTTTGCATTCCTGCCGAAGCCGTTCAGTCCCGCAACTCTGTGCGCCGCCGTGCAGCGTCTCCTGGCTCCCTCCCAGATGCAGGCGTAAGGCAATTCCCGCTGTATCGATCACCGCTCTGAAGCCGGCGATCCGTGTCGTGCTGTTCAACTACGACTGCTGTCTAGAGAGAAGATTTTGGCACCGGCAGGCGTTTGAGCGATGCTCCACCAACAAAGAACGGTTCTAACGTGGAACGATGGCGGAACCGTATCTGTCACTCCGAGTGCACCTCGTGTGGGCCACGAAAAACCGCCGGCCTTGGTTGGATCCTGAGTGGCGGCCCAGGCTATTTGGGTTCATCGAATCGCTGCTCGCCAAGAGAGGCGGGAAGCTGATCTGTGCTGGTGGGATCCGGGACCACCTTCACCTATATATCGAACCTCCAGCCG